>JBBJLY010000189.1:0-16789 GCA_037720695.1 Kofleriaceae bacterium | reverse complement strand
GTGCACGACACCAAGCCGCCGGTGGTCGAGACCAAGCCGCCGGCAATCGAGACGAAGCATCCCGCGAAGAAGCCGACGGCGCCGTCCGCCCCAACGCCGAAGGTCGACGTGCGGCCGGTGCAGGACATGTTGGTGCGGCCGCCGAAGGACGTGGTGCCCCCGCCGGCGAAGGACGCAGGGCCGCCGCCCAAAGGCGTCGTCACGCCGCCGAAGGACACGACGAAGCCAGCGAAGAGGCCGAATGCGAAGAACCCGACCGCGAAGAAGCCGACGGTACAGAAGCCGGCGAAGAAACCCAAGCCGACGGCCGACTCGAACACGCCGAATCCGATAAAGCCGGACGATGCGCGCACGGCGGCCGAGGCCGAGCTCGATCCGGTGCAGCTCGATCGATACAAGAAGAAAAGGTATCGGGGGTACAAGACGTTCGCGGAGTGGTGGGAGGCGAAGGGGAAGAGCTGGTACCCGAACAGGTACGGCGCGAAAGGCGCGCCCGATCACCAGCAGACCGTCAATCGACTCTTCCGGCAGGCACGTGATGAGTTTCCCGATGACATCATTCACCGCGCTTCGTCGTGCCGTTCGCGTTCCCCGACATCAGCGTGCGCGTCGAGCTCTGGCGCCGCGTGTTTCCCTGCGACGTGCCGCTCGCCGGGTTCGACCCGGTCGCGCTCTCGCGGCTCCAGATCACCGGCGCGAGCATCAAGAACATAGCGACCATGGCCGCATTTCACGCCGCCCACGACCGCACGGCGGTCAGCATGCTCCACGTGACTGCCGCCGCGCGCGGCGAGTTTGCGAAGCTCGAGATCCCATTTCCCGAGCTAGAGATGCGCGCAGCCGGGCGAGTGTAGTCGTGAGCGCGAAGGTGCTCACTACGGGCACGAAGCCGACGGGCATGTACGTTGCGCGCAAGCAGCGCACGAGTACGAACCCGAAGGGACCTGAACGCCCGCTTCTCGAGCTCCCCACCTCGTGTCCTACCGCGCAATGCCCGACCACCAGCGACGCGACTCTGCGGATCGGCGCGGAGCACGACGCGCTGGAGCACGAAGCGGATCGCGTCGCCGATCAGGTGGTCGGGACCGGCCCTGCCGGTGCGATCTCGACAACCCCGGATCGGCCGGTGTGCTCGTCCTGCGACCACGACGCGACGCTCCAGCGCTCCTCGGTCACCGGATCCAACGCCGGTGCGGCTGCGCCTGCGGTGGTCCACGACGTGCTGCGTGGGCCGGGGCAGCCCTTCGATCGTTCGACACGCTCGTTCTACGAATCGCGATTCCGGCAAGATTTTGGTGGCGTGCGGATCCACACTGACGATCAGGCCGCGCGGTCAGCGCGGAGTGTCGACGCACGCGCTTACACCGTCGGCCAGCACATCGTCTTCGACTCGGACACGTTCGCACCCCACACCAAGGCGGGCCGTCGTCTGATCGCGCACGAGCTGACCCACGTAGCTCAGCAACGCACTGGCTCGATCCGCCGCCTCCAGCGCGACAAACGAACCGCCGAAGAGCCCGCGGTGGATTCTGCCCGCACGGCCGCGCTCGCACCCGTGGTCACGATCGAGAAGCAGTGGAAGAAGCTCAAGAAGATCGCCTCCGGCTACACGGAGACCTCGGGCTGGCTGGCGAAGGGCGATACGGTCGTCACGCTGATCCGCGAGCATACGACCCGCTACCTCGACGCGAGCGCAGCTGGCGACACCGAGCTCGTCAACAACTACAAGTTCCTCCTTGAGGGCGACATGGTTGCGTACCGGTACGTCGTCTGGCACGCGTTCGTGTATCAGAACCTGGCTCGGCTGCGTCCCAAGATCACGAGCCTGATCTCGGCATTCGACAAGGACAGCACGCACTACACGGGTCGCGACGAAGCCGATGCCGAGGTCCGGCTGGTGAAGAAGCTGCTCGACAGGCTCGTCAAGGACTCGGCGACCGCGCTCGC
The DNA here is from genome assembly GCA_037720695.1 of Kofleriaceae bacterium. GTDB lineage: Bacteria > Myxococcota_A > Polyangia > Haliangiales > Haliangiaceae > JABFXX01. The sequence continues at coordinate 14,842 of JBBJLY010000189.1, read as the reverse complement.
CGAGCTCGGCACGACCGAGATCAAGGCTCGCGCTGGCCAGACCAACGAGGTCACGATGACCGCGACGAGCGCGTCCGACAAGCGACGGCGTCCGCTGTTGGAGGCCGAGACCACCGCGATCATCCAGGTACAGGTCTCGGTCCAGACGATCCTCAACCACACGAACAAGTTCCTCCGCAATGCGACCTGGGAAGGCGTGAAGTACGCCGCCGAGGCCGTGAAGGAGTTCATCGAGGTTTGCAACAAGATCATCGACGGCAGTAGCGAACCCGAGTACGACGATAAGGCGCACCTCGACGGCGACGACGACACTGCCAATGAGAACGAGAACGACGAGAAATCGCCGGCGAAGAAGCCGGAGGAACCAGCGCCGGGGAACGAGAAACCGGCCGACGAGAAACCGGCCGACGAGAAACCGGTCGACAAGGGACAGAAGAAGAAGAAGGGGAAGGATCAGGGGCCCAGCGGCGACGGCGGCGGTAGTGGCAAATGGATGTGCTACGGCCAGAGCGCGGTGCTCCAGATTCCGAATCGGCTACCCGCCGCCAAGTGTCCCGACGACGGGAAGTACCTCAACGGACCCTCGGTCAAGGCGCCCACCGAGGATCTGGCGTGCGCCGGAGCCAAGGCGGCATTCAACACGATGATGAAGCCCGGCTGCAAACCGAAGCATGTCAAGTGCAGATGCGAGAAGGTGCGATGAGCAACCTGTCGTTCGATGATCGACTTCGTGCGGTGGTCGAGCGAGTGACGCCCGATGGTCGAGAGTCCACTGAAGCGCTGATCGCGAAGCTGGTGCATGCCGGCGCAACATCCGACGAGGCGCTCGAGCGACTGGTGCGCGATCGCACCGTGCCGAGCGACCTGCGCGGTAGCGGGTGCTGGTTGCTCTCGCGCTTGGGGAGTAAAGGAGCACGCGATGTGTTTCTCGAGCTCCTCGCAGATCCCGAGGAGCGCATTCGCGAGGACGCCGCGATGTCACTCAGTCTCGTCACGAGTGCAGCCGACAGCGTCGCGATCGCCGCTTTGATCGACAAGGTGAGGCACGACGCGGCGAAGTCGGTCCGGATCGCCGGGATGTTCACGCTCGGGATGATGAACGTGTCGGCCGCCGCATCTGTGATGCTGGCCCTCCTCGCGGATCTGGTCGAGGACGACGAGCTTCGCGCGGATGCCGCCGAGGCGATGGCGCACATGACCGACGACCTGATCTTCGATGCGCTGTTCGCTGCGCTCGACGATACCTCGCCGCTCGTCCGCTATTCCGCTGCGTATGCCCTCGGCGAACAAGGGGATTCGAGGGCCATCGCGAAGCTCACGGACCTCGCCGCCGATCAAGCGATGACGCCGTGGGGCACCGTCTCGTCGAGCGCCGAATCAGCCCTCGAGCAGCTCGCGGCGCGCGAGGACTAGCTGGCGCGCCGGGCCCCACCTCTCGTGCCTCGACGATGACTCTTCCTCGTTCGATGATCCGTTGAGCGCTGTGCAAACCGGAGGCGTGGTGTGAGCCGCCCGACAGATCAGGTGGGCGGATTCCACGGGCGGGACGAAGCGATACATTTCGCGCCGCGTACGCATTCGTAGTTAGGCTTCACGATTAGCGGCCGCGATATAGGCAGCCGCGAGCAGTTCGGGGCTGAGCTCCGGCGTCGCGTCGACGTGCGCGTTGTTCCCCTCATCGACAAACCACATCGAGAGCTCGGTCGGAACCATCGCGCGGAACCAGCAAGTGATGCGCGCGGCTCCCTCAAGGGTGCCGCGAAGCGCGAGGCCTCTACCATTGCGGTCCAGCTGTCCTTCCCAGACGTCCGGATCGGCGTTCGCCCAACGAAACGCATAGTCCCACGTATCGTCGAGTTCCGTGAAAGTCACTGTCGGCCACCGCGCCTTGAGCGCAGCGCGGAACGCATTTGGCGAAATCGACCATTCACCATCAACGATGACTGCGAGTAGTACCAACTTGCGCTCCTCCCTATTTCGGCTCATCCGGCTTTCAGGTGGGTCGTCGGATAGAGATCTAGTCCACCACATCGGAAGAGAACGACAGTGCGAAAGTTCTCGAAGCTGCGGTATCCGAAGGCTCGCTTCTTGAGCATCTGGACGACGGAGTTGATGGCCTCGCTACCGGCGTTGGTGATGCGGTGCTTGTAGTAGGTGAGGACGTTGTGCAGGTGCCGCTTCACCATCGCCGCGACCTTCTTGACCGGCTCCAGTCGCGAGCGAACCGCCCAGCCGTACCAGCGCTTCCACCAGCGCTCGCCAGCCGCCCGGCTTCGCTGGTTCCAGAGTTCCCGAAGCGATTCCTTGAGCGCCCAGGCGCGCGCGGTCTTGAGCTTCGAGGAGCGCAGGGCGGCGAACTCGACCCGGGTCTCGATGCTGTAGCGATCGGCGGGGATGTTCTCCGCCCCGTAGAGCCAGAGGTGTTTCGTGCCGACGAGACGGTCATCACCGTCCGAGCGGAGCAGCTTGTTCTCTCTGCGGCGGACGATGTCGACGGCGTTGTTGATGTGACCGACGATGTGGAAGCGGTCGAACACGATCTTGTCGTCGGCGTCGTCGATGACGGCACGGAACACCTGCGCGTAGGGCTCCCACATGTCCATCGCGATCGCCTCGACGCCGGCGAGCTCGTCGATCGAGAACCGACCCAGGCACTGCAGTAGGCTGTCCTTCGAGCGGCCCTCGGCGAGTTCGATGACGTGACCCTGCTCGAGGTCGCAGACCATCGTCGCGTAGCGCTGACCCTTGGCAAGCGACTTCTCGTCGACGCCGAGCTGCTTGGGAACCGCATGGGGTCGCCGCGCCAAGCCTCGCGCCACCGCGCGCTCCATCAGGTGATGGCCCTCGTCCCAGCTGAGCCCGAGGATCTTCGCGGCGCCGGTGATGCTGGTCTCGAGGAGGACGGCGACCGCGAACCGTTCGAACAACGCGGTGAACCGCGACTTGGGTTCGGCCCACGACACTCGGGCCTGGCGCACGCCGTGCTCAGGGCAGTTCACCCGCGGGATGCGTGCATGAAGATGGGTCTGGAACCCGCAGCTGTCGAGATGTCGCCAGGTGCGCTCCTCGTCGTGGTCGTGAAGGCCAACGCCCTTCTTGCACTCGGGGCAAGGCCAGGTCTTCTGCTTGTCGTGCTTCGCCCAGACGTCCACGCGTTGCTGTTTCACGTCCAGTTCGACGCGGTCGACGGTCCACGGCTTCTCAAGCCCCAGAAGCTGGCGATACAAGTCGGTGTCACGCACCGACTGAGAATAGCGCCGACCGCGACCGCGACCCGCCCGTCACGCTGCTCGTCGGAAAGCCACCCGTTTCCCGGGAGCCGCCCTATTTCTTTACCGAGTATTGGAAGCCCTGGCTCGAACAGAACCCGACGCCGACCACCTCGGGCCCGAAACCCAAGCCGCGCATCGTCCCCGACGCACCGCCCGATGTCGACATCGACGAAGTGCCCGAGCCCGAGCCACGGAGATGTGACGCGAAAGCCACCGATTGCCTCCCCGTCGCCATTCCCCGCAAGGGCGGCGACAGCCCGTTCACGCGTCGTCACAACCGCGGCGCCGACAATGTCAGTGCGAAGAAGTATGCGGGTCAAGACATCTGCGTCAACGGCAAGGCGTTCGATGGTCTGTTCCGAAACACGCTGTGGGAGGTGAAGGGGCACGCGTGGAGCTACGCCTCAATCTACAAGAACCCAGCCGTGGCGGAGAAAATTCTCCGAGAGCTCGTCGCGGAGCTTCGCGCTGAGAGCATGATTGCAGCAGCCTGCAAGCGCAAGTTCAAGGTGGGTGTCTGCGATGCTGGACTGCAGGCTGTGCTTGCCGCCGCAGCGCCCGAGCTCGTCATCGAGCTGATTCGATGTTCCAAAAAGTGACCCATGATGGACGAACCGATCTCCGCCGCGTTCGAAGCATCTGCTCTCATCTCCGGTGACGGGCGTCCCGAAACTGCCGCGCGCGCCATCGATGAGACGCTTGCGCGCTCACTTCACTACCAAATCGGCGCCGCTGCCGACGGCGCACCTCATATCTCCCGCGCGCACGACCGCACCACCTGGCTGCGCGCTGAAGCCGCTGCTGGTGTGATTCCGCTGCTTTCAACCGCGGAAGGTGAACCTCCGATCTTCTGTACGCGCTGCATGAGCCCCGTACTTTTCGCTTCGTCGACGTTCGTGCACGGTGGCGCGCATGCCAGAGCCCACGAGTCCAGCGAGCGTCGAGCAGCGTAAGAGGAGCCGGCCGGTGGTTCGGCTCGCGCGGCTCGCGCGGCTCGTGCCCACGCCGGCGGCAGCGTTGATGGCGAGTCGCGATGGAGAGATCGTGATCGAGCTCAGTGGCACACGGATGATTGTCGGGCGCGGCGCCGATCTGGCGACCGTGGTGACGGTGCTCGCGATGCTCGGGGGCCGCCCGTGATTCCGAGCGGCGTCGAGGTCTTCGTCGGGCTCGATCTGATCGATCTCCGGTGGGGTTTCAATCGACTGACGGGGATTGTCACGGAGCAGTTCGGTCGCGACGCGCGCAGCGGCGCGTTGTTCGTGTTCTTCGGCAAGCGGCGCGAAGCGCTGAAGGTCCTGTTCTTCGATGGCTCCGGGGTCTGCTTGTTCTACAAGCGGCTGGACAAGGGGACGTTCCGGATCCCGAGCGCTCCGGAGGGGACGACGATCGTCGCCATCGAAGAGCGCGCACTCGATGACCTGCTCGATGGCATCGACCTCGCGCCGTTGCAGCCGGCTCGCCGTCGCGCGACGACTCACTGACTTCTTGATCGACGGGACTCGACAGCGCGATCACGGTCGCGTAGGAAAGATCTGTGGCCGACGTCAGCGTCTTGATGAGCGATGCCGCGACTCGGCGCATCGCCGAGCTCGAGGACAAGCTCGCCGAGGTCACCGTCGAGCGCGACCATCTGCGACTCGCTTACGATCGACTCAAAGCCGACGTCGAGCTGATGCGGCGACGGCTGTTCGATGCGAAAGCGGAGCGCCTGGACACGGCACAGCTTGAGCTGGAGTTCGCGCACAAGGTCGCCGCTCTTGACGCGATGAATCGCGAGCTCGGCCTGCCACCATCGCCGCCGCCACCGAGCGGTGACGGGCGTACGCGCGAGCACGGTAACAAGAGCCACAAGCCGTCCGGTCGGCGCGACCTGCGTGAAGTCGACCTGCCCGAAGAGCGAATCGAGATCCTTGATCCTTCACGCGAGGGTGTCGAGACCCAGATCGGCTGGGAAGAGAGCTCGCGAATCTCGTGGCGGCGCGGTGGCTACGTACGCGTGATCATCGCGCGTGCCAAGTACCTCGACCTCGGAGAGGGCGAGGCATCGTCGTCGATCGCGACGGCGCCCTTGCCCGAGCAGATCCTGCCGCGCTCGATCGCGACGCCGGCGATGCTCGCGCACGTCGTCACCGACAAGTTCTGCTGGGGAATCCCGTTTCATCGTCAGGCGGATCGCGCGGCGGGAACCGGCATGTCGCTCGATCGCAGCCTGATGTGTCGCTGGGCCGAGCACCTCGGTGGCACCGTCGGCGCGACGATCGTGACGGCGATGCGCGACGATGCGATGCGCACAGCGTTCTGCATCGCCACCGATGCCACCGGCATCCTCGTCCAGCCGATTCCGGGCGGCGATCACCTGCGCCGCGGTTGCACCCACGCCCACTTCCTCGTCCAGATCGCGGATCGCGACCACGTCTTCTTCGAGTTCCTCGCGCGCGAGACCTCGGCGGCCATCGGCGAGTTGTTCCGTGGCTTCACGGGCTACGTCCAGGCCGATGCCAAGAGCGTTTACGACTTGCTGTATCGGCCACCCGACCAGCGGCCGCTGCCCGAGGACGATACTCCACCGGATCTCGCCGAGCGTGTCGAGGTCGGCTGCTGGAGTCATCTTCGGCGAAAATTCTGGGAAGCCGCGATCACGACGAAGGATCCCGTCGCGCGCGAGGCGGTCTTGCGCGTAAAACGGATCTTCGACCTCGAGCGCAGCTGGCGACGAAAACCACACGCCGAGATCAGGTCGTTGCGCGAGCTGCACCTGCAGCCGCACGTCGACGCGTTCTTCGCCTGGGCTCGTCCCGAGCTCGCGAAGCTCGACGGTCGGCGCGGCATGCTCGCCTCGGCGCTCGGCTACGCGACCCGTCACCAAGTCGCGTTCACGCGATTCCTTGAGGATGGTCGCCTCGAGCTGACCAACAATCGTTCCGAGCGCGAGCTTCGCCGTGTGGCCACCGGCCGCAAAGCCTGGCTCTTCGTCGGCAGCGACGACCACGGGCAGGCCGCCGGCAACCTGATGACTCTGATCGCCTCGGCCCGTCTTCACGCCCTCGATCCCGAGGCCTACTTGCGCGACATCTTTCGCGTCTTGCCCCACTGGCCCAGCGGTCGCTACCTCGAGCTCGCCCCGAAATACTGGCTCGCTACTCGCGCTCGCCTCGACGCCGCCGAACTCGAGGCCGAGCTGGGGCCACTCACCGTCCCGAATGCGTCGCCGACGGCAGAGCAGTCGGTTTCGGGCTGAGTCGCGCGCTTCGTTCACGCCCTCAAGTTGGCATCAGGCAACGTGCGGCGAAAGTACGGGGTTCGTGCAGCGCGTACGATCTTCTTCGATGCGGGTGCCCTGTCTGCAGGAGTCTCGCCGTATGGCCACGACACGATCCGCGCTTTGCTCGAATTCCCCCCCCCGAGAATCTTGCCGCGACCACGGCACTCGTCCTGGGGCGAGTCGGGCGTGCACTGCGTGCCTACTGGGGCATGGCGTCTCCGAAACGAGCTCGTCTGACCATGGCCATGCAGCATATCCATCCCGGTCAGAAGCGCGCGCCGCCACTCGGTCTGCCGAAGCTCCGTGGCGGAATCGTTCTCGCGAGCACGGCCGTTCCACACGAGCTCGGGTGGATCAACTATTGGCCCGCAGCAGCCGCCGCACTACTACGCTTTCCGGATGGCGACCGCGATGCGGAGTGGCTTCGACACGCGACGCAGCTCGATGATGGTGGATGGACTGTGCAGCTCACCCCGGAACCTCTCGATCTCGACCGACCTGCGCATCTCGACGCCGTGAAGCGCGCCTACAAGCGCTTTGCGGCGATCGGTCGTGCCTCACGGTGAATCCCCACCGCCGCCGCTCGGCCTTCACACCTCGAGGCAACTTTCTGAGCGCCATGGATGACGCAACTTTATCCGCCGCATTCGAAGCATCTGCACTTGTCTTGGACGCCGCCGCCTCGGACCCCACATCCTCAGGGCAAGACCAAGGACTGAGTGGGGTCGTACTCCGGCGGTGATTTCGTGTAGTCGGCGATCACGAGCGAGTCGATTCCGTCGACCCGCACGCGCAGGAGGACCGGCGGCGTGGTACCGGTGCCACCGCTCGGCGGATCGGGCACGGTGAACAGGAGCGAGTTGCCGCCGCCGACCGTATCGGTTGGGATCACGCGCCCATCGATGATCAGCGAGACCTTCTGCTCCGCGCGGACATCGGGCGAGATCGTGAGTGACAGCACCGCGAGCGACGGGTCACTCGACACCTTCCCGATCGACGCGATCTTCGGCGCGAGCGGCACCGGCAGCGAGTTTGTCGTGCGCACCGGCGTGCTCGGCACGTCGACCGTCACGGTGTAGATGCCCGCCGGCCAGTTCACGTCGTCATTCGGGATCACGACCTGGAACTGCGTTGCATCGTGCGGCGTATTGACGACAACGGTGTTCGGGGTCGCGAGCAGCGGGTGTGCGAACCAGACCACGAGCGGCGTGCCGCCGAGCACCGCGCCGTGGAGCGTCAGCACCTCGCCAATGCGCGCGGCCGGCCGTCGAAGCGCGCCCGTGAAGTGATCGAGCGACGGATAGGCGGAGTCCAGCGTCGGTGAGACCACCACGCCCGGCTCGCGGGGCGGCGTGCCCTGCGGGTGGCCGCGGGTAAGGACGGGCAGCTGCGCGATCGCGGGCGCCGTGCTCTCGATGAGGACGATCGAGACCTGGTAGCAGACCGAGAGGCGATACGGCTTGCCGAAGCCGGTCCACAGCTTCGAGATCTCTTCCGGCCCGAACGGTTGTGGCCGGATCCGCACGCGCTCGACCTGTCGCCAGACGTCGTTGCCGGACAGTGCGAGCCGGAGCTGATCGCGGGTCAGCGTCGAGCTGTCGTGTAGCAGCAGCATCGCGCGTCCGAGCATGCGGTGCGCGAGGAGGTCCTCGTCATTCGCGCCGTACGCTGTCAGCACGTAGTAGAGGTCGAGCGAGAGGGGCTGCTGGCCGTGCTCGCCGTCGTGCACGCTCTGCATGTTCATGTTGCGAAACGTCGAGCTCTGCTGCAGCTGGTAGAGGAACAGGTTGAGCTGGTTCCGCTTGTCGCTGGGATCGCGCGCGAGGTCGAGCGACCGCACGGAGCAGTAGGCATCGGCGAGCTCGGGGTCCGACGGTGGATCGCCGGGTAACGGCGTGCGGACGCTGTTCAGCATCTGCTGCAATGCCGACGTCACGGCGCCGATGGCGAGCGTGTTCGACATCAGTCCTCGAGGCGCACTGTCACGAACATCGGACTCTCCTCACGGTCGAGGCGAATCGAATCGCGGTGGCGCTTGTCGTGGACGCGCAACTCGAGCTGCTGCGGCTGTTCGCGCGGGACCTTGGTGCGCAGCACGAAGTAGCCGTCCTTGGCACTCGCGGTCCTGTCGAGGACCTCACCATTCGGCGGTACGAGCGTGAGCTTGATCCCCTCGACGGGCTTATTCGCCGCATCGCGGACGAAGCCGTGGACGACGGTCTCGCCGGCGCCGGCGACCGGTGAAGTCTTGGTGGCGACGGTGCTCTCCATCGCAAGCGCCGTGGCGAGCTCGGTGTTCGCGACGATGAGGTTGTCGAGAGCGAGCACCTCGGGTGCCGCCGGTCCGAGCTTCGCGGCGCGCTTGTCGCGAACACGCTGCATCATGTACCCACGCGCGATGCGGGAATTCGCCAGATTCGCGAGGTTGGCGGCACGTTCGTCGTCGGCCTTGTCGAACGGTGCGAGCACCGCACGCACGAGCGCGGACATATCGATCGTGGTCTCGGTCGGTTTGCGCGTGCTCATGTGTGATTGACTCCGGTGACCGTGCCCACGAGGTTCGAGAACCGCAGGCACAGCCCCTGCCCCATCCCCTCGATGTTTGGACTCGCGATCGCAGCGACCGTGGCGTGGACGTCGATGCAGTGGTCCGCCGTATTGTGGGTCGTGATGTTCGTGTAGCCCCACGTCGAGACGGAGACCGGTCGATCGGGGTCGATGAAGCGGTTGTTGTGCACGTGCGTCGCCATGCCCGCGATGAGGACCGGCGGGATGTAATGATCGTCGGTCAACTGACTGAGGAAATGGTTCCCGGAGACCGTCACGTCGCAGAGCGCGTTGATGAGGACGGCATAGTTGAGGTCCGACTCGCCGCCATTCGTGATGACGTGGTTATCCGCAAAGATGATCGATCCCGGTGGCGTTAAGCTCGCCGCCGCCAGCACGGGTCGCATGACCATGCGTGCTCCCGCGATCTCGGCGTCGGAGATGTCGTCGAGCGCGACGGTGCGATTGCCGACCCGGAACGAGACCTGCGGCTTCAGCGTCGCCAGCGTGCGATCGCGCAGCCCTGCGAACGTCGGCAACGCGAACCCGGTCGCGGTGCTCTGATTCGAGATCGAGACGTTAAGAACCTGCGTGAACGCCGTGCCGACGTGCTGCGCAGTGAACGCGTTCGCGACGATGGAAAAGTGGCCAACGCCGATCATCGCCAACCCCGGTCCGCGCTGATGAATCTCGTTGTCGTGCACCGACGCGGAGAGTCGGCCGGCGGTGTTCGCCTCTCCCTCGAGCGGCGGCATCAAGTTGTAGAGCATGATGCCGGTGCTCACCGCAGCGAGGCCCGCCTGACTCAGCGGACGGCCGTTGTCGTAGATGCGGTTGCGCGACACCTCGACGCCCGCACCGTGGAATACACAGATTCCAGAGCTGATGAACTCGTTGCGTCGCCCGTTATCGCGGATCTCGTTGTCGCGGATCGTGAGATCGCTCGCATCGGCGAGCGAGATCACGCCGAAGCCGAACGTCATCGGGAAACCCGGCGCCTCGCCGACGCCGCGGAGCAGGTTGTCGACAAGCCGGTTCTCGCTGATCTCGAAGCGATCGACCGCGATCACCCCGAACTTTGGGTTCAAGAAGAAACCGATCACGCCGATGCCCGCGAGGCCCATCGAGCGGATGTCGTTGCGATGGATCCGGATCTCCGCGAGCGGATCGCCCGCGATCCACGGCGGCTCGGCTGCAGAGGGCGGCACCGGGAACACCACGATGCCGGGACCACAGCCGACACAGTCGGCCGCGAGGATGTCGTTGAACACGTAGCCGAAGCGCACGCCCGGCCGAACGGCGAGTGCATGGATGCCCCGCGCCCCGGCCGGAATGGTCGACTGCTCGGCGTGGCCGAGCATGATCCCGTGGCCCGAGCCACCGACGATCTCGTTGTCGAAGACATCGATGTCGATGCAGCCACCGCGTAGCCAGATGCCGCCGAGCGCCGTGTACTCGCCTGGCTCGTCGATGGTGACGATCGCGACGTTGCGCTCGATGCGGCACTCGACGGTCTCGACGGTGATCAGCGACCAGCTGCTCACGTTGTTCGGACACGACACGTGGTTGTGCGTGATCTCGGAGCGCCTACCACCGCGGACATCGATGCCGGGGCCGTTGTCCGCGAGGACCGTGCAGTCGCCGACACGCATGTCCTCGAGCCACGGGATGGTCGGCTGGTTCCACTCGATCCCGACCGAGCCCGCCGCGGCGTCCTCCTCGAGCAGGATCGCGAGGCCCTTGTAGCCGGCCTCGACCTGCAGCTTCTCGATCTTGATACCACTCGTGTCGAGCACGTGGATCGCGGGGAGTGCCGCATTGAACTCGCCGGGCGCGGGCGCGGCGACGAGGCGCGAGCGCGGGCCGCAGCCGACAATCTCGACGTTGCGTCGGTAGTGGACCTTCACGTTCTCGGTGTACGTGCCGGGCAGCACGCAGACGCGGCCACCGCTCGCGGGGAGCGCATCGACGGCGGCCTGGATCGTCGTGAACTCGCCGTGGCTCAGCACGCCGTCACCAACGCTGTGCGTGCAGCAGCCGTCGGTCGCGGTGATCGGATGGAGCGGAACGCGGCAGTCCTCGATCGCCACGCCGTTGCCGCTCCACCTCACCTCGGCGAGCGGGACGCGATGGTGATGAACCCCGAACGGCGCGGCTGCGTTCAGGAGCGTCGGCGGATTGTCGAGACCGGCGCGGACCGGGAATGTCCAATAGTCACCGGCGACGTAGGCGCTGCCGGCGAATTCGAGGCGGATGCCGTCGCGCAGCTCCTTCGCGGCGCCCGGTGGGAAGTCCGCGATCGGACGGATGCCGTTCCACAGACGGAAGAACCACGTCGGGTCTGTCGGATCGGAGGGATTCGTGACCGCCCCGGGATCGACGGGTGCCCCGAACACGGTGGCGGCGGAGAGGTCGAGCTCGCCGCTCGCGAGATCGAGCGTGGCGGGGACGCCGTACGCGACCCGCCAGTGTCCCGCGTTCGTATCGAACACGAGCGCCTCGAGATAGAACGACGTCAGGCCCGAGCGCAGGATCGCCTGGTCGCCGGCACGCAGTGCGAGCTTCTTCGTCGTCGCGTCGTAAGAGCCACGCCCGACCAGCCCGCCGTTCCACTGCGACCACTTGAAGCTCGCCGCGCCCGATGCGACGTCGGCGATCTCGATGCGGTAGAGGTCGTGCTCGAGCCCCGTGTATCCGCCGCCCTCGACCACGGGACAGTCACCACTCGTCATCGTGGTCGGCGCGATCGTGACGGTGAGCTTGCCGCGCTGATCGAGCACGTCATTCAGATCGAGCATGCGGCAGGTCTCACCCGCTGCCATCCGATACAGACGAAGCCCGTAGGCGGTCTCGACGCGCTCCGCGGTGTCGGGGCCGCCGAGCGCTGGCTCGATCAGATCGAGGGTCGACTGGTAGCCGTTGAGCGAGCGGCGCCAGACCTCGAGGATGACCGCATCACGCGTGCCCGCCGCGCCGGCATCCTGTGGCTTCGCGCCCAGCCACGTCGCGGTCCGACTCACCGGCTTCGTCGGCACGCCCTCGAGCTCCACGAGCAGGCCATCCGCCCAAGCGATACCCGGCAGGAGACCGAGCGCGATCGTGCCCTGGGTGTCGAGCGCGCTGATCACCTTCCACGCGTCGATGTTATCCGCGGGGATCGCGGCGATCCGCGCGCCGAAGGCAGCACGTGCCGCGAGATCCTGCCAGCGCGCACCCAGCAACGTGTGGGCGTTGACGTCGGCGTCCAGGAGGATGCGCCCTTCCTGCGCGAGGATCCCGACTTGATTCCTCGGGACCTTGCCGAACCATCGTGAAAAATCGCCGTGCATCTCTACCTCACGTTGCAGGAATCAGCAGTGGGCGCACGCCCACCGGTGTCATCTCGCGCAGCCGGATCGACAGATTCGCCCAGCGGTGCGCCTCGAGCAGGAAGCCATACGCGCCCATCTGATCGTCGTCGGGTCCGCGGCTCAGGATCCGCGAATCACAGTCGAGCGCGAGCTGCGCGTATGCCTGGTGCCCGAACACGTCGCTCGCGAACAGCAAGCGCGCGTCGGGATCCTTCAGGCACTCGGAATTTTGTGGGAGCCGATCGCCGGTGTTCGCGAACCAGCAGAGCTTGAGGCAGCCGTGCTGGTCGTCGTCGACAGTGAGGGTGCCGGTGAAGATGCCGCCACGGCCCGAGATCCGGCGCACGCGCGTCTCTCCGAAGATCGTCACGCCGTCGATCTGCGTGCGCGCCGCGTACGGTGTGATGTCCCCCGCGATCGCCGGCGCGAGCCGATCTGTGGCATCCACGACCGAGCTCGCGAGCGACATCGTGTACGCGTCAGCCTCGATGAACAGCGAGCCCGTAATCGTCCGCGTGAGATCGACGGTCGGGACGAGGTCGAAGTCCTCGAGGTCGGCGGGCGAGAAGCCATAGTCTCCGCCAGGCGCATGCCGCGCGTGCCGGCGCCCGTGCGCCGTCGATCGAACCGTCGAGCACGCGGTGACCGCCGGGGTCGAGCGTGCAGCCGCGCAGATCGAGCCCCGCGATCGCGACGCGCGCGATCAGCGGATCCGCCGCGGCTAGCCCACCCCCGACGAGCATGAGCCCGTCCATCCGCACGAGCGTGGTGACCGCGCGGTCGTCGAGCGTCGAGCTCACGAACCGCAAGGGTTGCGCCAGCCGCACGATCGGGCGGCGCCCGTCGGCGGCACGCAAGTACAGCGGCCTCCCGACGACGAGATCGCCGCTGCCGCCGACATTGTTCGCGTCGAGCTCGTGGATCTGATCGTCCGCGAGCTCGATGACGAGCGGGACGTCGGTGATCGTCGCGAGCTCCGCGAGCGCGTCCTCGAGCGTCGGTGCTCCGGGCTGACCATCGACGACGATCGCCAGCGGCAACCCGGGCGTCTCGTCACGCGCGACCGGGTGCGCTCCGACGGGACCGACGGCGCCGTAGCGGTAGCTGATCACGAGCTGCTCCACGAGCATGTCCGCACTCGCCTGCGACGCCGCGCCGATCGCGATCCGCCCGATCACCGGATCGATCGCGATCTCGTTCGCGGCGAGCGGTGGCGCAAGCCCACCCTCCCACGCGCACAGGTTTGCGCCACGGATGGTCCAGTCGCGCGGCAGCCCCAGCGGTACGTAGAGCTCGATCGGCAGCCCGCCCTGCTCGATCGGCGCGCCGGGTCGTACTCGCTCACGCGGACGAACGCCGATGGGTTTGCGACGCCGATCGGTTCCGCGGGCTCCGGCCCGAGCCGCGCGCGCGCGATCGGCGCGGGCTGCGCATCGAGTGGCGTCAGCAGCACGGGCCGGCGATCCGGATCGTACGTCGAGCGGCCGAACAGCCGCACCGGCCGCGCGAGCGGTGGACGTAGAACCGCGCGACGGACACGCCGCTGTCGACACGACTGCCGGTGACGGCGTCGCGAGCCGGCGCTGCAGCTCGATCGCGTAGCTCGCGAGCCGCCACACGAAGATCGCGAGGTTCGGCAGGGTGTACGCGAGGCTATGCGCCCTCGCGATCGAGACATCCGGAAACCGCGCGAACGTGTCGTAGGGCGTATCGATCTCCGCGAGCACCGCGGGGTCGCGAATCGTCGCGAACCCGCCGCGAATCACGGTGTGGCGCCCGAACGGTGGCTGCGCGTACGCGGGCGCGCCGCCACGATCGGGACGCTGATGGTTCAGCGCCTGCGCCCAGACCAGGTTCTCGCGGAGCTCGACGGGGTGCGCGGCCCAGCCCGTCAGGTCGTGCGCGAGGCGCTCGATCGCGCCGAGCGTTCCCTTCGCGCGCCGGAGAAAGATCGTGTCGGCGACGTCGGCGCGCAGCGTCTGCGGATCCCCCGCGAGGTGGCTCGTGCCGACCAGGTCGCCGATGTACGGGATGACCCAGGCCGCGCAGGTGTCGATGAAGAGGTCGTGATAGAGGGCCTCGATCGAGTCCTTGACCGCATCAAACGCGGCCTCGACCGGCGCGAGGAAAGCCTGGAGCGGCCCACCGAGCTCGGCGTCCTGGATCTTGTGGAACGCCGGTAGGCGCTCGAACAGCTGCACGCGTTTCATGCGTCCCCCGACACGGAGCGCAGCACGTACGGGCCGAGCCGCAAGACGTGCGTCGGCGCGCACGCGACGGTCTCGGCGCGCGTGAGCGTAGCGGGAAACGCAAGCGTCGCCGGATCGTCGGCGACGCCGAGCGATCCAAGCGCGTTGACCACGGCCCACTGCACGCCGTCGACGTTCTGCGCGACACCCTCGATGCGC
>JBBJLY010000188.1:0-16857 GCA_037720695.1 Kofleriaceae bacterium | reverse complement strand
AGCTGTCCGCGGCGGGGGAAGCCCGGCGCACCGTGGTGCTGGTCAGCCTGTCGGGGATCGTGCTGCCGTTCGCGCTCGGGTGCCTGGCCGCGACCTACTACTTCTTCGGAACGCTCGCGGCGCCGCGTCCGCCGATGACGAGCTTCGTGTTGATCTTCGGCGTCTCGATGTCGATCACCGCCCTACCGGTGCTCGGCCGGATCTTCTTCGAGACCGGCATGTCGCGGACCCGGGCCGGGGCGATCGCGCTCAGTGCGTCGGCGATCGACGACGTCATCGGCTGGATGTTGCTCGGCGCGGTGTCGCTCCTGATCACCGGCAGCTTCTCCGTCGGCTGGATCGGCGTCCGGGTCGTCGGGCTCGGCGTGATCGCCGGCATCGCGTTCTGGCTGGTGCGGCCGCTGATGCACCGCTACTTCACCTTCCACCTCACGGAGAACGATCGGCTGAAGCACACCGGCATCTCGGCGGTGCTCGTGCTGGTGTTCGCCTTCGCGATCGCGACCAGCCGGCTCGGGCTCCACGCGCTGATCGGTGGGTTCATCCTGGGCGTCTGTCTCCACCAGCATCGCGCGTTCGTCGCCGAGTGGCGGACGCGGGTCGGGCCGCTGGTCAACACGCTGTTCCTGCCGATCTTCTTCACCCACACGGGCCTCCGCACCGACGTCGGCAGCTTCGACAGCGGGATCGACGTGCTGCACTGCGTGCTGGTCTGCGGCCTCGCGTTCATCTGCAAGTACGGCGGCGGCTTCCTCGGC
The DNA here is from genome assembly GCA_037720695.1 of Kofleriaceae bacterium. GTDB lineage: Bacteria > Myxococcota_A > Polyangia > Haliangiales > Haliangiaceae > JABFXX01. The sequence goes on along the minus strand of JBBJLY010000188.1, from coordinate 16,099 downwards.
GCGAAGCTCGCCGGCGAATCGAACCGCACGGCGCACATCCTCGGTATCTGCATGAATACGCGCGGGCTGATGGAGCTCGTCGTGCTGAACGTCGGCTACGAGCTCGGCATCCTGCCGCGCCAGATCTTCACGCAGCTCGTGTACATGGCGGTGGTCACGACGCTGCTCGCGACACCGCTGATCCGGCGCTACCTGCGCGACGAGCTGGTCAGTACCAGTCCGTCCGGATCTGACGGTCTCGATCGATCCCGCGTGCTGTGAGGCCGTCGACGACGTCCCGCACCATCTGGCCGTTGCCACACAGGTAGTAGGTCGGCGTGGTGAGCACCGCGGCGGTCTCGATGATCGGCTGAGTGACGAATCCCTCGCCCGCGCCGGTCACCACGATCCGGCTCGAGAACCGCGGATCGGTTTCCATGCGGCGCATGCGGTCGGCCCAGAACTGGTCCTCGGCGTTCATCACGCCCCAGAAGAACACCACGCGCCCGGTGCCCGGCCTGGTCAACAGGCATTCCATCATCGGCACCAGCGCGGAGACGCCGACACCGGTCGCGCCGAACACCGCGTCGCCCGGACCCGGTGCGAGCCGGAACTCACCGCGCGGCCCGTCGAACTCCATGATCGCTCCGACCTCGAGCCCGGCGAGGAACTGCGATCCGATGCCGCCGATCCGGCGGACCAGCAGCACGAACCCATCGCTCAGCCCCGGCGGCGATGCGATCGAGTAGCTGCGGTGCTCGTTGGTGCCGGCGATCCGGATCGATAGCGCCTGACCCACCTCGTACGTCAGCTGCGCGGGCTCCACCATGGTCGCGTGGAGCTCGAACACGTTGGGAGCGATCTCGATGATCGACGAGATCCGCGCGCGGCTCGGCTTCACCCGGCTACTTGTCCTGGCCAGCGTCCTGGGTGGCGCCCCAGCGGAACGCTGGATTGCCCGTCAGCGGGCCCTTGACCGCGCCGATGGCGAGCGCCGCGAACACGTCGTAGGCGCGGTGGAACTCGCCATTCTCGCGCCTCGACGTTTCGACCTTCTGGTTGTGCTCCTGGGCGCGCCGGCGGGTCTCCCAGAACCACTTGTAGAATCGCGAGTGCTCGACCTTGTCCTGCAGGATCGGGTTCGAGGCGATGATCGTGCGGCGCCACCAGTTGAGCAGCTGGCGCTGCTGCTGGGCGACGCCGCCTTCACCGGCGCGCCACTTGACGACGATGGTCTTGTCGGGCGTGAGCGGCCAGTCGACCGGAAACGGGCCCCAGCTCTCCTCCATGATCGACTTGAGCTGCGCCGCCTTGTCCGAGGCCGATAGCGCGTCGTCGAACACGACGGCGTTCATCCGATCGGTGAGCTTCTCGGCCGTCGGGACGCCGGCGCCGTAGAGTCCGACCTCGCAGTCTTCCTGCGGGACGGAGACCCGGCACAGGTACATGAGGATGCCGGTGTAGATCCACAGCCGCCAGTAGTGCGCGAACACGATGTGGTCGTGCTGCCAGGCCTTGAACATGCCGCCGACGAGCTTGTCGATCTGGTAGAGCTCGCGGAAGAAGATCGGCCCGAGCGGCGCGAATCGCTCCTGGCTCCAGTTGCCGTCGGCCTTGGCCTCGAGCGCGCGCGGCACGAACCGCGACATGAACGACGAGGTCAGCAGGATGCCGGTCGAGAACAGCGGGTCGACGAACGCCGCGGCGTGCGGCGCCAGGATGAAGCGGTCGCCGACGATCGAGCTGCACGAGAACTGGATCCGATCGGTGCCGCCGTGGACGCGACCGGTGCGGATCACGGGACGGATGTTCTTTGCCTCGCCGAGCACGGCCTTGACGCTGGGATAGCGGCCGATGATCTGCTGGAACTCTTCCTCGGCCGTGATGCTCTCGTCGAGCGGCCAGCGGTCGCGGTCGAGCGTGATCCCGACACTCGTGACCTCGTCGTCGAACCGGATGCTCCAGATCCAGCCGCCGTCGAAGCAGTGGTGCATCGTGCCGCCGTCGCGGATCAGGCCCATCTCGTGGTTCGGCTCGAGGAAGTCATCGAGGTACTTGACGCCGGTGTAGTGGCTGAAGATCGACCGCGTGTTGGTCGACATCTTCGGATCCTCGAGCCGGAGCCCGAACTTCTTCGCGAGGAATGACTGGTGACCCGACGCATCGACGACGTACTGCGCCTTGATCTTGCTCTGCTCGCCGTGCTTCGGCTGGATCGTGAGGTACGCGGCGTCCGGCGTGGCCTCGAAGTCGATGACGGAGGTGTCCTCGACATAGTCGACGTCGTACTTGGGGAACGCCTTGACGAAGTAGTGGTCGAGGTCGGCGCGCAGCGTGTGGACGTCCGGTCCGCGCGGTGGGAAGAACGTGAACAGTGCGCACTCCTGATCCTGGCGCACCGGCTTCCCGGGCTCGTTGTAGCCGAACCAGAAGTGCTGCTTGGGCCAGCCACGGAGTCCGGCCGTCTTCAGGCCGGTGTAGTGGTAGATCGCCTGGAACTCGGGGATCCCGTACTTGGTCCCGAGGTATTCGAAGCCGTAACTGGTCGACGGCACGGTCGATTCGCCGATCACGAACCGGGGGTGCTTGCCTTTCTCGACGACGAGGACCTCGAGGCCCATGTTCGCGAGGATCAGTGCCAACGAGGAGCCGGCGACACCGGCCCCGATGATCGCTACGTCGTACTGGCTGCGAACAGGCATGGTTCCCTCACAAAGGATCGGACATGGCGACGCCGAAACATAGGCCCGCAGCCGATCCCCAGCCCCGAAACGGTACGCGGGCCGCGAGAACCAAGTCAAGCCCACCACCGTCGGTGAAACTCCCAGCCCGTGGTCGCGGCATCACATGATAGGATGCTCGCGGCGTCGGGGACGGTTACGCAACAAAGCTTTCAAACAGTCATGCCCACCGCTCCCCACACAGCTCCCAAATCCCTCCCTCAGTCGCGAACCCACGATCGGTTCGAGGTCGACAAGGCCACCCACGGCGGGATCACCCAGCTCACGCTGGCGGGCACGCTCGACCACGCCTTCGAGGGCAAGAAGGTCGCCGATGCGATCGCGACCAAGAAGCTGGTCCTCGTCATGCGCGAGGTCCGGCGGTTCGCGTCGTGGGGCATGTCGGAGTGGATGGACTTCCTCCGCATCAACGAGGCTCGCGATCTGTATCTCGTCGAGTGCTCGACCTACGCGGTCAGCCAGCTGAACCTCGTGACCGGCCTGCTCGGTCACGCGAAGCTGGTCAGCTTTTACGCGTCGTACCGGTGCGGCAGCTGCAGCGAGGAGCTCGAGACGCTGTTCCTGATCCCGCGTGATCGCGAGATCATCCGCGATCTGCCCGGCAGCGATCAGGAGTGCCCGACCTGCGGCGGACGCGCGCGCCTCGAGGAGTATCCGGCCGCGTTCTTTGACACGATCGCGGACCGCCCCCCGTTCGACGTCGACGACGAGGTCCTCCACTACCTGCGCTCGCAGTTCAAGTACAACCTGTCGCCGGACCTGACGCGGTTTCGCGCGTACCGGCGGTCCAAGCGCGGCTACACGTACCTGCGGCTCTCGGGCAGCCTCGCGATGCTCCAGTCCGACGCGCTGGCGCAGGCCACCGAGGAGACGGCCGTCGTCGACCTCGAGCGCGTGGTGTTCGATCCGACGCAGATGACGGCGTGGCGCAAATATTTGCTGTCGGCACGCCAGAAGGCGCGCTCGATCCAGCTCCTCAACTGTCCGCCCGGCTTCCTCGAACAAGGCCTCGATACGGAGGACCTGCGAGACAAGGTCAAGGTCCGCACGTTCGCGCAGACCTACGAGTGCGCGCGCTGCAATGCGCCGACGCTCCAGATGATCGACGTCGCCACCCACCTCGAACAGCTGGTCGGCGGCATCCTGCCTCCCGCCTCGTGTCCGACTTGCCAGGGGCAGCTGATCGCCGGCGTCTATCCAGAACAGATGCGAATCTTGCGTGCGCTCCCCGCGCGCGACCGCGACGCCGCGCTGGACCGCTTCGTCGACAAGGCGCGCACCGAGTCGAACGACAGCCTCGAGAACTACCTCGTCACATCACCACGGAAAGAGGTGATCGCGCCGGGCGGCTCGAGTCGCGCGATGTTCCTCGCGCTCGGCCTGACCATGCTCGTGATCGTCGGGCTCGGGGTCGTCGCATTCACGCTGTGGAAGAGCCGCGACGACAAGCCGGCCGCCCCGACCCCCGCGGTGATCATCCCGCCCCAGGCGCCCAAGTTCGAGCGCCCGGACTGGATCCTGTCGGACGTGCCATCGTCCGCGTACTGCCACGACATGATCAACCGGCTGATGTGCGTCGGCGTGTCGGCGTACCGGCCCACGCGCGACGAGGCCGTGTCCGAGGCCAACAACGCGGCGCTCGAGGAGCTCGTCAACACGGTCGGGCTCAAGATCTCCGACGCGTACTTCCGCGCCGCGATCATGCCGGCGTACAGCGACGTGCGGTCCAAGGCGCTCTCGGCGCTGCAGTCGGCGGATCTCGATCGTACCAGCGCGGCGTACCTCGCGGCCAACAAGACGCTCGACGAGGGGCGGAAGCGAGTCACCGAGATCCTCCAGATCTCCGGCGGTGCCGCGGTGCCGAACCAGCGCACCGACTGGTACTGGGAAGAGTACGCGGCGAAGAAGGGCGGCACCGAGGTCCTGGTGTTCGTGCGCTACGACGTCTCGCTCGACGCCGTGAAGGCGCTGACCCAGAAGTACGGGACCACCACGTCGATCCTCGGCGCACCCGCGATGACCGGCTTTCCCGCGCTGGCGTGGCCCTATCCCCAGTTCGCGGGCGGTGTGCAGCTGACCAAGGTCGGCTGGCCGCTCAAGAAGTCCGGGGTGTCTGCGCAGGACATGATCGTCGCCGTTGGCGAGCAACGCGTCGCCGATGTCACGGGCCTCGCCCGGCGGCTCGAGGAGTGGAAGCTCCTGACCACCGATCTCGAGCTCAGCATCCAGAGCGAGAACAAGCCTGGCGTCGTCGAGACCCGCAAGATTCAGGTCCCGCGTCGTCAGATCAAGTGACGTGACTCTGGAGCGGCTCGCCCGCGCGGAACCGCTGCACGTTGGCAAAGCCGTACGCGAGGGTGCGCCGCCAGCTCTCGCGCGACAGCCACGCGGTGTGCGGCGTGAGCAGCACGTCGGGGCGGCCGAGCAACGGGTGATCCGGAGCCGGTGGCTCCTTCTGCAACGTGTCGAGCGCGGCGCCGGCGAGCCGACCGCTGGTGAGCGCCGCGAGCAGCGCATCCTCGTCGACCAGCTCGCCGCGCGCGGTGTTGATGAGGTACGCGCCGGGACGCATCCGCGCGAACGCCTCGGCGTTCATGATCCGGGTGGTCTCGTTCGACAGCCGGAGGTGGAGCCGACGTCCGAGGTCTCGAGCAGGTCTCCAACGGGACCCGCGGAATGCCATCGTGCGCCGGCGCGTCGGCGCGGGCGAGCGCCTGCACCGTCATGCCGAATGCGCTCGCCAGCCGCGCGACGCGTGCCAATCTCGCCCAGCCCGAGGATGCCGAGCGTGCGACCGCCGAGTCCGTCGAACGACCTCGGCACGCTGTCGACGTCACCACTCGGTAGCTGCCACGGCTTGGCCACCAGCCAACCACCGCCCGTCACGGCCTCGTGCTGCCAGCGCAGCTTGCGACCGAGCGCGAGCATCAGCATCAGGCAGTGCTCGGCGACGATCGCCGACGTCGTGGCGCCGACGGTCGCGACCTGGACGTTGGCGCGGGCGGCGGCCGCGAGATCGATCAGCTCGTGACCCGCGCGCATCAGCTGGACGAGTCGCAGCTGCGGCGCCCTCGCAAAGAACGCGTCGTCGAATCGATTTCGTGGCAGGCCGATCAGGCACTCGGCGCTGGCCACCGCGTCGGCATAGCCGGGGTGCGACGCGGCCATGATCTCGAGCGTGCAGCCGGCGGGTGCCAGCTCGTGGGCGAGCGCGCGGACCGACCGCGGCAGGTTTGGCGTCAGCAGGATCCGCATCAGTCCGTACGCGCGAGCACGCGCACGGTGTTCATGAGGACGCCGAAGCGGAGCGGCTTGCGGAGCACGAACAACAGGTCGTCCGACACGGCGGCGAACGGCTCGATGTGCTGGGCCGAGCCGATGACGATGATCGGCAGCTCGGCCGACATCCGGTGGGCGCGGATGCGCGTGTACAGCTCGAGCGCGATGTTCGGCTCGTCATCGACGTCGACGATCGCGAGCGTGGACGGCGCCCGCACGATCTCCGCGTACCAGGCGTCGACATTGTCGAGCGTCAGCAGCTCCAGCGGCTCCTCGTCACGAAGCTCGGCCCAGTTGCGCACCTCCTGGCCGTAGATCTCGCGGAGGAATGGCTGCGCCTCGAACAGCACGACGCGACTCGGCGCTTCGGGCGTGATGAAGATGCCCGTGCTGGCATCCATCACGTCCGCGAGCCACGAGTGGGCCTCGGTCGTGGGATTGACGAACGCGAGGCCCGCAGCGGGTCCGTCGGGATGCGAGGCCGGGATCGACCACTGGCAGATCGCCTCGATCTGTAGCGGCTCGACGAAGCCGAGGAACGAGATGTTCAGCAGGATCCGCTGGCCGACCTCGAGCGCCGTGTTGATCCGGACCCCGCCTTCGGACAGGTCCGACAGGAAATTCGAGCGAAACCCCGCCGCGTCATCGAACTCCACCTTGAGCACCAGCTGCTGGCGAGAATGTCGCCGCTGGCGTGTTCCGGGTGGGGCGGGTGGATACGTCACGGCGCTCATGCTCCGAACGTGGATACCAAGTCGACGAGCGCGTCGACATCTTCGAGTGAGACCCAGTTGTAAATTGATGCGCGGATCCCGCCGGTGGTGCGATGGCCCTTGAGGCCGAGCATGCCGCGGTCCTTGGCTTCAGCCAGGAACTGCGCCTCGGTCTCGGCGGTCGGCAAGTAGAACGTCACGGTCATCAGTGATCTCGAGCTTGTTGCAGCCGGCAGGCGGTAGAAGTCAGCGCGGGCGTCGAGTGCGGCGTAGAGTCTGCGTGCCTTTTCGCGATTGGTCGCCTCGATCGCCGCGATGCCGCCGATCGCGACCGCGTGCTCGAGCACGTGGCGCATCATCGCGATCGAGAACGTGGTCGGCGTGTAATACAGCGACGCCGCCTTCGCGTGCGTGGCATAGCGCCAGACCGTTGGAATATCGGTGCGCGACCGCTCGATCAGGTCCTTGCGGATGATCACGGCGGTCACTCCGGATGGCCCCAGGTTCTTCTGTGCCGCGGCGTAGATCATGCCGAACCGCGACACGTCGATCGCGCGGCACAGGATGTCGGACGTCATGTCGGCGATCAGCGGGACGTCACCGGTGTCGGGCATGTCGTGCCACTGCGTGCCGTACAGCGTGTTGTTGCTGCACAGGTGGACGTAGGCCGCTTGCTTGTCGATCACGAGCTCGCTCGGGCCAGGCACGCGACGGTGTGAGCCGTCGTCCTCACGGCTATCGAACGAGATCCGGGCATCGCCGAGCAAGGCTGCTTCTTCGTACGCGGCGCGCGCCCAGAACCCGGTCACCAGGTACTCCGCGAACGCGCCCTTCGTGATCAGGTTGAGCGGCAGCATCGCGAACTGGCCGCGCGCGCCACCCTGCAGCAACAGGATCTCGTGCGTCTCGGGCACGGCCATCAGCTGGCGGAGCAAGGAGATCGCGGTGGCCTGGACGCGCTCGTATGCGGGTCCGCGGTGACTGAGCTCGACCACCGACACGCCCGTGCCTTCGAAGTCGACGAGATCCTGCCGCGCACGCTCGATCGCGATCTTTGGCAACGCCGCCGGGCCCGGACCGAAGTTGATCTTGTTCACGGTTTCCTCGGTGGCGGTGGTGGCGTGGGTCGCGCCGGGGACGGCTCGCCGCACACTGCACGCCGACGCGCGAGCACTCGGTCGACCAGCTCGCCTGCGGACCCGATGTACGAGCTCGGGTCGAAGATGTCCTCGATCGTGTCGCGATCCAACACGAGGCTCAGCTCGTGGTTGGCGAGTGCGCAGTCGCGGACCGCCTTCTTGCGGTCGAGTGCATCCTGCGACAGCGCGTGCACGAGCGAGAACGCCCGGGCTTGACCGACGCGCTGGCCGAGCAGGAACGTCAGCGCCTCGGTGCACGCCAGATCGGCGAGCTCGCGCGCGGTGCCCTCCATGTCGGCGGAGCGGACCGTGATGCAATCGATCACCGTGTTGGTCAACGCGAGCGCGGTCAGCGTGTAGTGGCTGACGGAGGCGACCGCGGGCCACTCGAGGCGGGTGCCGCGATAGTCGCGCTCGTGCTCGACGATCATGCACTCGAGCCCGAGCGAGACCTGGGCCCGCGCGAGGCGCGCGAGCACGACGACCTGCTCGGCGTTCTCGGGGTTGCGCTTGTGCGGCATCGTGCTGCTGCCGAGCCGGCCGGCATCCCAGCGTTCCTCGAGCTCGGCGAACTCCGGGCGGCACAGCGTCCGGATCTCGTCAGCGGCGCGCGCGAGGGACGCCGCCACGGCCGCCAGGAGATAGACGTATTCGGCGACGCGATCGCGGCTGACGTGCCAGCCGACATCGGGCACCGCGAGTCCGAGCCCGCCGGCGAACCGGGCGAGCAGCGCCGGTCCGCGTCCCCGGAACGCGGCCATCGTGCCGACGCCGCCGGCCATCTGCGCGACGAGGATCCGCGGTCGCGCCTCGCGAATCCGGCACAGGTGACGGGTCAGCTCGTCGATCCAGCCGGCGACCTTGAGGCCGAACGTGGTGGGGAGGGCAGGTTGCGCGTGCGTGCGACCGACGGTCAGCTGCAGCCGGTTGGCGACCGCGAGCGTATCGAGGCGATCGAGCAGCGCGATCAGGTTCCGCTCGACGACATCGAACACGTCGCGCATCTCGAGCGCCTGGCCGGTATCCTGGATGTCCTGCGTGGTCGCGCCGTGATGGATGAACTGCGACGAGTAGCTGCCGACCACGGCCTGCAACGCGCGCAGCAGTGGAACCAACGAGTGGCCGGTCTTGATGATGCCGGCGCTGATCGCCGCGGCATCGAGCCGATCGATCCGCGCGGCGCGCGCGATGATCGCCGCGGCCTCGTACGGGATCATCTCCATCTCGGCCTGGCTCTGCGCGAGCGCGACCTCGATGTCGAGCCAGCGCTGGAGCCGGCACACGTCACAGAAGATCCGGCGGCTCTCGGGGGTCGAGTAGCCGCCGCGGTGAAACGCCGAATCGACGACGTGACTGCGCTCGTGGTCGCATTGCCGCACGTCATCGACGTGGTCATGCGTGTCGTGGACCTCCGAGATCGGTCGGATCAGGTGATCCTGCGTGGTCCGCATCAAGGGACGTGGTCCTCCGTGCTGCGGATGACTCGCCCCGGCTGCGCCCCGGTCTCCCTGCCCTCATCCATCACCTGAACGCCATGGATGAACGTCGCGATGATGCCCTTCGCGCGCGCGATCAACCGGCGGCCGCCAGCCGGCAAGTCGTCGGCGAACACCGGCGGATCGGAGCCGATGGTCCTTGGATCGAACAGGCAGACGTCCGCGTGATAGCCCGGCTTGAGCAAGCCGCGGCGCGCGATCCCGAACACCTGTGCGGGATGCGCCGTCAGCTTCCAGATCGCGTACTCCAGCGACAGCGCCTGCTCCTCGCGGACCCAGTCCCCGAGCAGCACTGTCGGATACCGCAGATCACACACCTGATCGATGTGCGCTCCAGCGTCCGAGATCCCGAGCATGAACCGCGGCTCCTGGAGTAGCGAGCGCACGACGTCGCGGTCGAGGTTGGCGCTCTCGAACTGCCACAACGTGCGGAGGTCGTCCTCGAGCGTGATGTCGAGGAACGCGTCGAGCGGCTCCTTGTTGGCGGCGCGTGCGATCACGCCAACCGTCTTGCCGTTGTAGCGCTCCGCGAGGTCGGGACGCTCCGCGCCGGCGACGCGGACGCGCTCCCACGGGATCTTGCGGATGTGATCCTGCTGCTCGACCTTCGCGCGGGCGCGGAACTCGGGATCCGCGTAGAGCCGCTTCTGCTCGTCGTAGGTGCCGTTGAGCGCGGGGCGCCAGACCGCGAACTCGGAGAACTTGAACGGCTTGCGCATCGTGTGCATGAACACGATCGGCATCGGCGAGACCTGCGGCACGACCTTGTCCGCGATGTCACCGAGGCGCGCGAGCTGCTTGGCTCCGAAATCGAGGTCACCGGTCATCGCGACCATTGGCAGGAAGCTGACCGGACGCTGGCTCTCCTCGACGAGGAACCGCAGCATCGCGACGTCGTCCTCGCGGATGTACTGCACGCCCTGCCGGAGCGAGTCGAGCGCGACCGTGACGACGCCCTTGCCGAGATCCCGGAGCACGTTGCACAGGCCCGCGAGCTCCTCGCGGCTGGCGTTGCGACACGCGAGCGGCCCACCGCCGTAGCCGCGATGGTTGGCGAGCAGGTCGTTCGAGAACCCGAACGCGCCGTCGTCCATGGCCTGGCGAAACAGCGCGACCATCTCGGCGAGCTCCGTCGGGTTGGCGGCCCGCTCGCGCGCGGCCTCAGCCATCACGAAGTGACGCAACGGCGTCAGCGAGATCAGGCCGGCGATGTTGACGCCGAGCCCGTCCTTCTCGATATGCGCGAAGTACTCCTTGGGGGAGCTCCAGTTCCAGTTCACCCCAGCCTGGAGCACGTCGTAGTCGATGCCTTCGACGTTCACGAGGTCGCGTAAGAGGATCTCGCGCGTGCTCTCGCGCACGGGCATCAGGCCGACACCGCAGTTGCCAATCACCGCGCTGGTGACGCCGTGCCAGCAGCTCGGCGTGAGCTGACGGTCCCACAGGACCTGCGCGTCGAGGTGGGTGTGGGGATCGATGAACCCTGGGGAGACCACCAGGCCATCGGCGTCGATCACGCGCGTTGCACCGCCCGGATCTTCGCGGCCGACGTGCTGGATGACGCCGTCCTTGATTCCGACGTGACCTCGGAAGATCGCGCGACCGGTACCGTCGGCCACACGCCCGTTTTTGATCAGGGTGTCCAGCATCGTGCCCTCATAGACCGACGAAGAATCTTATCGAACCGATGCAAATCTCGCGAGCCCGATCGCAAAATTTCGGCGCGGTGCTCGTGTAGGTTCGTTTCACCGACGATGATTTCGGCCGTTAGATGGCCCGTGGTAGCGTGGATCGAACCGTGACGGTCGGGTCGATGCAGACAACTCAGCACCCCGTCCGATACGCACCGGCACTGCGCCCGGATGTGCGGTTCGTCGCGCACGATCACCAGTTCATCCGCCTCTACGAACCGACGATGCAGCAGTTCGTTCAGCTCGATCGCCTCGAGTGTCACCTCGCTCGGCTGATGAACGGGCAGCGCGGGCTCGAGGAGCTGACCAGCATCGCGCGCCAGTTCAAGCCCGAGGTCACCCAGGAAGCGCTCGAGCAGCTGGTGATGAACCTCAACGCTGCGAGCTTGATCGATCACGCGCCGGTCCCGCCGGCAGTCCAGCCACCACCACCGCGCGCCAGGCCGTCGCAGCCACCGCCACCACCGCAGCTCCAACCGTCGCGTCCGATCGAGGTCGAGCGCCAGGATCTCGAGGAGTCGACGCTCGCCACGCCAGTCGATGCGATACGGCCTGCGCGCGCGATGCGGATCACGAACGTCGAGACCTTCCTCGTCGATGCCGGCTGGCGGCCGTGGGCGTTCGTCAAGATCACGACCGACAGTGGGCTGATCGGCTGGGGCGAGTGCTCGTGCACGTTCACGCAGTTCGCGGTGCTCGGCGCGATCGAGGACTTCAAGCCGCTGCTCGTCGGCGCCGATCCCCTGGCCCACGAGCTCCGGTTCTGGGATCTGTATCGTCGCAGTCGGCTCGGCAGCATCGGTGGCGCGGCCGGCAAGGCGATCGGCGCGATCGAGTGCGCGCTGGTCGACATCAAGGCGCGCGCGCTCGGGGTCTCGGTGGCCGAGCTGTTCGGTGGTCCGCTGCGCGACCGCGTGCCGCTCTACTGGTCGCACTTCGCGGTCAACCGGATGACCGGCGAGAAGTGGCTCGGCAAGGCGCCGATCCGCACGCTCGCCGATGTCGCGCGCGTCGCGCGCGAGGTCACGGAGCTCGGATACCGCGCGGTCAAGACCAACCTGATCCTGTGGAACGATCCGCCGTCGGCAGACTACGTCGGCTTCCAGAGCGGCGCAGGTAACACCGACGGCGTGTTGACGCCGCGCCGGCTCGCCGACGCGGTCGCGCAGATGTCGGCGATCCGCGAGGTCATCGGTCCCGAGGTCGAGCTGATCCTCGACGTCAACTTCAATCTCAAGCCCGAGTCCGTCGTTCAGCTGCTGCGTGCGCTCGAGCCGGTGAACCTCGCGTGGATCGAGCTCGACCTGTACGACATCGACGCGCTGCTCCAGATCAAGCAGGCGACCACGACGCCGATCTGCTCGCTCGAGACCCTGTTCTACGGCGAGCAGTACCGGCCGTACTTCGATCGCCACTGCGTCGATATCGTCATGCTCGACACACCGTGGAACGGGTTCGTGCAGGCGAAGAAGGTCGGCGAGCTCGCGCAGCTGTACCAGCTGAACGTGTGCCCGCATAACTACTACAGTCACCTGGCGACCTTCATCTCGGCGCACCTGACGGCCGTGCTGCCGAACGTGCGCATCATGGAGTTCGACGTCGACGATGTGCCGTGGCGCGATGATCTCGTGACGCGGTCACCGCAGATCGTGGATGGCCAGATGTTGATCCCGACCGGTCCGGGGTGGGGTACCGAGGTGAACGAGGGCGAGCTCCGGCGAAGGCCGTGGGGGGGGACCGGCCGGCGCTCCCAGGTCACCGTGCCATCGGGCGATGGTCGATGACAGCCGCTGGCCGTCACGCCATCGTCGTCGGAGCCGGGATCGCCGGGCTCGCGGTCGCGCGCGCTCTCGCCGATCGGTTCGAGCGTGTCACCGTGATCGAGCGCGATGCTGCGCTGTCCCCGCGCCCGCACGTGCCGCACCAGTCGCACACGCACATCCTCGGCGCGCGTGGCTACCGGTCGCTGTGCCGGCAGTTCCCCGGGCTCGAAGGCGATCTCGCGGCGGCGGGCGCGCCGCGGTTCGACTTTGGCGAGTGCCCGTTTCACGCGGGCTCGTGGGCGCCGCGGATCTCGACCGGCCTCGTCAGTCGCTCGTGTACCCGGGCCTTGCTCGAGCGGCTGCTGCGCGCGCGGCTCGTCACGGTCCCGAACGTCGAGCTCCTCGCCGGTCACCGGACCACGGGCTTTGTGCTCGTCGGCGATCGCGTCATCGCGGTCGAGCTCGCCGGTGGCCGCGCGATCGAGGCCGACCTCGTCGTCGACGCCGCCGGGATGGGCAGCAAGACCTCCGACTGGCTCGCCGGCCATGGATTTCCGGTGCCGGGGAAGACCGAGATCGATCTCGACGGCGCGGCAGTCAGCCAGCTGTTCCGACCCCGGCCCGGTGTCGGGGACGACTGGATCGTGCTGTTCGTGCGGCGAGGTAACGGCAACTTCCGCCACGGCGCGATCAGCCGGGTCGAGGATGGCCTGTGGAGGGTCTCGGTGTGGGGCGTCGCAGGTCTACGGCCGCCGAGGAAGCTGCCCGAGCTCCTCGCGTTCGCGCGCGCGCTCGGGACCCCCGTGTTCGCCGAGTTGCTCGAGGGTGCTACGCCGGTCTCGCAGCCGAATGTCTATGGCAACTCGTGGAGCAAGTGGGTGCACTACGAGCGCTTGCAGCGGTTCCCGGATGGGCTCGTCGTCGTCGGAGACGCCACGTTTCACCCGAACTACGAGCACGGGCAGGGCATGACGTTCTGCGCGATGACCGCGGATCTGATCGCGCGGCATCTCGATCATCACGCCCTCGCGGCGCGCACCGGATGGTCGCTCCGCTTCCAGCAAGCGCTCGGGGCGATGAACGCACCGTGGTGGGACTGGAACCTCGCGGTCGAGACCGTCGTGCCGGGTGTCGCGAGCCCAGCAGCCTCACGCACGACCCAGCTCCGCCATCGCTACTTCCGCAAGCTCCGCCAGGCCGCCGCGTGCGACCCGAAGCTGTGGAAGGCGGTGCTCGAGGTCAACCAGGCGGTGCGCTTACCGTCGGCGCTGATGCATCCAGCGTTCGCGTTGCGCGTGATGCGCCATCACGCGCGGTCGCTGCTGCCGCAGCGCCAGGGCTCGCGTGCGCTGGTCGGCGCATTCGAGGATTAGCTCGGCCGGACAAACACGTACATCATCACAGCCAGCACGATCACGACCGCGACCGTGATCGCGAGGCCGATGTACGAGCGGTTGTTCCGCACCGACGGGATCTGCACCGGGGTCAGCGCGTTGGGCGTGACGATCGGCGCTGTGCTGCGCGCGACCACGATGTTCTCGGGCTGCGCGGAGAGCTGGCGGCTGCGCGGGCCGGTGGATGGAGAGGCCTCGTGGGGTGCCAGCGAGCTGGACGCAGGTGCGTCCGGCGCGATCACGATCTCGCGGATGCTGGGGGCCTGCTGCTCGAACACGCCGGCGATCTCGTTCGGGAACAGCTGCTTCAGGATGTACGCGATGTTGGCGCCCGAGCTCTCGATCCCGTATTGACGGCTGATCTCGGTCAACTCCGCGACGACCTCCTGGCCACGCTGCGGGCGGTCGTCCGGGTTGGGGGCGAGCAGGCGGTCCACCAGCTGCGCGAGCCGCTCGGGGATCGCGACGATCTCCTGCAGCGGCTTGTACTGGCCGGCGCGGATCTTCTTGACGATCTCCTTGGGCTCGCGGCCGGTGAACGGCATGTAGCCCGAGCACAGCAGGTAGAGGATCACACCGAGCGAGAACAGATCCGAACGGTGATCGATCTGCTGGTTGGTCGTGGTCTCCGGCGACATGTACAGCCACTTGCCGACGATGCCGGTCTCCGCGTGCTCGGTCACGGCCGACATCGCGACGCCGAAGTCGAGCAGCTTCACCGTGCCGTCGTAGCTGAGGATGATGTTCTGCGGCGACACGTCGCGATGCACGACGGCGAGCTGCTGGCCGGTCATGTCGCTCGACCAGTAGGCGTGATGCAGCGCCTGCGCGACCTCGCGCACGACGTAACACGCCTCGCCGAGCGGCATGATGATGCGGTTCTGCTGCAGCTTCTTGATGACGTTGCGGAGGTCCTTGCCGTGGACGTACTCCATGGCGAGGTAGAGCGCGCCCTGGACCTCGCCGACGTCGAGCACCTGGACGATGTTCGGGTGCGTCAGGCGGCCGGCGATCTTGGCCTCGTTGAGGAACAGCTCGACCGCGGTCTGCCGGGTCTCGAGCAGCTTGCGCAAGATCCGCTTGAGCGCGATCGGCTTCTCGAACCCGCCGATGCCGACCTGTTTGGCGAGGAACACCTCGGCCATGCCACCGGCCGACAGCCGGCGGACGATCTTGTACTTGCCGAGGATGGTGTCGTCGGCGGTGACCGCGGCGGAGGCGTTCTCGCCAGCCTGCGCGACGCTGGCGTCGATCAGCGCACGCGACAGGATCTCGTCGCGCTGGCCGATCACCTTGGCACTGGCCGGCGCCACGATCGTGCTGCCCTTCTTGAGCGGCAGCAGCGACTCCGGAGACAGCTTGTTACCGGTGCTGCCGCCGCACATGGCGCAGACGTGCGCGCCGAACTGCATCGGCCACTTGGCCTGCACGCTCTCGAACGAGGTCCGGAAACATTCGATGCAGCCGTACGGCACGAGCACCGAGGCGACCGCGATGTTGCGCGCGATCGCGAGCGAATCGCCTGCGCTGGCCAGGAACGACTCGTTGACGTCGACCAGCGTGACCGCCGGGACCTGGCCGGACAGGTTCTTGAGCAGCCGGCGCCATTCCTTCTGGCCACCGGAGTCGAACTTCTCGACCTCGGCCAGGTCGATCACGACCTCGCCCTCGGCTCCGACCAGGAACGGCCGGGCGCGGAACATCGAGTTGATGGTGCCGATGATCCGGAAGTAGGTCACGGAGCCGTGGACGAGCTTGATGATCCGGGGCGGCTTCTCGGCCGCGCTATCCGACGATGTGTAGAGATTGTGGGCGGAGAGCAGCTGCGCTGCAGGCGGCGCGAGGGTGGTCGCGGCGTTCTTGTTGACGAACGCGAAGTAGCTCTCGGGCGTCTCGTCATTCTC
>JBBJLY010000422.1:0-4899 GCA_037720695.1 Kofleriaceae bacterium | reverse complement strand
CGGACCGCAGCCGCGACGGCACCCGGGTCGCCATCGGCGACGACCGTGATCGTGGCCCCGAGCCGGCGCGCGCTCCACTCGAGGAATGTCCGGGTCTTGTTGTAGACCTGCTGGAGCACGATCGCGTGGCCCCCGCGATCGAGCAGCGCATCGCATACCAGTGCGATCGCCTGCATCCCGCTATCGGTGACGAGCGCGCAGCTCGCGCGTTCGAGCTCGCGCAGTGCCTGGATCAGCTGGGTCGTACCCGGCGTGCCGTAGCGGGCGTAGAGGTGCGGTAGCTCCGACCACGCGCCGTCGCCGCGGATGAGGAACGCGACCTTCGCCTCCTGCCACGCGACGACAGCTGGCGATCCCAGCAGGTCGCGCTGGATCGTGCGGAGATCCGGGTGGAGCCACGCGATGCCGGCTTCGCGTGCATGCGCGTCGAGCGTGGCGTGGAGCGAGCGCGTCGCCACGGCCATCACGTCGACCGGCGGCCGCTCGGCCGGGCAGCTCGCTGGATCGAGCCATGACTGCAGGCGCACGCTCACTCGGCGACTCCGAGCCACAGCGTGTGCTCGACCCGGCCGAGCGTTCGCAGCTGGGTCACGAGCTGGGCGATCGTCGCGTCGTCGCTCTGCGAGATCAGGTAGCCGTGATGCGTGATCGTGGGCTCGCCGCGCGTCGCGTGGTGCTGGACCGTGAGCCCGGCGCGGCGCACCAAGCTGTCGATCCGGCGATGCAGCCCGGGATGCGGCTCGGCCGAGACGCGCAGGTAATGGCGGCGCGGCAGCGATGGCGTCGGCACCAGGCGATGCGGGACCGGCCACTGCACGGAGTTGTCCTGCGCGAGATCGATCAGGTCGCCGAGGATCGCGGTCGCGGTCGGCAGCGCGCCGGCACCCTTGCCGAACAGGCTGAGATCGCCCGATGCGGCACACTGGAGGTAGACCGCGTTGTACTCTTCCTCGACCGACGCCAGCAGGTGCCAGTCGGGGAGCAGCACCGGCTCGACGGCGGCGGTCAATTCCTTTCCTGAAGGGCCACCCGGGCAGCGTGCCGCCTGGACGACGAGCCGGATCCGGAACCCCATCACCTCGGCGAGATCGCAGTCGGCCGGCCACAGTTCGCGGATCCCGCGCACCGAGAGCGTGTCGGGCGGGATCCACGCGCCGAACGCGCGATACGCGAGGATCGACAGCTTGGCCGCGGCGTCGTGACCGTCGAGGTCCGCCGACGGATCCGCCTCGGCGATCCCGAGCGCCTGGGCTTCGGCGATCGCGCGCTCCATCGGCCACTCGTCCTGCTCGAGGCGCGTGATGATGTAGTTGCAGGTCCCGTTCACGATCGCGAGCAAGCTGTCGATCTCGTCGGCGCGATGCGACAGGTGGCGGATGATCGGCAGCGCGGCGGCCGCGGCGGCCTCGCACAGCAGGGGCGTCTGCGTTCGCTGCGCGAGCACCCCGAGCTCGGCGAGCTTGCGCGCGAGCAGCGCCTTGTTCGCGGTGACGACCGGCTTGCCGGCCGCGAGCGCCGCGGTCACCGCCGGCTCGACCTCGAGACCACCGGCGACCTCGACGATCACGTCGACCTCCGGATCGGCGACCAGCTCGATCGCGTGTCGCGTGCGTGGGATTCCCTCGGCGAGCGGGCCGCGCGACTTCTCGACATCGCGCACCGCGATCCGGGTGACGCGGAACCGCACGCTGTAGCGTTCGACCAGCGCGGCGGCCTGGCGGTCGAGCAACTCGAGCACCCCGCCACCGACGGTGCCGCACCCGATGAGCCCGATCCGGATCTCGCGCACCGGGCGCGCGCCGATGCCCTCGAACCGCGGCTTCGGCGCGTGCGCTGCGAACGCACCGGCGTCGCGCAGCAGCGCCGCGAGACGATCCTGATCGGCGAGGAACGCGTCGTGGCCGTACTCGGAGTCGAGCTTCCACAGCGAGCAAGTCGCGCCGACCGCCTGCAGCTCGCGGTAGAGCTCGTGCTGGAGCGGGTAGGGGAACAGCAGGTCGCCGGGTACGCCGACGATCAGCACGTCGGCGGTCACGCGCGAGAGCTCGGTCCGCACCGACGCCGGATCGCTCGCGAACCGGCAGCGGTCGATCGCCTCGCTGAGCAGCAGGAACGTGCGGACCGGAAACTTCGCGGCGAACCGCTGGCCGTGATGATCGAGGTACGCGGCGACCGGTGGCTGGGCGAGCCCGGGCACGAGCACGCCGAACCGCGTGTCGAGCTCGTCGCGCCCGCGGTACGTCAGCATCCCGAGCTGGCGCGCGCGCGTCATGCCGGTCGCGACATCTCCCGTGCGGAGCCCGTCGCGCACGAGCTCGCGCTGGAGGTGGCGGGTCGCGGTGCCCCAGCCATCGGGCCGCAGGCCGGCCGAGATCGTGATCAGGCGCGCACAGCGCTCGGGGAACCGCGCGGCGAACGCGATGCCGACCAGGCCGCCGAGGCTGGCACCGAGATAGGTCGCCGGGGTCGTGCACCCGATGCCGTCGAGCCACGCCGCGATCAGATCGGCGAGCCCGAGTGCGGACAGCGGCGGTACCGCATCATCGAACCCGCGCCAGGTCGAGCCATTGCCGGGCCAGCACGGGCACAGGATCGTCATGTGTGCCGGGTCGATCAGCTCGGGGCCGAGCAGGGCAGGCCACCACGGCTCCGCGCCGCTCGCCGGATCGCCGAATGGAAACGGGGAGGCCGTGATCCCACCGACGACGATCACGACCGGCGCGCTGCCGAGCGGGGCGCCCAGCACGTAGCCGCCGAGCGTGACGTCGGCGAGCGCGTGACCCTCGACCATCATCGCCTCGCGCCGGACGTCGACGGCGCGGGGCGTGAGCGGGGCGGGCAGCGGCGCTATGGCGGACACGATTCCGCGATGTTGGAGTCGGTCCCACGCAAATGCAAGCGAGCTACCCGCGGCTCAGGGTGAACAGCACGCGGCAGCCGTTGCCGACCTCGCTCTCCGCCCAGATCGATCCGCCATGCGCGTCGACGATCCCGCGCGCGATCGCCAGCCCGAGGCCGGCGCCATGATAGGTCGGCTGCTTGCTCCGCCAGTTGCGCTCGAACAGCGCCGGCAGCTCGTCGGGATCGAGACCTGGTCCGGTGTCGCTGACGTGGAACACGACGCGATCGCCGTCGCGCTGCGCGCCGATGCCGATCTTGCCGCCCCGGGGCGTCACCTTGACCGCGATGCCGACCAGGTTCGCCAGCAGCTGCGCGACCCGCGTGTCGTCGCACTCGACGAGCGGCAGGTCGGTCGCCGCCGTCGCTTCGAACTTGAGCCCGCGCTCCGTCGCGATCGGGCCCAGCATCAGCTCCGCGCTCGCGACCAGCACCGCCGGTGCGTGATGTCGCGTCGTGATCGCCAGCGTGGCCGACTGCATGCTCGCGAAGTCGACCAGGTCCTCGATCAGGCGCGCCATGCGCTCGGCCTGGCGGTTGATCCGATCCGCGACCTTGCGCACGCGCTGGGTCTGCGGATCATCGGGCGAGCCGACCTGCAACAGGGTCGACGCCCCGATCAGGATCGTGCCGAGCGGGTTGCGAAGATCGTGGGACACGATGCCAAGGATCTCCTCGCGGGCCCGGGTCGATTCCTCGGCGGCGCGCAACGCAGCCTCGGCAGCCTGACGTGCGGCACGTTCGGCGTCGTGCAACCGGATCCGCTCCAGCGCGAGCCCGCATTGGCGCGCGAGGATCGACAGGAACGTGCGCTCGCTGGAGTCGAGATCCGCCGCGACGTCGTAGGTCATCGCGATCGCGCCGAGCACGCTGCCGTCGACGACCAGCGGCACGTTCGCGTAGGCCGTGTCCTCGGTGGCGCGGGTCTCGCGGACGCGCGCGAACGAAGCTGGGAACTGCTCCGCGAACTCGGGCGACGTCACGTACACCGGCGTCCCGGTGCGCACGGCATGTGGTAACGGCGCGTCGACGTCGACCGGCACGACACGCCACGGCTCGACGCCCCCGGGCGGCATCGCCGAGGCCGCCGCGAGACGCAGCACGCGCGTGGCGGGATCGTGAAGGAAGAATACGCCGTGCGATGCGCCGACGGCGGCGATCCCGAGATCGATCGCGATCCGAGCCACGCGCTCCGCGGTGCATGCGCCGGCGAGCTCGACGGACACCGAGAGCAGCCGGGCCATCCGGCCCTCGACCCGACCCAGCTCGCTCTCCCGCGCGACCATCGAGTCCCTGTGTATCACCGGGAATCGAGCACAAACCAGGTCGGCCAGTGCCGTGTCCCACTGCTACGATGGCCGACATGGCGGATAGCGTGGCGCACGGGCCAACCCTGGCCGCGACGGGTGCGGCCCCGCCGGGAGCTGCGGAGGCTGATCGCCTGGCGCCCGGCACGGTGATCGCCGAGTACGTGGTCGAGCGGTTCCTCGGCGCGGGCGCGATGGGGTCGGTGTACGAGGGCCGACACCCGGTGATCGGCAAGCGGGTCGCGATCAAGCTGCTGCGCGCCGAGCTCGCGGCGACGCCAGAAGGTGCCGAGCGGTTCGTGCGCGAGGCGCGCGCGGTCAACCAGATCGATCACCCGAACGTGATCGATGTGTTCGGGTTCGGCACGCTCGCGGACGGCCGGTTGTATCTCGTGATGGACCTGGTCGATGGCCGCTCGCTGCGCCGGCTCGTCCAGGACGGACCATTGCCGCTGGCGAGCGCGCTCGAGATCCTCGGTGCGATCGGCGAGGCGCTCGATGCGGCGCACGCACGCGGCATCGTTCACCGCGATCTCAAGCCCGACAACGTGATGATCTCGAACGGCACGCCGCCCAAGGTGTTCGTGCTCGATTTCGGGATCGCGAAGCTGGTCGTCGACGGCGCCGCCGCCGCGGGCAACGGCACGCTGACCGGCAAGGGGACCTGGCTTGGCACCCCGGGTTACATGGCGCC
>JBBJLY010000187.1:0-17011 GCA_037720695.1 Kofleriaceae bacterium | reverse complement strand
GGTCAACGGCGGGCTCGAGAGCTTCGTCCGCGCGGCGAGCAAGGATCTGCCGCGCGCGCACTTGACCAGCCAGGCCGGCGCACCGTGTGCGGTCAGCTCGCGCGCGAGGTGGAGAAAGGCGTGGATCGACGCGGCCTCGAGCCAGGCGGCCTCGGCGAGCCAGGCGCCCGCGACGCTGCGCGCGGCACCACGTTGCGGCAGCGCGAGCCCGGCGGGCCGGCGGCCCTCGACCGGGCAGTTCGCGCCCCCGGTGTAGACCGTGTACTCGACCTTGACCGCGACCTTGTCCGATTCGAACTCGGCGGCGCACTCGTCGGGAAACTCGAACACGTCGAGCCGCTGGAGCGTCATCGAGCACAGATCGATGCAGGCATCGACATCCGCCTCGCACGCGTCGATCCGGAACTGCAGGGGTGGATCGGCCGGGGTGTCGATGTAGATGGTGCGGCGAATGTGATCTTCGCAGTCACCATCCACCGGATTGCTGTCGCCGCACGCGGCGACGGGCAGCCCGGCGAGTACGACGCGCTGGAGGATTCGACGAAGCTCTTTGAATTGCACGCCAGGCCGCATTGCAACGGTCGTTCCCGCGCCGAACCCACATCAAGACGCTGGCTTGGCTTCGCCACACGGCAGGTCACGCGACAGGTTGCGCGCGGCTCGCATCAGATAACTGAGCCCGTGATACCTCCATGACATGGATGTCTCGCTGTTCGACATGCGAGCCGAGGTCGCGACGATCCGCGACGAGCTCGACGCCGCGATCGCGCGCGTGCTCGACAGCGGGGTGTTCGTCGGCGGCGCGGAAGTCGTCGGCTTCGAGCGCGAGCTCGCCGCAGCCGCCGGCCGTGCCTGCGCGGTCGGCACGAGCTCGGGGACCGATGCCTTGCTCGCGATCGCGATGGCGATGGGCATCGGGCCCGGGCACGAGGTCGTCACCACGCCGCTGACGTTCTTCGCGACCGCCGGAGCTGCGGCGCGACTCGGAGCCCGGGTCGTGTTCGCCGACGTCGACGAGATCTCGCTCGGGCTCGATCCGATCCTCGCACTTGCCGCTTGCAGCGATCGGACTCGCGCGATCATCACCGTCCACCTGCACGGCCATCCTGCGGCCGTTCCGGACCACGCCCCTTGCCCCATCGTCGAGGACGCCGCGCACTCGCTGCTCGCCACGCCGCTCCGAGGGCAGGCCGCGGCGCTGTCGTTCTTTCCGACCAAGAACCTCGGCGCGCTCGGCGATGCCGGCGCCGTGCTGACCGACGATCGCGTGCTCGCGGATCGGATCGAGCTGCTGCGCACCCAGGGGGCACGCCCGAAATATCACCACGTCGCGACCGGCGGGAACTTCCGGCTCGACGCGCTGCAGGCCGCCGTGCTGCGGGCCAAGCTGCCCCACCTGCCGGCGTGGACGGCATCGCGGCGCGCACATGCCGCCCGTTACCGCGCGTGCTTTGCGGCCGCGAACCTGCCGCCCGAGCTACGCCTCCCCGCCGACCACGCAGATCACAGCTATCACCAGTTCTGCATCCGCGCGCCGCGGCGCGATGCGCTACGCACGTTCCTCCGCGACGCCGGCATCGGCACCGAGATCTACTACCCCGAGCCGCTCCACCTCCAGCCGTGTTTCAGCGAGCTCGGCTACCGCGCGGGCTCGTTCCCGATCGCCGAGCGCGCATGCGAACAGCTGCTCGCGTTGCCCATCCATCCAGCCTTGCCGCCCGGCGCCGAGGCGATCGTCGTCGACCGGATTGTTGCGTTCTATCGCTGACCATGGCGCTCCACGGCTACTACCTCGGGTGCCCCGGCTGGGGCCTGAAGAGCTGGGTGGGCAGGCTGTTCCCGCCGGCCACCAGGACGACCGACTTCCTCGCGCGCTATGCCGAGGTGTTCAACACCGTCGAGGGCAACACCACGTTCTACGCGCTGCCGCCGCCCGAGGTCGTCGAGCGCTGGCGCGAACAGGTGCCCGACACGTTCCGGTTCTGCTTCAAGTTCCCGCGCCTGGTCACCCACGACAAGCTGCTGCTCGACTGCGCGCTGGACGTCGCGACGTTCCTCGATCGCGTGTCGCCGCTCGGCGACAAGCTCGGCACACTGTTCCTCCAGCTGCCGCCGCGGTTCGGTCCCGGCGAGATCGATCGGTTACGCAGCTTCCTCGACCAGTTGCCGCGCGGCTTCGCCTACGCGGTCGAGCTCCGGCACGAGCTATTCTTCGCCGGCGGCGTCGAAGAAGACGAGGTGGTCGACTTGCTGCGCGAGCGCGCGGTCGATCTGGTGATGATGGACGCGCGCGGCCTGCACGCCGGGCACAGCCTCGAGCAAGCCGACGTGCGCGGCCGCAAACCGAACCTCCCGGTGATCATGCGAGCGACCGCAAACCGCCCACTGGTGCGCTGTGTCCCGCACGAGACGTTCGAGGCCGGGCGGCAGTTCGTCGAGCCGTGGGCGCGCCAGCTCGCGAACTGGATCGGTGACGGCAAGCAGCCGTACTTCTTCATGCACGCGCCCGACGACACGTTCGCGCCGGAGAACGCGTACAAGTTTCACGCGATGCTGCGGGCGCAGGTCGACGTCGGCGAGCTCCCGGCGTGGCCGAGCACCCGCCAGCTCGGGCTGTTCTAGAGCGCCGCGACGTAGCGCGCGATCACGCGTCGTCGATCCGCGGTCGCGCGACACCCAGGTCTGCGATCGCCGCGAGACTCGCCGCGCATGGCCACGGCCCCATGTCCAGCGTGCAGGTCTCGGGAAAGAACGCGGCCAGCGGCGCGAGCCGCGACGACCGATCGCGCAGCAGCGCGGCCCGAAACTCGGCATACGGTGCTGGTGACAGCTTGACGCCCGCGGCGACCATCGCACGACCGAGCGCGGCGTACGACAGTGACTGATCGACGTTGACCAGATGGAGCGTGTGGCCGACCAGGCCGTTCGCGATGCACGCCGCGATCGCCTCGGCCACGAAGTCGACCGGCGTCATGTCGATGGTCGCGGTCTCGAGATCGACATACAGTCCGAGCTCCCGGCATCCCGCGAGGTAACGATTGACGAAGTCATCGCGGTTGCCGGTGCCGCGCGCGGTATCTCCCGCGATCATCGCCGGCCGGTAGATCGCGACCGGGAGGCCCGCCGCGGCCGCGCGCCGCACGTGCTGCTCGGCGATCCACTTCGCGAGCCCGTACGGCGTGCTCGCGACCGCCGCATCGAAGCCGAGCGTCGTGGTCTCGTCGCCGTCGGGTGGCGCCACGCTGATCGTCGACACGTGATGCAGTGGCAGCCCGCGACTCGCGGCGAGCTCGAGCACCGCGAGGGTGCCGAGCACGTTCGCGCCGCGCAGCGCGTCGTACGGGGCGAGCCAGCTGACGGTCGCGCCCGCGTGCGCGATCGCGTCGATCTGGTCGCCGAAGCTGGCCGCGAGTCCGAGCGCCGGGCGCGCGAGGTCGCCGGCGATCGCGCGTGTCGCGACCGAGATCCCACGTGCCGCAAGCACCGTGTCGAGTCGCGCCTGTGCGGTGGCATCGTCCGGCGCCCGGACGAGGCACACGGTCGCCAGCCCACGCGCGTGCAGGCTCTCGACCAAGCGCGCGCCGAGGAACCCGGTCGCGCCGGTCACGAGCACGGTCTTGAGGCGGCGACGTGGTGCGCTGATCGCGGTGGGGACTGGCAGCGCGAGGTCCTCGAGCGCGCGCTCGCGATGCGCCGAGGTGCCGCTGCCAGAGAATCGGCCGATCCGGATCGCGAGCTCGGCCAGCGTGCGGGCCTCGAACCACCACGCGAGCGGGACCTCGCACCCGAGGCCGTCCGCCAGCGCAGCCAGGATCTCGGCGGCGGCCAGCGAATCGACGCCGGCGTGCCCGGCGATCGGCTGGTCTGGATCGACGGCGTGCCCGAGCACCGCGGCGGCGATGCGCGCGACGCGATCGACCAGCTCGTCGGTCGGCGCGCAGACGGATGCGTCGATCTCGCCCGCGGCGAGGCGCGCCAGCGACCCGCCGTACCGCGCGGTCAGTGCGCCACGCGCGAGCTTGCCACTCGCGGTCAACAGCCCGTGCTCGACGGTGAACGGTGTAGGCTCGAGCAGGACCGCGCGCGGGATCTCGTATGACGCGAGGCTCGTGCCGTGCGCCTGGAGCGCAGCCGCGGTCACCCGCGCCGCGTCCGGGTGCGCGACCAGCGTGGCGAGGTCCCGACTCGCGGCGCCGAGCGCGGCCGCGAGGACCTCGGCATGCGGGACGATCAGAGCGGCGACGCCGCGGCCACCGTGCTCGGCGTAGACGAAGATCCGATCCACGATCGGCGCCGCGCCGAGTGCGGTCTCGATCCGCTCCGTTGACACGAACTCGCCTTGCGCGAGCTTGACCGTGTTGCGCACGCGGCCGATCACGCGCACGCGACCGTCGGTGCCCCGCTCTCCGAGATCTCCGGTCGCGAAGAACCGGTCGGCATCGAATGCGGCGGCCGTCGCCTCGGGGTCGCCGAGATAGCCGATGATCGCGTGCGGCGACAGCACGTGGATCTCGCCACGCTCGGGATCGCCGGGACGCGTCACGGTGCCGGGCAACCGGACCAGCTTCACGTGCACCGTGTCGAGCACCTTGCCGTCGTTCGCGATCGTGCCGACCTCGGTGCTACCGTAGCCCTCGCTGACCCACAGATCCGCGAAGCAGCGCCGGAGAAACGCGAGCACCTCCGCGCTCACCGGAGCACTGCCGACCGCGATCGCGATCAGCCGGGTACCGAAGGCCGCGCGCGCGGTGGCGAGTGCGCACGCCTCGTGCTGTGCACGTGGGATGTCGGGCTCCTCGGCGAGCGCCGAACGCAGCTGGCGCTGGTAACTCGCATGAAGCACCTCGTACAACCGCGGCACGGTGCCGATCGTCGTCGGCTCGAACGCACGCAGCTCCTCGAGGAGATGCGCGCCGCCGCGCGAGAACGCGAGGACACCGCCATGCAGCAACAGCGCAGGCAGGTACATCCGCTCGCTGAGATGCGAGAGCGGCTGGAACGACAGATGTCGCGGGGAATGCGCCAGCGCGAAGCTCGAGATCATCGCGAAGAAGGTCTCGTAGCTTCGCATCGCGCCTTTGGGCGTACCGGTCGATCCGCTGGTGAACAGCACGGAATGAAGATCAGCGGGCAAGCGCGGCGCGAGCGCAGGCGTTGCGCGGTCAGCACCATCGGCGACCACCGCGTCGAACGCCGCCCCGAGTGGAATCACGAGTGCATGTGGCGCGAGCCGCGCGAGACGCAGGGACTCGTCGGCCTCGCACAGGATCACCGCTGGGTTCGCACGCGCGAGGATGATCGCGAGCTGATCGTCCGGATCCTGCGGGTTCATCGGCACGGTCACGTAGCCGCGAACCAGCCCCGCGAGATCCGCCATCAGCCACTCGGGCCTGCTGGTCAGCAGGATCGCGAGCGTGATCCGGGAGGCGGCGGGCTCGAGGCTGCGCGCCAGCCCGCGCCCCAGCGCCATCGCACGTGACCACACCGCGTCATAGGTCAGTCGCGGTAGGTACGTGCCGTCGTCCGCGCGCTCGACGATCAGCGGGCGATCGCGATGCAGCGCGAACGCGCGGCGCAGCGAGGTCTCGAGATCGCGATCGAGGAGCGTCGCTGCGAAGGCCTCGGTCGCGGTCATCACGAGCGCCACCGTCGTGCCCGCGGGAGCGACCAGCTCGAGCCGCAGATATCGCGCCACCACGCCCGCGCTCCAGGTCACGAACGCGTCGTCCGCATCGCCCAGGCAGTCCGCCGCGATGTCGAGCACGACGCTCCCCGCCGGCGGCGCGCCCGAGGGCATCACGTAGCCATACGCACGCACGACCACCCGGGTGCCGGCGGGGGGCTTCCGTAGATCGAACCGGAGCTGCGCGACATAGGCGGTCTGACCGAGGTCGAGCTCCCACCAGGGTGCGGCCTCGAGCGCGGTCGGTGCCGCCCATGCGACGAGCTCACCGGTCGGTGGCACCGCGGAGGACTGGCGCGTGTAGCGATGGCAGGCCACGTCGGTCAGCGGCACCGCGATCGGATCGCCGTCGAGCTCGCATGCGAGGACCCGGTGCGCGAGGCGCAGCGACACGCGGAGCGAGCCGCGCCGCGCGTGCGGAATCTCGGCCGCGGGTTGCCCGGTCCCGAGCATCCAGCGCGTGTCGCCGCGCACGACCTCGAGCAACCAGCTGTCGCGCCACGGCTGGTGCTCGATCCGGGAGGGGGACAGCGCCAGGGTCGCCCGCCTGGCGTCCAGCGTGACGACCAGCACGACCTGCTCCGCGCTGGCCTCGATCTCGATGCCGAACCCCGGACCGACATGGATCGGTGGCTCGCCGTCGAGGCTCGCGACCAGCAGCCGGCGCGCGAGCTCGGCCATCAACCACGCCTCACCCGGAGTCCAACGGACCACAGCCGAAGTCATGATCGACGTCATGTTACCCGCAGCTCTCCAACATGAGCCGGGTCACCAGGGATTCCTGGTGTGGTTCTCGAACCCTGCTCGGATGTGCTCGGCTCGTTCGCCACGGTGTGCGCCGGCGACCAGCATCGCGCGATGAAACATCCCGTCGGTGTTTGGCTGACCGAATGGCACACGGGTTGTACTCGCTTCATTACATGCAGCCTCGCCGAACGCAGCATGGTCTCGTCTCGGTTCCGCCGCCTGCACTGACAGTGCGCCATACCGCGCTGTCTTACATCCGGGGCGCACTCGTCAGCCCCGCGTGGATCGCCGCGACCGTGGTCATGGCCTGTGTCGGCCTCGGTTATGCCGGCGTGCTCGGCGCACTCGTCACGCTGCTGTTCGTGATCGCGATCACCACGACGATGACGCGCTCGGCGCTCGTCCGCCGCCACCTCGACAAGCAGGCCGAGCTCCATGAACGCTCGCGCCACGAGTCGGAGCGGCTCAAGCAATTACGGCCTTCGGGACCGGTGCGGCAGCAGCAGTACCTCGAGCTCCGCGGCCTGGTCGAACAGATCGAGCGTATGGACTCCGCGGATGCGACCCGGTTCGAGCTGCAAGGTCTGCTCGATCACTTCGTGATGCTCGCGGTCCGCCACCAGCGCTGTCTCGATGCGTTGCGATTCGCGGGCACCAGCGATCTGCCCCAGGCCATCCCGATCACGGACGCTTCGAAGTCCAAGCGCCGACGCGAGATCATGCTGCGCCGGATGAAGCATCGCGAGGAGTGTCTGCGCCGCATCGATCTCATCGCCGACGAGCTCGAGGCGATCGACGAGCTGGTCCGGCTGATCGCACAACGCATCGCGTGTCCCTCATTCGACCCGGATCACGAGCGCGAGATCGAGCGCCGGCTGTGTGAGCTCGACGAGGTCGACGCGGCGCTCAGCCAGCTCTCCGCCTGACCGAGCGTGGGCGCACATTGCGTACTGGCAAGTTCCGGTGCGCTCGACGCGAGAGTCGATCTACAGTCTTTGTGTCGTCATGACCGAGGCAAGCGCCGACGCCGACGCCATGCGTCGCGAGCTCGAGCAGTTGCGAGCTGCTCACGACGCGACCGAGCGCCGGTTGCGCGCGACTCATGCGACGGCGCGCGTGCTCGCCGAGGAGACATCGATCCAGGCCGCGATGCCACGGATCCTAGGCGCACTCGGCAACGCGCTCGGCTGTGCGCTCGCCGGCTTCTGGGTGCCAGTCCAAGGCCAGCTCGTGGCGCACGACACGTGGGCTGCGCAAGGTCCGGACGCGGAGTGGCACGGTGCGTGTCGCCGCTACAGCTTCGTCGCCGGCGTCGGGATCCACGGTCGGGTGTGGCGCGATGGCGGCCCGATCTGGGTCGCGGATGTTGGCAAGGACGAGACGCTGCCGCATCACGAGCTGCTCGTCGCCGGGGAGATCCGGTCCGGGCTCGGGTTTCCGGTGGTCGCCGGGACGGAGGTGCTCGGCACGATCGAGCTGTTCACGCGAGACGCCGAGACGCCCGACGACCAGCTTGTCGATGCACTGCGCACGATCGGCGCGCACGTCGGCCAGTATCTCCAGAACGCGCGGCTGCTCGAGCAGCGCTCGCACATGGCACGCGCGAGCGAACAGCTGTCTCGCAGCCTCGATCTCGACGCGGTACTCGCGACCCTCGCGACCTCGGTCGTGCCGTGGCTCGGAGACTGGTGTGCGATCCATCTCGTCGACCGGCCAACGCCGGTCGTCGTGCATCATGCTGATCCGGACAAGCGCGCGCGGGTGCTCGCCCTGCAGGCCGAGCAGCCGACCCCCCCGATCGACAGTGCGGTCCGCGATCGCGCGGCGCAGTTCGTTCCCGAGGCCACTGGTGGCGTTCTCGAGCGGCTCGCCGCCGGACCGCAGCACCTCGCGGCAGTGCGCGAGGCGAAGCTCGGCTCGTGGGCCGTGGTGCCAATCGTCGCGCGCGGCATCGCCCTCGGTGCGATCGCGGTCGTCACGGAAGGCGCGCGCCGGATCACCGGTGAGGAGCTGGTGTTGATCGAGGAGCTCGCCAGTCGAGGCGCACTCGCGGTCGCAAACGCCCGACTCTACGCCGACGCGACGGCCACCACGCGCGAGCTCGAGATCGAGCGCGAGACGCTTGGCAAGCTGGTCGAGACCGGGCGGCGGCTCAGCGGCGAGCTCGATCAGTCGGCCCTCGTGCAGATCGGCATCGACTCGGCGACCGAGCTGACGGGCGCCGAGGTCGGCGTGTTCTTCTACACGATCGTCGACGAACACGGAGACACCCACGACCGGGAGGTGGTGGCTGGCATCTCGCGTGAGGTCTTCGAACAGCTCGGGTTGCCGCGCCCCGTCGACAAGGCGCTGTTGCGACTCGATGACGTCGCGCAGGACCCGCGCAAGATCGGACGCGCGGGTGGTGCCGCCTCGATCCGGAGCTACCTCGCGGTGCCGGTGGTGTCGCGCAACGGTCGCTCGCTCGGGAGCTTGCTGTTCGGTCACGCGGAGCCCGCGCGGTTCGACGAGCACGCTCAGCGACTCGCCGTCGCGGTCGCGGGTTATGCCGCCGCCGCACTCGATAGCGCGCGCTTGTTCGGCGATGCGCAGCGACTGATCAAGGAGCTGGAGAAGACCAACGCAGAGCTCGATCTGTTCGCGTACGCCGCCTCGCACGATCTGCGAGCGCCGCTGCGCGGCATCAGCAACCTCGCGTCCTGGATCGAGGAGGATCTCGGCACGTCGTTGCCGAACAAGGTCAGCGAGTACATCACGATGTTGAAGGGTCGTGCGGCGCGGATGGACAAGCTGATCAACGGGTTGCTCGAGCTTGCCCGGATCGGCCGGGCCCGCCAGCGCGCCGAGCGCGTCGACGTCACGGAGCTCCTGCACGAGACGATCGACCTCACTGCGCCACCCGAGGCCTCGCGCATCCTCATCATCGGTGCGATGCCGACCCTCGTCGCCGAGCGGTTCGCGCTGCAGCAGGTGCTACTGAACCTGATCGGCAACGCGGTCCAGCACTCGCAACGCAAGGACGTCGTCGTGCGGATCTCCGCGATCGAGCGTGCCGACGAGCACGAGATCACGGTCGCGGACAACGGCGTCGGCGTCGCGCCAGAGCACCACGACCGGATCTGGGAGCTGTTCCAGACCTTGCAGTCGCGCGACGTGGTCGAAACGATCGGCATCGGGCTCGCTCTCGTCCGCAAACAGGTGGAGGCCAACGGCGGTCGGGCGTGGATCGATCCCCAGCCGAACAACCTGCCGGGAGCCACGTTTCGCTTCACCTGGCCGAAGAAGTCCAAGTAGTTGGCGCCGCGGTAGGCTTGCCTACCCCGACGGCAGTCCGACGCGAACCCGGGAAATACCCGATCAGCAGACGGATCGGGACGATGCTGTTCTACATGCAGGGACCAACCGACAAGCAAGCGCTCTGGGGCTTCCTCGCCGCCGTCACCGCGCCTCCCGCCGTGGCTTCACTGCTCGCAACGGCAGGTGCCATCCAGGCCCTGCCGCTCATGGTCCCCGCGATGTTCGCGGCTGCCTACATCGGCGGCATCCGCCCCGGTCTGCTCGCCGCAGCCGCGGGTAGCCTCACCGCGGGCTACTACCTGGTGCTCGAAGGTGCGAACCCGACGGGAGTCGAGATCGCCCGCTGCGTGTCCCTGTTCATCGCCGCCGCGGTGCTGAGCGTGGTCGCGAACAAGCTCCGCGAGCCGGTCGCGCAGCCGGCGCAGCCGCTCGCCGAGCCCGTGCCCGAGCCGGTCGCAGTCGCGGTCGCCCCGGTCGTGGTCGCCCCCGTAGTTGCCCCCGTGGTTGCCCCGGTCATGGCGCAGGCCGAGCGCCAGCGCACGACGCGCAGCATCCCGATGCCGATGATGCAAGCCGACAAGGCGACGCTCCACGACCTCAACAACGCACTCGCGATCATCAGCGGCAACGTTGGCCTGCTCGCCGAGTCGTTCGCCGCCGATCACCCGGACCACGAGCTCGTCACCGACATCGAGGCCGCCGTCATGCGCGCCGCGCAGATCTCGCGCAAGCTGGCTCGCCCGCCCTCGCGCGACACCCTCTCGATCGTCCGCGAGCGCCACCCCTCGATCCTCGGCGCAGCCTGAACGTCAGGCTGCGAGCTGCGCCTGGCGCGCGAGCTCCGGTAGCAGCGTCGGATACTCCTGACCGGTCCGCGGATCGACCAACGTCACCGCATCCTTGTAGACCCGCGCCGTCCGGTGCAGCTCGCGGAGGGCGTCGACCAGCGGCATCGACTGATAGCGATCGGGAAACCGCGCCTGCAACACATCCCGGACCAGCGGCGCGTGGCGCGAGCTCATCGAGGGAAACAGGTGATGCTCGACGTGGTAGCCGAAGCCAAGCGTCAGCCAGTCGAACCACCGCGGTGACGTGACGCTGAGCCCGCTCACCAGCGGGTCGTTGATCGCGACCCGCGGGCTGAGGCTGTGATTCGTCAGGATGAACGACATCACCATCAGGTTCGCGATCAGGAGCGGCATCACGTAGATGAACACGAACGGCACGAACCCGACGAGCGCGGCGACCGTGGCCCAGAACACCAGCGAGCTCGCCGATTCGGCAAGCGCGAACCAGCGCTCGCGGCGCGACAGGAAGCCGCGCGTGGTCGCGTTGAACGACTGGTTCGCGCCCTGCACCGTGAAGCCGAAGATCAGGCTCAGGATGCCGCGCTTGCGCCGGCCGCCGAGCGAGAACGCGTTGACGAACCACCGGATCTGCGTGTCGGTGTTGTAGGTCTCGAGCGTCGGGTACATGTCCGGATCGTCGGTCAGATTCGCATTCGCGTGATGAACGCGGTCGTGCCACGCGACCCACAGTCGCGGCGACACCATGAACGGGAAGAACCCGATGAACCCCAACACGTACTTGAGCGGCTTGTTGCGAACGATGCCGCCGTGCAGCGCCTCGTGCGCGATGAACGTCAGGCACGAGAACCCGACGCCGATCACGATCGCGAGCACCGGATACAGGAACCACGGCACCCAGCCGAACGCGATCGCGAGGCTCGCCGTGACGACGATGGCGAGGTACGCGGGCACGAACGCCAACCGAGAGGTCGCCGGCTGGAACGCGTCTGCGGGAAGTTGGGGCCGGACCTCGCGGACGTACTTCGACTGCGGGTAGAGCGCCGACTCCGGCAGGTACTGCGGGTTGGTCATGGATCCACCATGGGGTTGGTAGCCCGCCGAGGTACCAACACTCGAGTCAGCTTCGAGTCACGGACTCGTCACACGTTTCAGCTGCGGGATCGACGGTACGCGTGCGCTCACCGAGCACCTGCGCACGGTGGTACGGTTCCGCGCTGTGACCGCCTCAAAGACCCGCACCGACTCCGCCTGGCTCGACGCGCACTGGATGCCTTTCACGGGCAACCGCCAGTTCAAGGCGCACCCGCGCATGATCGTGTCCGCCGAGGGCGCGTACTACACCGATGCGGACGGCAAGAAGATCTTTGATGGGTTGTCGGGCCTGTGGTGCTGCGGTCTCGGCCACAACCGGCGCGAGATCGTCGAGGCGGTGCAGAAGCAGGTCGCCGCGCTCGACTACTCGCCCGCGTTCCAGTTCGGTCATCCGCAGTCCTTCGCGCTCGCGAACAAGATCAAGGAGCTGACGCCCGCGGGGCTTGACCACGTGTTCTTCACCGGCTCGGGATCCGAGGCTGCGGACACCTCGCTCAAGATGGCGCGTGCGTACTGGCGCACCAAGGGCCAGGGCACGAAGACCCGCCTGATCGGCCGAGAGAAGGGCTATCACGGCGTCAACTTCGGCGGGATCTCGGTCGGCGGCATCGTCGGCAACCGCAAGACGTTCGGCCAGGGCATCGAGGCCGACCACCTGCCCCACACCCAGCTCGCGCTCGCCAACAAGGCGCACGCGTTCACTCGCGGCATGCCCGAGACTGGCGCCGAGCTCGCAGACGACCTGTTGAAGCTGATCGCGTTGCACGACGCGTCCAACATCGCCGCGGTCATCGTCGAGCCGTTCGCCGGTTCGGCCGGTGTCGTGATCCCGCCCAAGGGCTACCTGCAGCGCCTGCGCGAGATCTGCACCGCGAACAACATTCTGCTGATCTTCGACGAGGTGATCACTGCGTTCGGCCGCGCCGGCGCGAACACGGGCTCGGCAGCGTTTGGCGTCGTGCCCGACATCCTGAACATCGCGAAGCAGGTGACCAACGGCGTGCAGCCGCTCGGCGCGGTCGTGGTCCAGAACGAGATCTACGACACGTTCATGGCGGCCGGCGGCCCCGACTACATGCTCGAATTCCCGCACGGCTATACCTACTCGGCGCATCCGGTCGCGTGCGCAGCCGGCGTCGCCGCGCTCGACCTGCTGGTCCAGGATCGCGGCGTCGCGCGCGTCGCCGAGCTCGCGCCGTACTTCGAGAACGCGGTGCACTCGCTGAAGGGCGCGAAGCACGTCACCGACATTCGCAATTTTGGCCTCGCCGCCGGGCTCACGATCGACCCCGCTCCCGGCGAGCCCGCGAAGCGCCCGTACGAGATCGCGATGAAGTGTCTCGACAACGGGCTCTACGTCCGCTACGGCGGCGACACGATCCAGCTCGCGCCGCCGTTCATCTCGGAGAAGGCCGAACTCGATCGGTTGATCTCGGTCCTCGGAGACGCGCTGCAGGCGACCGCGTAACGATCAGCGGGCGCGTTACAGGCCGAACGTGCCGCGACGCAGGAACTGACCGCGGCCCTGCTTCTGCTTCGCCACCCAGACGTCGTCCTTGACCACCAGCTCGCCGCGCGACAGCACGTGCGACGGCGTGCCGGTGACCTTCTTGCCCTCGAACGGCGAGTAGTCGACCCGCATGTGCAGCGTGTCCTTGCCGAGGATCTTCACGCGCTCGGGATCCCACACCACGACGTCGGCATCGGCGCCGACCGCGAGCGTGCCCTTCTTGCCGTACATCCCGAAGATCTTCGCTGGCGCCGTCGACGTGATCTCGACGAACCGGTTCATCGAGATCTTGCCCTCGCGCACGCCCTCCCACAGCAGGTGCAGGCGGGTCTCGACGCCCGGCATGCCGTTCGGGATCTTCGAGAAGTCGTTCTTGCCGAGCTCCTTCTGATCCTTCATGCAGAACGGGCAGTGATCGGTGGCGACGACCTGGAGGTCGTAGTTGCGGAGGCCACGCCACAGGTGATCGTGGTGGTGCTTCGGGCGGAGCGGCGGGGTGCACACGTAACCCGCGCCCTTCCACTCGTTGTCCGGATCGCCGCGCAGATCGTCCTCGGAGCAGAACAGGTACTGCGGACAGGTCTCGGCGTACGTCGGCAGGCCGCGGTCGCGCGCCTCCATCACCCGCTCGAGCGCACGCTGCGCCGACAGGTGCACCATGTAGATCGGAACGCCAGCCATCTCCGCCAGGGCGATCGCGCGCTCGGTGCCCGTGGCCTCGGCGACCTCGGGGCGGGTCAGCGCGTGATACACGGGCGCGGTGTGCCCGGCGGCGAGCGCCTGCTGGACCAGCACGTCGATCGGAAGCCCGATCTCCGCGTGCATCGTGATCAACGCGCCGAGCTCGCCGGCACGCTGCATCGCGCGAAAGATCTGCTGATCGTCGACGAGAAACACGCCCGGGTAGGCCATGAACATCGACGACGTCACGCCTTCACGAATCATCGCCTCATCCTTCGAGTGCCGCGGATTCGCCTCCGTCATGATCATGGAAGCCGTAGTCGATCGCCGCCTCGGCCTTCGCGTGCCACGCGTCGAGTCCAGCATCGCCCGCCCTTCGACTGGATCGCGGAGTCGACGATCATGGTCGTGCCGCCATGCGCGCCGCGACCGTACCGGTATCGAAGTCATCCGACGCGTGGTGCCACCGTGCAGCTCCAGTATTGGCGGTCGATGCCGCCGGGATGTAGCTGCCCTTCGCGTCGATCACGGTGACGCCGTCGCCGACCTTCTTCGTGCCTTGCGCGGTCAGCGCCTGGATCTTGCCGTTCTCGATGAGCACGTCGGCCACGAACGTGTCGCTCGCGGTGATCACGGTGCCGTTCTTGATCAAAGTGGTCATCGAAGCTCCTTGGAGACGCAGCGGCTGGGTCCATCAGCAGTCCGCCATCACGTCGAGCGTGCCGAACAGGACCGCGAACGTGCGGTCTTCGGCATCGAGCCCACGGCGAAGCCATCGAAGAAGACTTCGCCGTCGTGCATCGCCGTCGATCATGGCGTCGAGGTCGTGATCGTGCCGCGCGAGATCACCGCGCGCATGTCGACCGTCGCGACCATGTCATCGGGCACGTCAGGGCGACACACGAACCAGCGGAACAGATCGCCTTCGATCGTCACGACGACGGCGTAGGGATACAGAACCACCACGACGTGATCGAACGCCGCTTCGATGTCATCGTGCTCGACAACTTCCGTGTCGCCTTCGCTGGTGCGGCCGACCGTCGCGATGCGCGGCGCGCCTTCACCGGTCATGATCTTCGCGAGCGTCTGCACGAAGTGCACGCCCGCGATGTACCCGGTGAGAAACACGCTATCGATCCTCGGTGAGGTCCCCGTAGCTATCGGGGCGGCGATCGCGGAAGAACTGCCAGGTCCGGCGAACCTCTTCGATCAAATCGAGGTTGAGCTCGCTGACGACGAGCTCGTCCTGATCTTCACTGCCGCACGCGAGGATCTGTCCGCGCGGATCCACGAAGCACGAGTTGCCGTAGAACTTGCCGATGTTCCACGGTGTTCGGTGCCGACGCGATTGATCGCGCCGACGAAGTAGCCGTTCGCGACCGCGTGCGCCGGCTGCTCGAGCTTCCGCCAGATACTGCGAGTGGCGACCGTCGCCGACGGGTTGTAGACGATCTCGGCGCCGTTCAAGCCGAGTGCGCGCGCACCCTCGGGGAAGTGGCGGTCGTAGCAGATGTACACGCCGATCTTCGCGTAGCGGGTCTGGAACGTGGGTAGCCCATGTTGCCGGGCGGAAAGTACTCAAACCCGTTCGTCTGTGGAATGTGGTTCTTGCAGGCCTTGCCGAGGTACGAACCATCGGCGTCGATCACGCCGGCGGTGTGTAGTACACGCCGGCAATCTCGCGCTCGTAGAGGGGACGACCATCGCCATCTTGTATTGCGCCGCGACCGGCCGGAGCTTCTCGATCGTCGGGCCGGGCACCGCTTCGGCGGCGTCGTACCAGCGCTTGTCCTGACCGGGGCAGAAGTACGGGCCGTTGAAGATTTCTTGAAGACAGAGGATCTGCACGCCCTTCTTGCCTGCCTCGTGAATCATCGGCAGATGCTTCTCGTACATCGCCGCTTGGATCTCGGCGACGGACTTCGTCTCGTCGTTGATGGGATTGCTGGCCTGGATCAGACCACTGAGAACGGTGCGAGGCATCTGCATGCTCCTTAGTTGGTGACCAGGGTCGAGGTTTCCTTCGCGATGTCACCCTTCCAGGTCTCGACATCCATCGGGTTGCACTTCTTCTCATTTTGGGCGCGGGCAGCTTCCTTCGCGTCGCGCGCGGCCTTCTGACGCTCGACGAGATCGTGGTGCGTCGTGAAGTACGGCAGGCTCTTGCCGACGAACTCACGAATGTTCGTGAACTTGCTATCGGTCATGAACTTCGCCAGCTCTTCCTTGAGCTCGCTGATGATCTCGTAGCCGCGCAGCATCGCGCCGGTACAGACCTGCACCGTCGACGCGCCGAGCAGCATGAACTGCGCTGCATCCGTGCCGGTCTCGATGCCGCCGATGCCGCTGATCTCGACGCCCGGGTTCGCACGCGCGACTTCCATCACCTGGCGAAGCGCGATCGGCCGTACCGCCTGGCCCGAATAGCCACCGGGCACGCTGTGACCTTCGACGGTCGGCAGCGGGCGCAGCGTCTTGAGATCGATGCCCGTGACCGACAGGATCGTGTTGATCATCGCGATGCCATCGGCACCGCCGCGCAGCGCTGCGCCGGCCGGCACCGTCGGGTTGCCGACGTTCGGCGTCATCTTCGCCCACACCGGAATCGTCGAGACGCCCTTCACCCAACCGACGACTTCCTCGACGATGTCGGGGTTCTCGCCCATCGCCATGCCCATCTTGCGCTCGGGCAGGCCGTGCGGGCACGACAGGTTCAGCTCGAAGCCGTCGACGCCGGTCTCCTGACCTCGCGGGTGATCCGCTGCCAGGTGTCCTTGTTGTACTCTTCCATGATCGAGGCGATCAGGATCTTGTTCAGGTAGTTCTTCTTGAGCTGCCGCAGATCGTCGAGCCAATCCGAATACGGACGGTCGCTGATGAGCTCGATGTTCTGAAAGCCGATGACTTCATCGGTGCCGCGGCCGCGATGCTTCGCGTAGCGCGGCGCCGTGTTGATGACCTTGCTCGCATCGAGCGAGAACGTCTTGCAGACCATGCCGCCCCAACCGAGGTCGTAGCTGCGCGCGATGACCTTGCCGTTCGTACCCGGCGGGCCCGAGCCCAGCACGAACGGGTTGTCGAACTTCATGCCATTGACGGTGATGGAAAGATCAACTGTCACGTCGCCTCCGAGGGTCAGGTATCAATTTCGAGAAACAGCGTGGCTAACACAGCCAGCGAGCGGCCTTCAAA
>JBBJLY010000037.1:0-49337 GCA_037720695.1 Kofleriaceae bacterium | reverse complement strand
TCGAGGGCGAGAGCCTGGCGAGCCGCGTCGGGCGCGGGGCATTACCGCCGCCCGAGGTGGTGTCGATCGCGCGCCAGCTCGCGGGCGCGCTCGCGGCCGCCCACGAGCGCGGCGTGATCCACGCCGACGTCACCCCGTCCAACGTCCTGGTGCTCGGCGTCGACGACCTGCACGTCAAGCTGGTCGATTTCGGGCTCGCCGAGCTCGCGAGCGAGGGCCTGCGCGACGAGAACCCGGAGTTCGTGCTCGGGACGCCTGCGTACATCTCGCCCGAGCAGCTGCGCGGGCTCGCACCCACCGATCGCAGCGATCAGTACGGCCTCGGGGCGGTGCTGTTCGAGATGATCACCGGCCATCCGCCGTACATGCACGACGACTTGCGGTCGCTGTGCCTGATGCACATCCAGGCTCCGATCCCGCCGGTCGAGAGCCCGCTCGGACCCATGCCTCCCATGCTCGCGGAGGTGATCACCACGTGCCTGCAGAAGACGCCGCAGGCACGGTTCCCGGGGATGCGTGCGCTGATCGTGGCGCTCGACGAGATCGGTCGCGTCACCGATCGCCGGGGCTGGCGGCGCTGGCTGGCGAGCTGAACCATGGCAACACCTCCGAAATTCCCACTGGTCGTGTGCGTCGATGACGACGAGGCGATGCTCAACACCGTCGTGCGCTGCTTGCGCCGCGAGCCATTCGAGGTTCGCTCGACGCTGTCGGCTAGCATCGCGCTGCAGTGGATCGCAGAGGAGGACGTCGCGGTCATGGTCTCCGATTACGAGATGCCCGAGATGACCGGCGCCCAGCTCGCGGGGCACGCACGCAGGCTGCGTCCGGAGACCGTGCGGATCCTGCTTACCGGCATGCGTACGCTCGAGACCGCGGTCGACGGCATCAACCAGGGCGAGATCTTCCGGTTCCTCAACAAGCCGTTCGAGAACGACAAGCTGCGCGCGGCGGTCCATGCCGCCGTCGTGCGAAATCGCGAGCTGCTCGCGGTGTCCGGCGATCGCGCGCGCCGCCAGCGTCGCGATGCGCTGCGTGCCGAGCTCGAGCAGGAATACCCGGGCATCTCGGCGCTCGATCGCCGCGGCGGCGAGGTCTACCTCGTGACCGAGGACCCGTGGAGCGAGGCTGCCGAGGTCGGGATGGTCGGGTTCACCGCGTCGCTCGAGCGGCCGTGAGCGATCTACTCGCCCCCGGTTCCCCCCTCGTCCATCTCGACGACGCGGGCAAGCCGTGCGCCAGCCACCCGCACGCCAGCCACGACTCGCTGTTCGCGCTTGCGATGATGGGCGCCCGCGCCAGCTCATTCCATCACGACATCGCGTCCAAGCTGCAGGGCATCATGATGGCGCTCGACGAGATCAGCGAGCTGGTCGAGCAGCAGCCCGACGCCGATCTCCGTCGCGCCACCGATACCGCCGCGGGCGCGCTCAAGGAACTGAACCAGCTACTCAACATGAACCGCGCCCTGTCCAAGCCGCCGGCCCGCACGCGCCAGGCGTTGCACGAGCTGGTCGCGACCGCGTCTCGCCGCGTCGGCGTCACGGTGCGCGGCGCGCTCCCGCAGACGAACCACGACGTGGCCGGTCCCGCGGTCACGCTGGCGATGACGCTCGTGCTCGACGTCGCCGGCGGAACGGGTCGCGCGCGGTCGGTCGACATCACCAGCGCGGCGGCCGGCAATGATCTCGCGCTGACGTTGACCACCAGCCGCCCGGCGCCGGCCAATGCGGGCGAGTCGCTCGCGATCGCCGGATGGATCCTGGGCCGCGATGGCGGGAAGCTTCGCTGCCGACCGACGAGCGACACGCTCGTGCTTCACCTGCCGGTCGCGCGCTGACGCTCGGCGCGCGACAGCGCGTACGCCT
This sequence comes from Kofleriaceae bacterium, assembly GCA_037720695.1. GTDB lineage: Bacteria > Myxococcota_A > Polyangia > Haliangiales > Haliangiaceae > JABFXX01. The sequence continues at coordinate 47,469 of JBBJLY010000037.1, read as the reverse complement.
CGCAGACCGCATCGTCGAGCGCGCGATCGAGCGCCGCGGGATCTTCAGCGCGTGAGAGCTGGCGTTCGACGAGGCCGACGATATGACGGCGAAGATCCGGCGTCGGCGTCGCGATCGGCAGCGCGCGGATGTAGGCGAGCTTTGGCCGCACGGCGCCGTTCAACGCGGGCGGAAACCGGCGACGCGCATACCAGCCGTAGAGCGGCGAGTTGAGGATCGCGAGCAGGTAGCGATCGTCGGTCGGCAACATCCACACCGTGGTGTCAGGGACCAGCGCCTGATCGTCGAGGCAGCACGTCTGGCTGGTCTGGATGTCCTGATAGAGCAGGCGAGGCGCCGCCGACGCGGCGAGTGCGCCGACCGGATCCTGGAGCTCGAACCAGCGATAGCTGCCGGGCTTGCGACCTGCGCCGGTGGTTCCGGGAGCGCGTGGCTCGAGGGCGGACCGGAAGTGCGCGAGGTGCGCGAGGATCGCCGGCGGTGGATCGCTGCCGCGATCGACCAGCAGCACGAAGCGTTCGCCGTGCCGCGCGTGCCAGCGCCCGAGGTCGCGACCCTTGACGAACGGCCGGATCCACGGCGCGCACGCGGGATCGGCGGCGAGCAGCTGCGCGCGGCGCTCGCGGTCGATCACGAACGCGCGGTTGCAACCGGTGACGACGCCGCGCGTCGGCCGCCCGACGAGGCTGCCGAGGGCAGGCCACGTGCGCTCGAGGCGATCGATCAGCGCGCGATCGTCGGCGGGGTCGACGTGCCACGGCTCCGCGTGCCAGTGCGCGCGCGGTTGCGGATGATCCGGATCGCGCAGCGCCTCGGCGACGGAACGACCGGGCTCGATCCGCGCGGCGCGAATCGGCGTCGCGAGCGGCGATCGGTGCGGCCCCACACGATGCTGGCGAAGGCATCGGCGTCGCGGAACACGGTCGCGCGCGACAGGTCGACCAGGCCTTCGACGCTGCCGCGCGCGGCGAGGAACGTGCGCAGCGGGCGGCCATACGCGGCGGTCAGCCACTTGTTCGGTGTGATCAAGCAGTAGCGCCCGCCGGGACGCAGGATGCGGTGCGCGAGCTCGAGGAAGTAGACGTAGAGATCCGCGACGCCGTCGTAGACCTCGAATGCCGCGAGCCCCGGCTTGTGCGCGGCGAGGTGCTCCTGCCGGATGTACGGCGGGTTGCCGACGACGGCATCGAATCCGCCGGGAAACGCGTGTGTCCAGTCGAGTACGAGGGCATCCCCGACGCGCAACGCCTCGCCCCCGACCCCGAGCGCCTGCTGCGCGTGTTCGACCGCGCGCGGATCGACGTCGATCCCCGCGATGCACTGGCTCGCCACCGCGTGCTCCGCGTCGTCGCGTGTGATGCCCTCCGTGCGCCATGCCGCACGCACGGCCTCGGCGAGCACGCGGACGACCTCGACGAGAAACGCGCCCTCGCCGAGCGCTGGATCGCAGACCCGCAGTGCGAGCAGCTCGGTCGAGCTCCGCCCGTGGATCAGCGGCTCGAGCGCGACGCGCACCATCGGCTCGGCGACCTCGCGCGGCGTGTAGACGACGCCGAGCGGACGTGCGTGGGCGGGCCGTGCGGCCGGCACTAGCCGCTGACGGCCGCGAGCAGCTCGTCGATCGTCGCCCAGTCCGCGGGGTTCTCGCCGACCTTGCGGAACGTCACCTGACCGCCGGGCTGGATCACGAACGTCGCAGGGCGCGCGATGTTGTTGTCGTGATCCTCGACGCCCCATTGCGAGATCGTCTTGAGGTCAGGATCGACGTAGACGTCGAACGTCAGCGCGAGCTTGTCCTTGGTCGCCGTCGCATCGGCGCCGCTATCGGCGCTGATCGCGATCACCTTGGCACCCGCCTGGGCGAACTTGCCCTGCGACTCGTTGATCTGCGTCAGCTGCTTGGTGCAGTGCGGGCACCAGCCACCGCGATAGAACACGAGGATGATCTTCTGATCCTTCCACAGCGACGCGAGCTCGACCTGCTGACCCTCGCGAGTCTGGACCGCGCTCGCCGGCGCCTCCGTGACGATGACCTCGCGCGCGCTGCCCACCTGCTTCTTGTGCGGGTTCTCGACCCGCTGATCCGGACGGCACGCAACGACCACGAGGAGCAGCACGAGGAGCTTGGTCACGCCGTAGTATGCCCCGAAACGCCAGACCGCCACGGCAATGCCATGGCGGGGGAACCGAACGAGAGCGAACTACGCGCCGAGCACGCGATACGAGCTACCGACGGTCGTGGTGCCATAGACAACGATGTAATCGACGGCGCCCTTCTGCAGCGGCAGCTGGAGCGAGGGCTGCCAGCTGTTCAGGTTCCGCTCGAGCTTGATGGTCTGCGTGCGGCCGTCCTTGAACCGGACGTTCACCATCTTGATGTGCGAGCTGCCCTTCACGTTCTGCAGCATCAGCGCCTTGTGCCGGCCGCTGACGCGGATGATCTCGCGCGACTTCTCGATCCGGGTCGGGTCGGTCAGGGCGGCCCAGCCATAGTCATACTGGGTGCGCAGCGAGTAGATCGGACCGATGTACTCGCTCGAGTCGGTGTTGAGCTTCACGTTCGACTGGTTCGGGTTGAACGTGGAGACCGGGGGGCGAAACGTCGGCTCGCGGTGGTCGCGGATGACCGGGGTGCCGCTGTGGTAGCTGGCGGTCCAGCTGGCCTGCGCCTCGAGGGAGAGCGCGGGCTTGGCCATCGCAACCGAAGCCGAGCCGAGGACGAGCATGGTGATGAGGGCGGGCTTGTTCATGTGAGTCTCTCCTGGAAACCAAACAGGTTTCGATGACACGGGGTAAAGCACCCGACGTGCCACGTCCAAGTGCGCGGGATCTCGCCGGAACTCCCGACCGTCCCTGCGGGAGCCGCGGACCTGGCTGCGGGAAGCGCAGTTCAGTCGCGAGCACTCGCCGCACCTTGACAGGTGGGTGGCCCGCTGATACCCATACCGCCTCATCCTGGGGTCGTAGCTCAGCTGGGAGAGCGCTAGAATCGCACTCTAGAGGTCTGGGGTTCGATCCCCCACGGCTCCACCGGGAAATGAAGAAGTCTCGCCTAGATGCGAGACTTTTTCGTTTTCGGCGCGCGCGTCGCAAATGGCTGGGGAACGGTGGGGGAACGGTGGGTACATGGAACTTAGCCCGCTTGGCGGTGTTCAGTGGTTCGCTGTTCAGTACCTGGCTATCCCTCGCCACCCTCGGCTTTGAGCCCGCCTTCAAGAAGGATAAGACCGCGCCGACTCGCTCCGGCAGCGGCTGAACCGGGCGCAGCGTAGGCGGTCATCGTCGTGCGCTCATCATCGTGCCCGAGCGTGGCCGCGATCAGGTGACCCGCGAGGCCGCGCTCTGCCGTCAGGGTCGCGAGAAGTCCACGCAGCGCGTGTGCGGTCACGCGTGGCACTCCGGCGGCGTCGCACACGCGATGCACGTTCTCGCGGATCCAGTCGCGCCAGTGCGGCTTTCCTTCGTCTGCTTGGAACAAGTACGCGCTGGGCTCCCTGGCGGCAGCGATGCGAACCAGGAGCGGACGCAGCACCTCGGGAATCTCCAGCGTCCGGCGTCCAGCTGGCGTCTTGCTGCACGGGATCCACAGCAGGTCGCCCGGCGCGCCGTCTTCATCGAGATCCGCAACTCGCCGAGTCGTGATTTCGCTGGCGCGCATGCCGAGGAGAAGCGCGACGAGTGCGGCCGTCGCGCCCTCGTCGCCGCGCGCGGCCAACGCCACGGCCTTCACGTACCAGGCGCGGGCTTGCTTCACGCGCAGGGTGTTGCCGTCCTTGCCGAGAGACTTGCCGCGCGGCCTGCGCCTACCGATGCCCTTGACCGCGGCGCAGGGATTCTCACGGAGCCACCCGCAAGCCACGCACCATCCAAGGAAGCTCTTGACCTGTGCGAGGACGTTGCGATGGGTGTCCGCGGAGACCGGCTGCTTCGTTCTCGCGCTCGGGCGAGTCCTGAGATCCGCGTAGAGCGCCTCGCATCGTTTCGCCGAGAGGAGCTGCAGCGGCAAGGCCGAAGGAAAGAACGAAGTCACCGCCCACGCGGTGACTTCGGTGGAGCTGTCCTTGTTCCCCTTGTCCTTGAGATACGTCCTGTAGGCCTCGAAGGCCGTCTCGGTCGTGTGTTCGTCTCGGTTGAGATCCGACTTCAAGATCTCGATGTAGCGCTCGGCCTTCGCCTCGGTCTCGAAGACCACAGCCTCGCGTTTGCCTGCCGAATCAATCTGGATGACGCGAAACCCGTTGCGGTTCTTGTAGGGTCCGAGGACCCGCTCGGTGCGCTTCGTACTCACCCCTCACCGTCCTTGCCGTCGATTGATTCGAGCGCGAGCATCAAGAGATCACGAATGGCGTCGGTTCGCGTGAACTGCACGCCACGCGCGTCCTTGGCAAGGCGCTTTGCATGACGATCGATCCGCGCGATCAGGCGATCGGATAGCCGGACCGCGATCTGGGTCATCGGTTCAACAGGCATACCACTTGGTATGCACGCGCACGACAGATGTCAACTTCCGCGGGCGCGCTTGAAACGGCTGGCAACATCCGCCGCCCGCTCTCGCAGTTCCAGATCTTCCTCTGGAGAGCCGCGATTCGCGGCGAGCGCGTCCGGCCGGATCAATCGGCGGATCTCTTCGCGGATGAGATCTCGGATCATCGCGTCGAGCCCCGTCACGACGCGAACCTCGTTTCGAGATCGTCGAGATGGGCGCGAATCCACAGGGCCGCATCTTCAGGACGCATCGCGAGAAGCGCGATGAGCATCTCGGCCACGTGATCGTCCCGCTCCAGACTCTGCTCCACGCTCGGACCGATCGCCTGCAGACGACGTAGCTCCTCGGCGCTGACCAAGGTCGCCATGACGAGGAACCGCGCGTGGATGTCGATCGCCAGCGCTCGCATGTAGTTCGAGATTGGCTTGGGCGGCGCTGGCAATGGCCGCGCGGTTTCGAGCGCGAGTGCACGCTCAGCTACGTACGCGTTGGACGCGTAGAAGTCGGCGGCGAGCCGCATCGCATCGATCGGATCCGCTGTGGCCGCCTGCAGTCCTTCGATCGTTTCCTGAGTCAGCGGATGAAACTCGGTCTTGTTTCCTAGCATGGGGGCGTCCTCCTCTCGCTTGGCGGTTAGGGTGACTCGGGGTTCGGGATATCCCGTGGCGCCGATTGCTCGTGGATGGACTTCACGACGTCGCGACAGAATTCGACAGCCGCTTCGAGTGGTAGATCCTGAACCGCGTCGATGAACTTGAGCTGCTCGGCCTCCGACGTTCGGGCAACCGCAGCCATCAGCGCGTCGATCTCGCCTGCGGCGAGCTGCTGCTTGATCGCAAGCAACTGAATCATGACCGCCGGGTCGGCCATGATTCGCGCCTGTATCGAAGCTGCTGCGTCGGCGCGCACCACCTGCTGCTGTTTCGCCGCTCGCTTCGCGTCACCTTTGCGCTTGGCGTAGCCGAGGTCCACCATGTCGCGAAGCTCGAAGCCGGGCCGAGTCGCGAGATCGTCGTCGACATGCTGCGAATCGGGAGCAGGAGCGAGCGCCTTGGAGCCTCCCTGCCCAGGGTTGGTCTGCATCGCCCTGCCAACGACAAGGCCCGGAATGATCTCGGCGAACTTCTCTGCGAGCGGCATCAACAGCTCGATGATGTGGCGCGGCCGTCCGTCGCCGTCGCGGCCATCGTCATCATCATTGTCGTCCTCGGTCTGCGCCGCGTTGGTGATCGCTGGCGTAATGAATGCCGCGTTGCGCGGAAGGCCCTTCGCCGTGGCGAGAGTCTTCGCCAGGTCCACCTGCGACTCCGCCACGATTCGAAGCGCATCGCTATTCGTGCGCATCATCTGGGTCATCGCTTCGAGGGCGAAGCGCAGGTCGCTCGGACTTCCGGCGTGCGTGTTCGGACGTAGTGACATCAGCGAGGACGTGTCGAGGGCCGCGACGTTGCGCAACTCTCTCGCGCCGGGCATGAGGTCCCACTTCGCGACCTGTTCGTCGGCGACCTGCGCACCGACCGCATCGAGGGCGTAGACACGGTAGATGCCAGCCCCGCAGAGCTCGACGAGCTCCTCGGTCGTGATGTCCAGCGGAAATCGGGCGGGCTGCTTGTCGGGGCCGCGGATCTCGCGCGGTCTCCCGGTTGTCTCGCGACAGATCCGCCACGCGCTTGTCCCCTCTGGGATCGCGAGCAAGTTGCCGAAGGGATCGCGGGCAAGCGGTGGGTGCTGAAGCTCGATTTTGGAGGCGGTGTTCGTCATGCGTCACCATACGCAGGGCGCTCCGCAACCCTTGCGGAGTGCGAGATCCCAGGCAGAATAAGTCCGTGAAAACCCTACTCAGAACCTTCCCAGAAGCGGCCAGGGATGCCCCGATCGAAGGCTTCCCGAAGGGCCTTTTCCCCGCTTCGGCGGTGTCATCGCGGGCGGCCTCGATGGGGCTTGGACGTGTATCGGCGCGGTGACTACGGCCAGGTCTCGCGTGCCCTTCGCGTGCTTGACGGGCTTCGGGGCTTCAAACAAGGGCGGTGGGTCAACGAGCTGGCGGAATCCGTTGGCGCGAGTGAGCGGACCGTGCGGCGCGACCTTGCCGAGCTTCAGGACGCGGGCATCGATGTCGACGTTATGAAGCGCGCCAGCCGGATCTATGCCGTGCTCACGTCCGAGCGAAACTACTCACCCGTCTCGATCACGAAGCGCGAGCGCTTCACGTTGCTCGCGGTCCGGCGCGTGTTCGATGTGTTCAAGCGCACCCCGTTTCTAGAGGACGTGGTGAGCGTGCTCACGAAGCTCGAGCAACGCATGAGTGCACGGGAACGCGACGAGCACGCCGCCTTCGGCGACCAGTTCGTCTATATGCCCGACCACGGCACGAAGTCGTACGAGGGAAAGGACGATGTCATCGACGTTATCCAGAGCGGGATCATCAACCGCAAGCTCGTTCGTTATCGCTACGCGGACACGCGCGGGCGGGTGCTCACCGGCTACCTCGCGCCTTTCCGCATGGCGATGTATCGCCACGGCCTCTACACGGTCGGGGCCAAGCTGCGAACAGTCGATGACGACGTGTCGACGGCCCCGCTCAGCGTGTTCGCCCTCGAACGCTTCACGGAAGCCGAGTACGAGCGCGCCCGCGGCTTCCAGATCCCTTCGCAGGCGCGCGTGCGCGAGGTGCTGGAAGGCTCGTTTGGACCGCACCTGCCAGATCGAGACGGGCCCCACGAGGTGATCGTCGAGTTCAGCGCCTCGAAGGCGCAGCTGGTGTCGTCGCGCGATTGGCACCCGAGCCAGCGCATGACGACGCTGGCCGACGGGCGCGTTCACGTCCGCTTCCAGGCGCCGAGCCTGGCGCCGATCGTCTCATGGGTCCTCGAATGGGGGCCCCATGCCCGGGCGATCGCACCGGACGCGCTCGTGGCCCAGGTCGTGCGCGAGCTTGACGATGCACGGGCGCAGTATCCAGCAGAGAACACCGAGGCGCGGCGGAAATAACAATCGGCAGTCGTCGAGCGCCGTGCTTTGTGGCCTGGCCAGGGGTGGGCCATCGCGATCAGGTACCACGCCGTCTCGGGCTCGATGATCTGGCACGACGTCTCGGGATCGAGGATCTGGCGCGACCGCGCCGCGGTACATCCCGGGCGCGAGCGTCACTCCCGGCTTGTACCCTTCCCTGGTGATCTGTAGCTGCCATCACGACCGGCTCTGCGACTACTGCGTGGATGCTCGGTTCGCGAACCCGCGAGGCACTGCCGCGATCCGCGGCGAGCTCTTGCGCTGATTGCCTGAACGACTACAAGGGAGCGCGGGTGCCCGCCCAGCGCCTCCCCGGACCAGCTTCAACGCCCAACATGCTACGGGCTCCTAGTAGTGCGGAACGAACACGGCCATCCTCGTCGAGGGCATCAATCAGGGCCTCTCCGCGCTCACCGACAACCGAAGCTGGGATGTCCACCGTAGCTCTCGCGTCACCACGTTGCGCTTGCCAGCGGATAGTCCGCTTAGCACCGGGGACCCCGAGCGGCCGCAGGACGTCGATGTCATCGAAACCGTACAGTCGATGGATCAGGTCCATGTCGTACTCGCCCAAGCGGACACGCGCGGTGTCCCGGCGTCTCCACCTCCGGTCACGATCGCCCCACGCGCGGCAGGCCAGCAAGCGTATGAGCGGGTCGGAGTGGATTCCGCCGCGTTGGGCGCGAGCAATTACCTCATAACCATTCTCGTCAGAGCCGACTTCGAGTCGTATCGGAATCCGCCATGGCGCAACGATCGCGACCAGGTTGTCGCGTGCGTCGATCGCGAACGGGGGGCCGGCATGCTCCTGTTCGCGCACGATCAGACGTCAGTCTCGACCTGTATTAGCGGGCGGCCATCGAAGTCGTTGTTCGGCTCAGAGTCGTCCTCGATCCACACCCCTGGCCGCTCGACGTCCGCGACCGCTTCGCGTTCGACGGCGGTAAGGTCGCTTTCGGCGAGAATCGTCATCGCCATGCCAGTCGCTGCGCTGTGGTGTTTCCGCAATGCGGGCACGTCATCGTGTTCTGCAACTGTACTGGAGAGGCATCGGAGTTCTGGATCCGCGACTGGAAGACGCGACCACAACGATCGCACGCTACAAAAACAGGGCCGCGCTTCATCGCGATCTCGTCGTTAAGCTCGCGAAGCTCAGTCTCAAGTCGACCGGAACGCACGTCCTGATCGAGCAGGCGGCGATACAACACCGCGAGGTCAAGCGGCGGAAGTGCGCCGACGTCGACCTCGGTCGCAAGCATGCTGCGCGGGTCGCTAGGGTCCTTGCCCTGCCATAGCTTGTTCAGGTCCGCTTGGGCGACCGCTCGCTGCGTTTCAAGTTGCTGCATCGCCGTGCGCACGAGGTCGCGCATGCTCAACCCCATTTCGTCGGCGAGCTTGTCGTAGCGCGCCTTTTCGTCCGGCTCGAGCATCACGTGCAGCGCCGCTGACGCCTTGCGCTGGACGACGTACTTGTCGCCCTTCGGCTTGATGTGGATCTTCTTCGCCATGTTCATCCCCCTTGCGGGGCAAGCAGCACGATGGGGAGCGGAAGAGAAGGGATTCGAACCCTCGGGGCTGCGACCAAGCTGCCCACCGGATTATCAGGCCGGCGCCTTAGACCACTCGGCCACTCCTCCTCAGAACCCATCGTGCTGCCTACAAAATCAGCATAGCGCAGTGCGTACGCAGCGTCGACACATATATCGCGTTAGCCGAAAAATCGAACGCCCCAGGGATCTCTCCCTGAGGCGCCGACTGGTCGCAGCCCCGAGGTTTAATTCGGGCAGCAAGGGCAGGGTAGTGGGGTGCAACGACTCGGTCAAGCTTGGAGTGGCCGAGCATGTTCGATGACGCGCAACCGCGGCTCCGTGCGGCCGAGCGTTTCGCCGTGCGCGTGACGTTGAAGCTGGAGCGCGACCTCGAGGGCAAGCTCGTGTCGTTGGAGAAGATCGCCGAGACGATGGGTTGTGGGTGTCGTCTTTCGCCGAGCTCGCGATGGCGGTGGCCCGCGAGACTGTCGACGACCGATGGCACGAAGCCGCTCGCCGCCGAGGGTGCGATAGAGCTTGCGCACGTCGAGGGCGAGCGCTGCGAAGCTCCGGTCCCAGTGGCGGTGGGACATTTCATCGTCCTTGGAGGTCTCGATCACGTACTGTCAGTCCGCCACTGGCCCGGTCTCGTCCGGATAGCCGCAGCATGCGAGCAGGTTGGCGAGGTTACCGACCGCCAGCTCGGCGATCGACTTCGACGGCGCCGCGTTCGCGGCGATCGCCGGCGGTCGACTGTCCGACCGGGGTACGGCAGCGCGCGATCGCCCACACCCTCTGCCAGGTCCACGGCTCCCGCGGAGTCGGCGCGCCTCGAGCGTAGAGATCCTCACCGATCGACATGCACCTTAGGCCGCCGCCAAAGGCCGATACATCGTGATCGTCGACTCCAGCGGTGATCAACTGCTTCTGCGCGGGCTCGTCGCTCTGGACGTAGCTGTGCGAGTCGCAGCGTAGCGACTCTGCGGCCCCGTTCGCAACGCCCATCACAGAACGAACATCAGCACACGTAACGTGGTCCCACGATCACGCTCTGGCCGTTACATTCGGACTGCTCAGCGTCAAACCCAGGCGACTCGCAGGAGCCCCGCATCGTAGTAGCGTCATGGTGACGCGAACCGATCCGACCGCTCCCCAGCTCCGCGGTCTCGACAACGAGGTGCTTCGTCTGCGCGAGTGGGGAACCGAACGAGCTCATCCCCTGCCGAGCGCCACGGGAGACTGGACCATTGGTTCCTCGCCGTCCTGCTGGTTACGGCTTCAAGACGAGTACGGCTATGTGTCGAGGCGACACGCGCGACTCTCACACGGGCTCACCGGTTGGCTGATCCAGGACGAGGGCAGCAAAAATGGGTTGTGGCGCGACGACGAGCGCCAACCCGTGTTTCCGCTCGCCCCTGGAGTCGTGATCGGGATCGGTGGAATCCGATTGATCGCCGAGAGCCGGCGCGTGATCCGCCTACGCTCCGTTCTGCAACGTTGGTTGGGTTGGGCGTCGAACCGAACCCAGGAGGTGGACCGCAGCATGCGTGCGATCCGCGAGCTCGCGATGGTCAAAACCCCGCTCGTGCTGTGTGGCGACGGAAATCTCGCGACGCTCGCGCGCCAGCTCCACCGCGAGACGCTCGGGTACGAACGACCGTTCGTCATCAGCGATCCGCGGCGCACGAGCACGCACGCCACGCCGCGCGCGCCCGAGAACCACGGCACGGGGCTCGATGCCATGCGCGTCGCCGCGGGCGGAACCGTATGCATCTGGGCGTCGCGGTTGCCCCCGGACTTCGCAGCCATGACGGACCGGCTTCACACGCCCGGAAACACCGTCCGGCTGATCGTGTGTTCTCACGCCTTGCATGGGCTCAGCTCCGTCACGTCAACGCCAATCCGGATCCCGGCTCTCACGGAGCGTGAACACGAGCTGCCGCGCATCGTCAGCGAGTACGCTGCAGACTCGATCGCCGCGCTCGGCGTCGATGCCACCAACTTCACAGCGCGCGACGCGGCGTGGATCATCGATAGGCATCCTGGGTCACTTCCCGCCATCGAGACGGCCACGGACCGGCTGGTCGCGATTCGTGCATTCGGAGGCGTCACGCGTGCGGCGACACGACTCGGAATCACTCACGCCGCACTCTCGCGGTGGATCGGGCGTCGTCGGCTACCGTTCTGAGCTCGAGAACTGCATCACGACCTCAACGTCAGCCCCATTTGCTCGACACTTCCTGTCCCGAGGCGATTTGCGAGCCGTCACCTTTCGATGACAGATCGCAGCGCTCGATCTCCACACCCTCGAGAACTGGCGCGCCACGCATGCCATAGACCTTGCATCCTTCCATCCGCAAGCCGCGAAGGACCCGCCCGCGCCAGCTCGTCTCGCGGAGGTCGCAGTCGATCAGCTCGACTCGCGCGGCGCTCGCAAATGGCCCGCACTTGACGACCGACAAATCTGCCCCTCTCAGATCGCAATCGAGAAAGCTCGCACGGTCGAGGACCGTGTCGGTCATCATCGCCCCGGCGAAGCGCGACGACACAGCTCGGGTCGCGAGCCATGTCGTGCGCTCGAGGTTCGCGCGAGCGAGATCGCACGTATCGAGCGCGGCGTCTGCAAAGCATGCTTGGGTCAACGTCGATGCGACCATCCGGCAGCGAGTGAGCCGCGCGGAGCCAAACGACGCGCCCGCAAGGTCGAGATCGTCGAGATCCAGCTCGACCAACTCGGTCCGTGACGCATCGACGATCGGGGCGCTCATGACCCGCGCGAGCAACCAGTACGCTTCCGATACGGACTTCTCCGTCGGCACGTGCGAGAACCCCGACTGCGCCAAAGCGCGTGTCGAGCGAAGGAGCGCGATCACGGACGACATCGTGATGGCGATCTGCGAATCCCACGCTTGCACCGTGCGATCCGCGGCGGCGAGGGCGACACGGGCACGAGTCGCCGCAAGGACAACTCGATCCTGGTCCTCGCGCTGCATCGCAACGAACATGGCCAGCGTGTCGCGTCGCGCTTGGTTGATCAGCTTTCGAATCTCGATCAACTCCTTGACACCCATCGCCGGCACGATGAGCCAGCGCACGACCGACACGCAAGGTCGCGCGAGCTGAGTCTCGTGGAGACATGCAGTTGGTTACGCCTGTTGCGTATACGACTCGATGTAACGAGTCGCGTGGTCACGAGACGAATCACGTAGGGATGTTGCGGCGCCTGGCCCATCGTGACAGCGCGACGTGTGAGATTCCGAGCCTCGCGGCGCCTGCGGTCACGCTCCAGTTGCGAAGCGCGACGAGCCGATATGTGTCCTCCTCCAGCTCGTGCAACGTCTTGAGCCCGTACGCCGCAAGCCACTCGGGATCCCGGTCGCGAAGCGCGGTCTTGCTTGTCCCGAGCGGCGATACCGCATCGCTGGCGTACTCCACGATCAGGCGCTGCATCTCGTCCGTCCGCGATCCGAGCGGTGGTAGCTCGATCACCGCGATCCGCGACATCGGCGTCGCGGCCGCAACTGCCAGCGCACGCGTGGGGCCGCAGATGATGATGCGTGCCTTGGAGCCGAGCGCCGTCACCGTACGAGCCGCGACGGCAATCGCCTCGGGATCGCGCGCGCCGACGATGCACAGCGTTCCGGCGGTAGCGTTCACGAGCGCCGTCGGATCGCTCGCGTCGCAGACGACGAACGGCCGCTCAGCGCCCACGGCCAGCGCATGCAACCGGCGCGCGGTGCCGATCAGCTGGCCGTCGCCACACAGCACGAGTGCGGCGCGGCGCGATGCCATCTCGCGGGTCGCGCGCAGCGCGCTATCGACCTCGGCCCGCCGTGCCGCGCCCCATCCAATCAGGCGCGCGAGCACCGCGTGCAACGCCTTCAATCGCTCGCTCTCCGCGATCAGCCTGACCGTGCCGATCTCGACCTCGATCCCGGGCGCGAGCTCGATCACGAGCCGCCGCTCTCCGTCCTCACGGATGCCGTTCGTGCTGCCGAGATCGTGCAGCGTCCATGTGACCCCGTCTCGCTCGAGGCGAGCGTGACGGCGCGAGATGCTCGCGCTCGCGTCCTGCAGCTGGAGATCGGTGTCTGCACCCGCGCCGATGACCCATTCGTTGATCGGTGGGGCGGGGAGGCCATGAGCCTGCTCGTCACCCCACACGCGCAAGCGCACGACCGGATCGTTGATGGCCCACAGTTCGCCGTCGGAGACCTTGTTCGTCACCTGGAGCATCGCGGTCTCGATGGTAGCTGCCCGATGACGCCGATGTAACCCCGCACTTCGAGCGCGCACTTGGAGTTACATTCGGCGTTGCCGGTCGCGACCTCGATAGATCCGCGCCGGTCGCTCATGGCAACATCCGCGGCGGAAAGGTTGGCGATGAACGAGCCATGTCACTCGAACCGGCGGGTATCAGTAGATCGCTCCGACTCCTCGTCGTGCTCGGAGCTGGCTGGAGGATCTCGCTCGGTGATGCTGGTGTCGAACATGGGAACGGAAGTGGCGTGGGCAGACACGCCCAACGCCACAGGTCGCCTTCGGTTACATCTGCTGTCGCCACGAGCGAGGTAACGAAGTGCATTGCGAGCGAAGCTGCCTCTTGCAACCGATGCTCGCTCGCCGGCATCGTCGTGGGAATGTTTCGGGTCGCTGCTCAAGCTCGAGACGGCGGCCGCGCTGTAACGCCGACGCCGATCTCCCGGGGCGTCATTACATTCGACATCGTCGAGCGAGATCGCCGGCGACGTCCTTTAGTACCCGCCGTAAGAGGCGCGACCATGCAGCACTTAAACGCGGTCGCCGAGACGGCTCAGCCATCCAACCCAGGTGGCCGGGTTAGCCATGCACAGATACTCCTTGGTCGATCAAGGTTGGCGGCAAGACGCTGGGTAAACCGAAGTTCATCACATGAACGAGCCAAGAGGAGCCGGTTGATGGGCCACACTACAATCTCTATGATCTGTGACAGACGCGTACGCTCACAATGTATAGCGAAGAAGGCAGAGAGCCATGGGTCGTGAAGTCAAGACAGCGGCGGAGGTCGGGAGGAGCCCCAAAATCGACCCGGCACCCGACATGGCCCCTGGTAAGCAAACCCTGGTGCAGGGACAAAGCGGAATCGACGCGCTGGATCACGGCTCCGTGTGCGACGGTCGGACGGCAGACAGTGAATGCGCGTACTCGGCGGACCAGCGCAACCTGCTCATTGGGTTGGTAAACGGTCGCGTGAGGCGCTGCGAGATGAACATTATGTTGGCGCTAACAGAGGTTCAGATTACCTCGATGATTGAGCAGGACGAAGACCTCGGCTGGCTCGCGACGCTTGTGCTTGACCTGGTCGGCGCGCATCTGATTTCGAAGGTCATGTCAGGGTTCCTTGCGATGCGCGCAGGAGGTGCGTTTGGTTCCGTGGTGCAGGAGCTGAAACCGTCGCTCAGGAGCGACGCATGGGTCACCAGAATGTCCTCGCTGATACAGAAGGTTAGCGACGAGGACGTCAAATATGGAGTCAAATTCGCTGTCGAGAACCGCAAGAAGGCGATCTCTAGCGCACTCCAAACCTCAAAGGATGGAGGAGACTTATCGACTAAGAAGGAAGGCACCGCGTCGTACATCAATTTTCTGAGAAACGAGACCAACCAAACGTTCGAAGAGCTTGAGCAGACCGTTGCAGCACGACTTACTGACGCCGAGCTGGTGGCGCTGTTTCATTCGCTCGCCACGAAGTACCATTCAGTGAATGTGTATGTAGAGGTCTTTAAGGACAAGTTGAAACAGTTCCGTCAGAGCGGTGTGCCAATGATCGGCACGAAGCGCCTCACCGGAAACAAGGATTGGAACACGCGTGTGATCTGGGTGAACTACGCATCGGGTCACCCGAGAGAACTGCGTTTCCAGACGTGGGAGGCCTGGCGTGCCTCTGAAGCTACCAAGACCGTCCCAACGAAGACTTTCGAGCCAGTGGATAATGGGCCGTCTGGCGGCGCCGTACCAGGCGGACCACAGTTAGGCCCAACGGTCGACGAGGAGTTCGTCGGCGTTGCGATCGCGAGCCACATGACGAGATGGAATGCGGCCGTTCCCTCGATGGAGATCGATGAAAGTGTACAAGGCGATTGGTGGGCCCGAGATCCAGTGCGCGCTACCAAGGCGAAGATGGCAAAGTCGCGCGACAAACGTCTGATGGGCAACGCCGACAAGCCACACGGCCCCGAGCGGTTGCCCATAGTACATGACGACGGCGCACCTCCGATTCCGAGCAAAGAGCCGCTATCGCTTCCGGCTCCGCCAGAGCCAATCGTGAAGGTGCAATCGTGAGGGAGTCTCTCATGCGACGCGCATGGGCGACACGCATTGGTGTAACGGTGCTACTCATAACCTGTGCCTGCGTGATGCTGTATTGCTGGAGCCTCACTAATCAGCTAGATGCGTCGGGCGCCAAGCTTCGAAAGTTCGAAAGTTACTGCGCATTCACGCGTATGTCGCTCCAGTTCGACGCTTGGGATCTAAGGAACTCGGCGAAGCGAGCCAAGGCCGCGTTGCGCTTTCACGAGTCGAACGAAGCTGGCCATCGATCGGATGATATCGCGATGTGCTCCTCGGTCAAAATTGACACAGAGGTGCACACTGCATGCTTGCTGGCGAACGATTTTGATTGCCTCGCGAAACTCGCTGATCAGGCGGCCGAGGGAATCCGATGATAGAGCCAAGTTGCGGGTCGCCGCACTGCGGATGGTGTTGCCGCGTCAGATCTTGCACCGCGCGTCGATGACTTCCTGCACGCCACGTGACCCGAACGCCGCCACATGACAGATGTGGTGACCGGTCGGACAGGATGCGCGAGACCAGGACCGATCGCCCCATCTCTTCCCGTCAACAAGCTCTCCGCGTATTCATCGGGTCCAATCGATCGGTGTATGCTCGATCAGGTTCTCGTGGAGGCGCGCTTGGCTCGCTCATCGATGGCTAGGATAGAGTTCCAGCTCACCGACGTTGTCAGATTTCTCGCAACGCGTGGAGCGCAGGCATGCGTGTGACCAATCCGCTTCCTCCGCGGTCGCACGACTTCATCGGTCGTAGTGTCGGCAACTACAAGATCATGTCATTGATCGGTGAGGGCGGGATGGGCGCGGTGTACGCGGCCGAGAACCGATACGCGGGCAAGCGGGCTGCGGTGAAGGTCATCAATCGCGAGTTCGCTGGCAACCAGGAACTCGTCGCGCGGTTCTGGCTGGAGGGCCAGGCTGTAGCGGCACTCGATGACGAGCACATCGTCGACGTCTACGACGCGGGCGTGCTCGCCGACGACGGGATGCTCTACATCGTGATGGAGTACATCGATGGCTGCTCGCTGGAGTCGCTGTGCTCCCAGATGGGACCGCTGCCCGTCGACGTCGCCGCGATGATCATGCTCCAGATCGCGTCGGGGCTGAACGCGGTGCACGCGGCGGCGATCGTCCACCGCGACATGAAGCCACAGAACGTGATGATCTCCCGGCGCCGAGGCCGCCTCTACTTCGTCACGATCGTGGACTTCGGCATCGCGAAGCTCCTGAACCCGCACCTCGGCGCCGGCTACCGGACTCAAACGTCGGCGGTGCTCGGGACGCCGGGGATGATGGCGCCCGAGCAAGCGCGTGGCGAGCGTGATGTCGACGCGCGGGCAGACGTCTACAGCTTCGGCGCGATGCTGTACCGGATGGTGACCGGGCAGCCGCCGTTCAGCGCGGAGACGCAGTTCGAGCTTGTCGAGCGCCAGCTGAAGGGTGCGTTCCCGCGGCCGCGCGCTTTGCGGCCCGACCTGCCGAAGAGCTGGGAAGACACGATCGTCGCCGCGCTCCAGAGCGACCGCAAGCTGCGTCCAGGATCGATGGCCGAGCTGGCGCAGCGGATCGCACAGCCGCTGCCAAACGGCGACGTGTTGCTGCAGGTCCTGGCCCCGTCGCTGCGCGCCACCGCCCCGCTTCCCGCCTCTGCAAATACCATGGCCGGCGGACTCGAGGCCTCGCTCGCGAGTTGGCCGTCGAGCGTACCGAAGCGGCGTGGACCGATCCTGCCGGCCGCGATCGGTGCCATCGCGGGCATCGTCGTCGGTGCCGGGGCGATGAAGCTCACGTCGGATCGCGCCATAGCACCGGTCGCCGAGGAGCGGGTCGAGCAGGCCGCCGCACCGCCTGAAGCAGCCATGCCGGCGCGCGACGCTACCGTCGCGGCAATTGCGGCTCCCGTCCTGGTGGCCGCCGGCAGCGCGCTAACACCAACGACGCTGCGTGACGCGGCGGTCGCGGACGCCGCGGACCATGGATCGAGCAGTCCGAGCGCGGGCCCAGCGATGGGCAGCGGTTCGGCGAGCATCGAGCGGCCCGAGGCCGCGCCGGCTCGGAGCGGCTCACAGAAGATCACGATCAAGGTCCGGCCGTGGGCCGAGGTGTTTCTGGATGGCGGCAGCACCGGTCGACAGACTCCCACCCAGCTCACCTTGCGCGCCGGGAAGCATCGCGTCCGCCTCGTCGGGGCCGAGAAGACCGAGAACCTGACGATCACCGTCGATCCTGCGAAAGGCATTTTCGTGAAGTCGGATCTCGGAGCAGCGGAAAGCTTCAAGCTCGGGCGGGCTGCGGAGATCAAGAGGAACTGGCAATGACGATTCGAACCCTCATCCCGTTGATTGTTTTCACCATGCTGCTCGGCGGCTCGTGGTCAGCTCGGGCCGAGCCGGGAGCCATCCTGGTGAGTGGCGCGAGCACAGGCCACGAGAAGGCGGTCGCGACGACCGCCTTGACCGAGGCGTTCCGCGCGGGCGGCTGGTCCGAGCTCCCCAAACGGTTCACCGCGAAGGAGGCCGACGCGATCGCGAAGTGCCTGCGCGGATCCGAACCATGGGCGTGCGTCACCGCGATCGCCCGCGACAAGCGCGTCCACCACATCGCTGTCGTCTCGATCGATCCCGCGCGAGATAAGGCTGGCGACTCGATGCTTGTGCTGAGCGCCCGCGTGGTCGTGCTCGGGAATGAGTCGGTGATCCCGGTGCGGCGCTTCTGCACGCGCTGCACCGACGACACGCTCGCGAAGCTCGCCGCCGAGCTCGCGCAGGAGCTGTTGCAGCGGATTGCGCTGCGTAGTAGCCGCACGGTGCTGTCGGTGAAATCCACGCCGCAGGGAGCGCTCGCCTACCTCGACGGGGACGCGATCGGTGCGACGGACACGGCGATCGACATCGTCCCGGGGACGCACACAGTCCGGATCGAAAAAGAGGGCTACGAGCCGGTCACGCGTAACGTCGACGCCGCCGATGGAACGACGGCCGAGGTCTCGGAGACGCTTCGCAGGCTCGACGCGGCGAATGGAGGCACGCAGCCATTGAATCCCCAAAACCCGGATGGATCGGACCGGCTCCCGCCGGATCCGCCGAAGCGATCGCGCTTGATTCCGTCGCTCGCGATCGGGGTCGGCACCGTCGCGATCGTCGGAGGAATCGTCGCGATCATGCGGGATGAGGATCCGACCGAGCCGGGAAAGCCCGCAGAGCCGAAGTACACCGATACGATGGTTCCTGGACTCGCGCTGGTCGCCGGTGGCGCGGTCGTGGCAGGGATCGGCGGGTACCTGTTCTGGAAGTACACCAAGCAAAATGCGGCTCCCACCATCACCGCCGTTGGTAGCGGTGCTGTCGTTGGCATGCAGACCTCGTTTTGAGCGGAGGACCCGTGTCGAGCCTGACCCACATCCGATTGCTATTGCTCGTTGCCAGTTTCTGTAGCGGCTGCGAGAAGACCAACCCGAGCTACTGCCCGGGTGCGAACCCGAACAACAACTGCCTGGACGACGGGGGTGGCAGCGGCCGCTGTTCGACGAACGCGGAATGCGGCGCACCGACGGCGATCTGCGACGTGACCGGCACGATGACGTGTGTCGAGTGTCTTCCGAATCAAGCTGCAGCTTGCGGCGGCGCGACGCCCGCGTGCGGCGACGATCACGCATGCCGTGGCTGCATCGCTCACGTGGAATGCGCGAGCTCGAACGCTTGCTTGCCCGATGGTTCGTGCGCCGATGAAGCACAGGTGGCGTACGTGGCGGGGGGAGGCTCGGGCACTCAGTGCACGCGGCTCACGCCGTGCGGCACGCTGGCTGCGGGACTCACGACCATGAGAACGACCATCAAGATCGTTACCGGCACCGTGAAGGACACGGACACGACCACGATCAATGGTCGAGCCGTGACGATCGTCGCCGACCCAGGAGCGAAGCTCGACCGCGACGGGGATGGCGTCATTCTCGAGGTGAGAAGCAATGGTGCCGATGTGAAGATCTTCGATCTCGCGATCACCGGGCAAACCGGCATCGCAGATTCTGCGATCTCGGTCGTGCCGAACGGGGGCGCTCCCAAGCTATCGCTCACCCGCGTGAATATCTCTGGCAACCAAGGCGTCGGCACCTCCTCAACAGGCGGGACGCTGACCGTACGCCAATCCACGATTTCGGCCAACCAGGCCGGCGGTATCGCCGTGAGCGGTGTCGGCGCCACATTCGACATCACGAACAGCTATATCTTCAGGAACGGTGACAACAGCGGCAGCGCGTTCGGGGGCCTGAATCTAGGCATCGCGGTTGCGGGGACCAATCGCCTCGCCTTCAACACGATCATCGACAACGAAGCGGCGATCAACTCGGGCGGGGTCGCCTGCAACGTCGCCACGTTCGTGGGCCCGAACAACATCATCGCGCGCAACCAGCTTGCTGGAAGCACGACGGGTGTCAACGCGCAGACCTCCGGACCATGCACGTATCCAACCTCAAAGGTTCAGTCCGATGTCGCTGGGCTCGCGTTCGAGCACCCCGATGTACCAGCACCCTTCAGCTACAAACTGACGACCGGCAGCACCGCGATCGACCAAGCCACGACGGCCGTTCCGATCGAAATCGATCACGAAGGCGATCCACGGCCCCAAGGGACCGCGAAGGACATCGGCGCAGATGAGGTCGCACCGTGAGCGCGCGAACGAGCTCGGCGCATCGCGCTGCGATCGTGGTCGCGTTGATCGCGGTCACGTCCACCAACCTAGTGCATGCAGACGTGGGCGACCGCGGCGGCGCGGTGAGAATCGCGATCGAGGCGTATGTCGGTGTGCGGCCGAGCGCGGTCGAACGCCCGGTCGAACTGTTTCGGCGAGCCTTGGCCGCGCGGAACTTCGTCGTCTATCCGGCCGATCTGGAAAAGATGATGGGAGGGTACCGGGTGCGTCCGGGGATCGTGAATCCGCAGTTCACGAGCCAGAAGCTCGCCGCGGCAGTCGACAAGGGTGTCAACGAGTTCATCAATGCCGATCCCAAAAAGGATGCCGACTTCCAGAAGGTCGTCTCCACGCTGGGACAGGCGGTGGGTGAAGCGGAGCGAAATCCCGGCATGCTGGCGCGCGAGCCTAAGCATCGCGAGACCATGCTCTCGGCATACGTCCACCTGGCGCTCGCCTACGATCGGCTGCGGAACATGACAAGGCGCGACGAAGTGATGTCCGCGGCGATCCGCTACTTCCCCAAGCGCGTCATCACGCGCAACCAGCACGGGCCCGAGGCGGAGCGGATCTTCCAGGCGAACCGTTCGAACATCGACAAGATGGGACGCGGACGGCTCGTGATCCAGGTGAGCGAGCCCGACGCGGTGATCTACCTCGACGAGATCGCGCATGGATCGGGGTCACTGACCATCGGCGATCTGATCCCGGGCAAGCACCGCGTGCTCGTGGTGTCGCAGGACGGTGAGTCGCGCCAGTACGAGGTGTCCATCTTCGCCAAGCAAGAAACTCGTCATAAGGTGGACTGGGCACTCGACTCGGTGCTGAGCAGCGGCGACTGGGTAGGGCTGCTCTACGCGACCGCCAGCGATCGCGCCCGCGAGGCGGATCTGGTTCGACGGTTCGCACGCGCTCACACCAGTGCGGCGATGGCAGCGACCTATTCCGTAACAGCGATCAGAAATCGCGTCGTGATCGAGGCGAGCCTGTATCGCGTCGCGACCGGAGCGCTCATCCGCAGCAAGGCGGTCGAGCTCGACGGCACAGGTGACGAGAATCGAGTCACGCAGCTGGCCGCGGCGCTCGTGAACGAGCCCACGCAAGGCGGCATCATCGTTGATGTTGATCATCCCGAGCACTCGCGCGCAACCGATACCGCCAAAGCTGGCACCGAGCCTCAGGGTCCCGAGCCGGTCGCATCGGTCGCGGCAGTCGACACCGGGTCTCCTGCACCGATGATTGCAGGCAACATATGGCGCCGTCCAATGGCTTCGTTGGCTGGAGCAATGGGAATCTTCTACGCGGCGACTGGAGGGGCGTTACTCGCGGGCTGCAAGGATGTCGTGATCTCGTTGGATTGCTCGCGCAACCAAGCGGAACTGGGTGGCTGGATTTTCTTGAGCTCCGGTCTCGCGCTCGTCGGCGTCTCTGCCTACGTGATGTGGAGTGACTCGCGACCGCGCCCAGCGCGACCGATCGTCACAATGTCGCCGCTCGCAGGCGGGGGCATGGGATCCGTCCAGTTCGAGTTTTGAGGTCCTGATGCACGTGACGAGATCGGTGTTGCTTGGGGTGTTGGTGCTGGTTAGTTGCAAGACCAGGTCGGAAGCGCTCGAGGACAAGCCAGCGCCCGCGCGAGAATCGCCATTCGATCCGCTGAAGGCCCTAGATGCGATTTGGGATGGCGGCGTGCGCTCGAAACAAATCACCTCCGCCCTCCCTGAGGCCGGGCCACACCCGGACTACCCGACACCGGTGACCTCGGGCACCGACAAGATCTTCACGCTCGAAGACCCTGACCGCGGTCCAAGAGTCCCGACGACGTACGGGCTACCACCGCGGGGCTCGCTCTCGTGGTCGACCCACGCGCACTGCGAGGTGGGCCAGCTCAACGTCGCGTGTGGGTCCGGGGCCGCGTTCGCGAGTTGGCGCGTGGGCCGGCGTGGCAAGGAGCTGATCGTCGCGGAGTCAATGCTCGGAAGCCAAGTGGTGAAGACCTACGTGCTCGTCGCCAAGCCAGATGGTACCCCGATCCATCGCGTCGAACTCGACATGTTCAGTCACGTCGTGGAAATGCGGAGGTTCACGCTCGCAGACCGCTACTCGGCGCGAAGGCCGAGCGGCGGCAACGGTCTAGATGGCTGCGGTTCGATGGCGATCAAGATCGACAAGCAGCGCCGGGTATCGCAGCAGAGTTGCCTGCAATGGCTCGGGCAGCCGATGCGCGACACCACGGGAGTAGCCGCGATGCGAGTTGAGCGCGACGCACGGAGAATCACGATCGCCCAGCACTTCCTCGGGCTCGATGGTAGGCCGATCGCGAACATCGACGGCGTCACGGCACTCCGCTTCGATCTCGACAAGTTCGGCCGCAGCGCGATCATACGATATCGAGATGCCGACGACAAACCGGTACCGTCGAGTGACGGCTGCTATGGCTGGCACCGCGACTATGATGCACGCGGACTCGAAGTGAAGAGGACCTGCTTAGATTTCGCGGACCGGCCGCAGAACACTACCGACAACACAGCGATCGAGAGCTATCGCTATGACGCACGCGGTTGCCTCGTCGCATCGCGGTACGCAACGGCCGACGGACGGCCAGCTGCAAATCGCGACAACGTCCATGGCCTCGAGTTCCAGCACGATTCGCGCTGTCAGGCGATCAGCAAGACCTGCGTGAGCATCGTCGAGCAGCCGGTCGCTTGCGGGCTCGGTCGTCCAGCACGAACGGTCTATGCGTACGACCATCTCGGGAATGTGGTGTCACAGAAGCACTACAGCGCCGATGGCGCGCCAGGCGGCGACGCCCAGTATGGCGTGTTCGAGCTTCGGTCGCAGTACGATGCGGTCCGAAATGCGGTCGGCGAGTCTTGTTATGACTCCGAAGGCAAACCGATCGCGTGCGCAACTACGGGGTTCCACGCCAAGAAGCTATCGTACGACGACGCGGGTCGAATGATCGAGGAACGGTATTTCGACACGAGTGGCGCCGCGACGACGAATGCCGGCGCCGCGTCACGAAGGACAAAGTACGACAGCTACGATCACGTGTTCGAATCCGTCGGCTTCGACGCGGACGGAAAGCTCATCGAGACGATGGGAATGACAACGCGCCGCGTGCTCTACGACACCGCCCACCGCCGCTTCGCGATGGTTCTCCTCGACAAGGTGGGAAGGCCGGCGAACTACACCGGCGGCTACGTCGGCGTCGCCTCCCCAGGGCGCGCTTGGCACGCGGTCCGGATCGTACGAGGAACTGACGGCACCGTCACGAGCAACCGGTTCTTCGATGCGGCTGGCCAGTTGCTGGTGACGCACGACTGTCGCCGCGTCACATGCTTCGACTGAACTGGCTCGGCTTGTCGGACGTCCCGATCAAGTTGCTGCCGACCGACCGCGAGTGCGCGCGCGATCTCCCGGTGGCTGCGCCCGTGCTGCCACTTCAGTCGAAGGATCTCTCTGGTCTTCCGCATGGACAGTCGCTCCGTCGGCATCGCGCTCCACTTGGAGCGCCCCGAAGCACCGTCCCCACCGCGATCACGACCGGGCGCTCACATGGCGCCGAGCCTGATCCCTGCCTCTGACCGGTTCAGGTGATCACGGCCAGATTGGCCGGACCACCGATCGCGATGAACCGGTTTCGGTGATCGCGATGCGCCGGTTTCGGTGATCGCGATGGACCGGTTTCGGTGATCGCCATCGAGTGAATTCCGCATCAGCGGTGTTGGCGGTAGCGCGGTGGCGGCGTCTCGCCGGCGCGCGCGGCCTCGTGAACGCGCAGGATCTTCGGACCCGGTTGCGGCCCTTGCGGCGCGCGCGGCCGATCGCACGGTCGCTCGTCCCTTGCCGGTGCAGCATCACGATCTCGTGCGCCAGCTGCTCGAGGCTACGCGACACGCGATACCTCCGGCCGGTGCGCTCGACGATCTGGTGAGCCTGCCGTGCAGCGCCGCGATCACTCCGCACAGCTCGCCGAGCCGCCGCACCACGACCTGCTCGCTCTCGGGGCCGAGGCTGGCACGCGGCTGCTCGACTGCGACCGTCGCATCGGCGACGATCGCTTCACCCGCTACTCGGGAGACTGTTTCGGATCGACGCTCGCGATCAGCTCCACACCGCGTTCGCGAAAGTGCGACGAGGGTCGGCGGTTCGCGCCGTCGTTCCCCAGATTCCTCGACGGACGAACCCTCGGTGGGGAACGAATGGCGCTGCAAGGGCGCGAGATTGTTAAGCGCCGCATAACCGCACTCTAGAGGTCTGGGTTCGATCCCCCACGGCTCCACCGGGAATGAAAAAGCCTCGCAGAAATGCGAGGCCTTTTCGTTTTCGGCGCGAGCTCCGCCAATGGCTGGAGAATCGACCTGAGCGCACTGTGTGGCCCCCGCACTCCGTCACGTCCGTTTGCGTAGCACCGCCGCCGGGCCGTTCCGCGCGCACGGCGGGTCGCCCGGGAGCAACGCGCTCGCGAGCCGTCGGGCGGCAGCATACGTGTCTCGTCGCGCGGCACGCGGATTGGTGTTTCCCAATGTGCCACGTCCGCTCGCGGTGAGCGCGACGAGGCCGTGCAGCCCTGCGAGCAGCGCGCGGGCGTCAAGCTGCGGGGTCTGCGACCCGTGACGCGCCACGATCCCGACGAACCCCTCCCACAGTTCATCGCCAGCGCGCAAGCGGCCTCGACGGCGCAGCTGTGCGCGATCGAACGGACGCTCCGTCATCAGCCAGTACAGCACCGGTCGGCGGAACGCGAACTCAACGAAGCCGCGCGCTAGCTGGGCAACGGTGGCACCTCTCCTGTCGCGTCGTAGCAGCGATTCCAGCAGCGCCTGCCAACCCTTTCCGTCGACCTGAATCAGAAAGCCGTCGAGCGAGCCGAAGTGGTGGTACAGCACGAACGTGCTGTGCCCGAGCCGGCGCGACAGCTCACGCGCGACCAGCTGGTCGCGGTGCAGCGTTCCGCGCCACAATGCGTCGAAGACGACACGGACCGCTCTCGCACGCAGTCCCTGACCTGAGTTTGCGCCCACCATAACGTTGTTATATGCTGCCTGGATGCCACGCGGAATGATGCTGCTACTCATCCTGATGGCATGTGGTGGAGGGATGGAGACCATCGTGACCGATGTGCCCACGCCCCAGTCGTACGAGGTCGTGCCGGGGTGGCCGGCTCTGCCCGACACCCTCATGCTCGGAGAGGCCACCGGCGTTGGAGTTGATTCACACGGTCACGTGTTCGTATTTCACCGCGCCGGTCGAGGCTTCGCCAACCGTGCCGTGATCACAGACCCGACAATACTTGTGCTGGACGGCTCGTCGGGAACGGTGGTGGGCACCTGGGGCGCCAACCTATTCGTCGTGCCGCACGGCCTCGCGATCGACAGCCGCGATCACATCTGGGTCACCGATGTGGCTCGGCATCGCGTGTACGAGCTTGGTCACGACGGGAACGTGCTTCGTATTCTCGGAGCGCGATGAGCCGGGTGCGAACGCGCTCGCTCCTGCTCGTCGCCCTCGCCGGCTGCGCCCCCGACCCCTATGCGTTCGATAAGCCAACGGACGTCGCGTTCGGTCGCGAGGGTGACATCTACGTCGCCGATGGCTATGGCAACGCGCGCATCGCGCGGTTCGACGCGTCCGGGCAGCTCGTGACCACGTGGGGGAGCCGGGGAAGCGCACCAGGCCAACTACGCACACCACACGGACTCGCGGTCTGCGCCGACGGTCTCGTTTATGTCGCCGACCGCGGCAACGCGCGGATCCAGGTGTTCGATTCGCGCGGGCGACTGCACGCCGTCTGGCGAGGGCCCTCGATCGGCCGCCCCTGGGGCATCAGCTGCGCCACCGACGGAACACTATACGTCGTCGATGGCGGTGACCAGCGCGCCGATGCACCACGCGGCCGGTTACTCCGCATCGACCGCTCCGGGCGCGTGCTCGACCGCTGGTCCGGTCCAGGTCTCGCCCCTGGCGAGATCGACTGGGGCCACGACATCGCAGTGGGCACGGATGGCTCGGTATTCGTCGTCGATGTCCGCGGCCGGCGCGTCCAGAAGTTCCGCCGCGTGCGCTGATCCGCAGCTACAAACACCACCCGGACGTTCGCGTAAATGGTGCGAGCGCCACATCGCGATCAACGACGGGCGATGACACGCGCACGCCGCGAAGCGGGTCACGTTCACGTCGAAGTAGCAGCCGGTGGTGCGGCCGCGGCCGCGGCCACCATCGCCGCGTGAGCGCGCCGGATCCCGGCGACGAGCGTGCTCATCGGCCAGTGATTGTTCCGCGCTCGATGAGGAGCTCGTGGGGCAGGGCCTTCCTGATCTGCTCCAGCGCCGCACGCGCCGGCGTCGTGCGTGTGGTCGTTGCCCGTTTCGCGACAAAGTTGCGCGAGCGCAAGACCACATCCGGGCCGTTGCCGATGAAGGTGACAAGGTTTCCCAGCCACACCACGTTGTCCGGCGCCACCGCGAGCGTCGTCTTGTCGTAGGTCGCTCCCTCGTCGTCCCACTGCGGCACTGCGATCTGCAACGCACCGTCGACCACGGACAGCTCGATCGTGAGGCCGCGCAGGGGCACGTCGTAGCGTCATTTCCGTCGAGCGCGGCCTCGCTCGCTACCATGGTCGCGCGGTCGAGCCCGGCATCGTCGAACAGTCGCACCATCGCTTCGCGATACGGGACTCCCTCGAGTTGCTCGATCGCGTAGCCCGCGAACACGAAGTTCGTATTCGAGTAGTTGTAGAACGCGCCGGGAGCCGATTGGAACCGCAGCGATCGCGCGCGCGTCGTCATGTAGTCGTCGAACGCCGCGTCGGCGGTGAGCACCTCGGCTCGGGTGAGGTCGTACGTGTCCTCGAGGCCGCCTGCGTTCGTCAGCAGGTGGCGCAGCGTCAGCGCCGGTAGCAAGGCTTCGTCTTCCGGCATGTCGAAGTGAAACGTCGGGATCACCGACGAGGCCGTCGTGTCGAGCGAGACGCCGGTACGGAGGAGCGCCGCCGCCGTGAACTGCTTTGAAACCGAGGCGACGCGAAACAGCGTCGACGACGACAGCTCCGCCCGGCGATCCGGATGCCGCGAACCGAAGCCGTGGGCGAAGGTGACCTCGCCGTGCTCGGCGACGAGCACGACGACACCCGGCACCCCGGCGGCGACGCGCTCTGCTTCGATCAGGTCCGCGAGCTCGCGATAGCGCTCCGTGATCGGGAGGTCTTCGTTCAACTGCTCGCCCGTGGAGCCACAGGCGACGAGAAGAACCGGGAGGGTTAGCCAGCGCATGCGGTCTACGACTCGCGGGGTCCCATTCGGGAGGCCTGGCAATCGCTAGCGCTCAGAATTCCCACCCGACGGTCACCTTGATCGTCAAATCGACCACCGTGTATGCCTCGGCCGACACCGCATCCATTCCGGTTCCGACGCTGGCGCTCGGGACGCGGACGCCACGGCGCCCGGCGCCCGGGCACCGGCCCGAGCGCATGAACGAATCGATTGCTGGCGTCGGCGATCGCTACGCCGCCGCCGCCGCCGCAAATCACGAGTTCGGTAGGCTGTCGCGTATGGCGGACCTCTCGCGCTTTGCAATCACCACGAAATGGCCCCCGCGGCATCCGGATCGGCTCCAGCTGTATTCGGTGCCGTCGCCGAACGGCGTGAAGATCTCGATCATGCTCGAGGAGACGGGTGTGCCGTACGAGGCTCACTACATCAATTTTGAGACGAAGGAGCAGATGTCGGAGGAGTTCGGCTCCCTGAATCCGTACAACAAGATTCCCGCGATCATCGATCCGGACGGCCCGGGAGGCCAGCCGTTGCCGATGTTCGAGTCGGGCGCGATCCTCATTTACCTCGCGGAGAAGACCGGGCAACTGCTACCAGCGCCGCCGGTGGAACGGTACGAGACGTTGCAGTGGCTGATGTTCCAGATCGGTGGCGTCGGCCCGGTGTTCGGACAGGTGGGATTCTTCCACAAGTTCGCGGGCAGCGAGTTCGAAGATAAGCGCCCGCGCGACCACTACGTCGGGGCGGCGCGGCGATTGTTGAAGGTCCTCGACGACCGCTACGCCAGCCGAACGTGGATCATGGGCGACACCTATACGATCGCGGACATCGCGACGCTGCCGTTGGTGCGCAACCTGGTCGACTACTACGGCGCCGGCGATCTCGTGGGGATCTCGGAGCTCCCACACGTCATTCGAGCGCTGGGCGCGTTCGTTGCCAGGCCGGCCGTCGCGCGAGGCCTCGTGGTTCCTGCGCGCTCGAGCTAGTCCTTGACCGATCGGTCCGCCCCCGACCTCGAGATCCTTCACCGGCTGTGCGACGAGGAGCGTGCAGTCGCATGAAGAGCGCCGTTGACCTAGAGGTCGGGGGGTCGATCCCCCACGGCTCCACCAGGAACGAGAACGGTCCGCTCACAAGGCGGCCCGGTTTTGTTTTGTGGCGAGCCCGGCTAGCCTTGCGATGAATGGGCAAGGTCGTCGATTTCCTGTTCTGGTGGATGGTCGAACCGATGGACGACTGGCCGCACTTCCGGTTGGTCCTGTTCGGGCTGTTCGCGCTGTTGCTGGTCTGGTCGACCATGCTGGTCGTCGAGGACCTGCGAAATCCACACGCGAACTACCAGAACTGGCTACGGCCGGCCGGTCAGGCCAGGCCGCGTGATCGCGATCTACCTGGCGATCGGCATTGCCCTCGGCGCCGTGGCTGCGCTCCTGCTTCGCCCGCTCCCGGCTCCCACGATCGCGCGTTGCGCAGGCCTCGTGATGATTTCGCTTGCCGTGGGCGTGATCGCATCTGGGATCGCCCATCTGCGTACGCCGGCACGTTCGTATTCCCCGCGCCTCGTATTCTGGGAGTACTTCGCGCTCGTTGCGGGACTGTTCGCGACGCGCCTGGCGCTCTGAGGCGCGCAGGCGCTGCACGCGGTCACTGGTGCCGACGAAGGTGCTCAAACGCTGCCGACGCTTTGTGAGGGCGGCTTCGTCGAGCGCGGAGACAGAGGAACCCCGGACGGGCGGAGAGGCGCTGGAACTTCTCGGGGTAGCGCTCGGCGCACTCCGGCAACGGTGCTGGCTCGATAAGGGCGTCGATGGTGAAGCCAGCGCCAATGAACGCGCCGAACACATCGGTCAAGGACCTTCGGAAGCAGCGAATCGTCACGCCATACGAGGGCCAGCGCTCTTCAATAACCTCCTGGCGGAAGTAGTCCTTCGACGGACTTGCTTCAATACTCGCAAACGGGTGCACGATGCTGGCGACGACTGCGCCGCCCGGTCGAAGCACACGACGGCACTCGGCCAGGATCCCGGACCAGTCGTCGACGTAATCGAGCACGAGGGCGGCGAGAATCTGATCGTAGGTCGACGCCGACGCGAACGACCACGGAGCCGCGACGTCGTGGACGAAGACGTGTGCGCGATCGCCAACCCGTGCGTGAGTCTGTGCCACAAAGGTGGGATTGATGTCGAAGCTGTCGAGGTTGCACCCGCGCCGGACGAGCTCCTCAGCGTAGTGGCCCGGGCCGCAGCCAACCTCGAGCATCCGTGCCGCGTCGAGATCGCCGAGGAGCGCCAGCGTTGCAGGGCGCTCGCACAGCGCATTGTGCGGGTTTTCACGGGTGCGCGCGGCGTAGGCCTGGGCGATCTGTTCGTAGGTCTCGAGGCGGCTCCCGGGAAACGGGTGGCTTTCCGACGAGCAGCGTGACGGGCGGGTCGCGGTCGCGGTCGGCGCTATTCTCAGTCGGTGCGTGACACCGACTTGTATCGCCAGCTTCTGGGGCTTGAGAAGCCGTGGACCGTCGACCGCGTCGAACTGGACGTGAAACAGCAACGCGTGGACGTCTGGGCGAAGCACGACAAGCAGAAGACCTGGCCTTGCCCCGAGTGCAAGAAGGGCGTTGGCCTTCACGACCACGACGAGGAGCGCACCTGGCGACATCTCGACAGCTGCGGGTTCCAGACCCATCTTCATGCACGCATCCCGCGGGTGAACTGCCCTGAGCACGGCGTGCGCCAGGCCCGAGTGTCGTGGGCCGAACCCAAGTCGCGGTTCACCGCGTTGTTCGAACGGTTCGCGGTCGCCGTCCTCCTCGAGACCAGCATCACCGGCGCCGCGAAGATCCTCGGGCTCAGCTGGGACGAGGGCCATCACCTGATGGAGCGCGCGGTGGCGCGAGGCTTGGCGCGGCGACCCCATGCGGTTCCCAAGCAGCTCGGCGTCGACGAGAAGTCGCTTGCCAAGGGTCAGCGCTACGCGACGATGGTCTGCGACCTCGAGCAGGGTCACGTCATCGAACTCGCCGAGGGCCGCTCGAAGGACAGCCTACTGCAGTGCCTGGGTCGGTTCTCGATCGACGAGCTCGCCGGCGTCGAGGCGATCGCGATGGACATGTGGGAGCCCTACGCGCAGGTGTTCCGTGCCGTCATCGACGACGCCGACGACAAGATCGTGTTCGACCGCTTCCACATCGTCGGTCACATCAACAACGCCGTCGACATCGTCCGCCGCAGAGAGAACAAGCTGCTCCGCTCGGACGGTGATGACCGTCTCGTCGGCACGAAACACCTCTGGCTCTACGGGGCGGAGAACATCCCCGCCGATCGCTACAGCATCGAGACCCGGGTCGAGTTCGCCGCCCTGCGCTCCTCGAAGCTCAAGACCGCGCGCGCCTGGGCGCTCAAGGAATCGCTTCGGGAACTCTGGAACCAGCGAAGCCGGGCGGCTGGCGAGCGCTGGTGGAAGCGCTGGTACGGCTGGGCGGTTCGCTCGCGACTGGAGCCGGTCAAGAAGGTCGCGGCGATGGTGAAGCGGCACCTGCACAACGTCCTCACCTACTACAAGCACCGCATCACCAACGCCGGTAGCGAGGCCATCAACTCCGTCGTCCAGATGCTCAAGAAGCGAGCCTTCGGATACCGCAGCTTCGAGAACTTTCGCACTGTCGTTCTCTTCCGATGTGGTGGACTAGATCTCTATCCGACGACCCACCTGAAAGCCGGATGAGCCGTCTCGAGATTGGTGAGGGTGATCGTCATTGGCTATCCGTCAGCGTGAGTGTGGGCGGAATTTCTCGCCAGAGACACTTGCCGCGACTGAGCGAACATTTTTGGCAACGTTTGGGTCACTCGCGGCACTGACAAGAACCGCCATGATCCTGCCTCGCCGTCTCGAAGCGCGCCCGCTCGTGAAGCTCCTGTACGTCGTGATGTTGGGTGCGTGCGTCCCGCAACAGCCGTATGGCCAGCCCGGGTACAGCCAGCCGCAGCAGGTCGCCGCGCCCGCCGGCCTCACGTGCATGCAGGCGTTCGAGTGTCTGGCCGGGTGCAACGAGAGCGCGCAGTGTCTGGCGGATTGCATGACGAACGCCGACGAGCGCTCGCGCGTCATGGTGACCGCGGTGATCGAGTGCAACGGCGCGAGCGAGCACGCGGTGTGCGACGCCGAGCTCGCGGCGTGTCGCGACCAGGGTCAGGTCGCCGCCCAGCAATCCGGCGCTCCGGCCGAAGCGCCGGCCGGAGCGCCGGCCGGATCCGAACCGGTAGCCGAGCAGATGTTGCCGGGCCAACCGCACACGACGGCGAATCTGCTGCCGTGGCTCGTCGGCGGATACTGGGAGGGCAACCTCTATCACTACACGTTCTACGCGGACGGCCGCGTCAAGCGTGCGTCGGGCACCCCGCGCTATTCCAAGAAAGACGGGCGCTACGCATGTGCGACGCTGCTCAACGAGATCGGTACGGTCCGGCAGGATGGCGACCTCCTGATCATGACGTTCGACACGGCGTCGGAGAACCATTGCGGCGACAACCAGGCCGCGCCGTCCGAAACTGTTCGGCTCCGGATCGAGTGGTATCAGTACTCGACGCTCCCGGTCTCGCTCCGGTTCGTCGACATCGATTGCACGAGTGGCGCCTGCGTCGATACGATGAGGGGACGCCGCAACTGAGCTCGGCGCCGACGCTACTGCCCAATCCTGCACTCCGCCGGGATCTTGATCGGTCCGATCTCGGACACCACCGCCACATCGACTCGTGCGCGAACCTCCATGGATCGAATGTCGCGAGCGGTCGCGCGATCAATTCCGGTGTCCGCCTTTTCGTAGGCAAATCCGTTGACGAGTGAGCCCGAGACAGCCGCCGATGTCAGCGCGATTCCGTCGCCGTCGAGCAAGTAGAATTCGGCTGCGACGGAGAGACCTCGGTTGGTGACGTCCGACTCCGCGGTGAAACTGATGTCCACGCGTTCACCTCGTCGCGTGCTCAGCGCGACGTCCACGTGTACGAGATCGCTGTGTTCCACCCGCTTGGAGACGATCGGCCAGATCGCTGATTCAGCGATCACATCCACGGATCCCAGCTCGCAACGCAAGAGCGTGCGGATCACCTGCAACCTGGTCTCCACCACGTAGAACACGGCCGCCGCGCCGGCCAGCTCCGCGTCGTAGAGCTCGTGGGACCAGGTGACCTTGCCTCCCACGACCAATGGCTTGCTGCTCTCGTGATAACGCTGCACGCGGACGAGCGATGCGTCTTGTCGGAGCAGCATCGCAGCAACGCGTTCGATCACATACGAACCGTCGCCGTTATGGCGTTGGCCCTTCGCCCTGAACCTGAGGACGGTGCTCCCGCCGCTCGTGCGGTCGGCGGACAGCTCCGCATCGCTCAGTTCGACCGCTACATCCGAATGCCGCACCTGCGTTGGGTCCACAACCCGTGACATCCAGCGCTGGAGGGTCCTCACGGCGGCAAACGTACACGCAACGGCCCGACGGGATCGTCGGCCCTGACGGTTCTGACGACGTAATTCTCAAGACACGAGCGGCACGAACACATCGGTGACCGCCTCGTGCTCGGGCACGCCGGGAAAGAACACCACGCGCTGGAAGAAGAGTGGAACGTCGGCGGGCTCCTCGCCGCTCGCGGGGAGCCAGGTCGCATAGAGATGTGCCACGGCATCGCGCAGGGTGTCGTCGGAGCCGATGTGGCGAAGCTTCGCGTGCCGGCCCCCCGGGATGGTCTTCGCCACGAGGGGGGCGCAGGTGGTGGCGAGCGGGGCGGTGATGGCGACGCAGAGGTCGAAGCGGAAGTTCTCTGGTGCGACGGAATCCAGATCGTCGTAGACGATGTTGTAGGTCGCGCTCACCGAGGGAGGGAGGGCGTGGGCACGCCGCCACGCGATGAAGGTCCGCAGGGACTCGCCGAGCCGACGCGGATCGCCACGATGCTCGAAGGCCGCGACCGTTGTAGCCGGGAGCTGCACGATCGCCACCGGTTCGGGCCGCGGTCGCAGGTGCGCGAGCCGCACGGTCCGGAGGCGGTGCCAGGTGTCGTGCCAGTGCTGCCAGTCGGGGTGCTCGCGAAATCGCATCGGC
Organism: Kofleriaceae bacterium; assembly: GCA_037720695.1. Taxonomy (GTDB): domain Bacteria; phylum Myxococcota_A; class Polyangia; order Haliangiales; family Haliangiaceae; genus JABFXX01. Next base: position 14,065 of record JBBJLY010000037.1, on the reverse strand, counting down.
GTCTGGCCGACGAACTTCTTGAACGCACGCGTGAAGGCTTCGTGGCTCTCGTAGCCGCTCGCGAGCGCGATATCGAGGACCCGCAGGTGGTCGTGGAACGCGAGCTGAAACGAGGCGCGCTTGAAGCGAACGAGCCTGACGTACTCCAGCACGCCGAGGCCGAGCAGCGCGACCCACTGACGATGGAAGTGGTGCTTCGAGAACGCCGCGACCTGACTCAGCCGCTCGACGCTGAGGTCCTCGTCGAGATGTGACTCGATGTACTCGAGGACGTCGCGGAATCGGCGCTCATAGGAGCGTGCGGTCGAAGAACTCATGCACCTGGATCCCGAGGTTGTCATGAAAGGCCGCGCGATCGAATCCGTCGAGATCGACAGAGGGGAGGAAGGCAGGGTTCTTCATCGCGGCGGGAAACGGGCTTAGAAACGAGTAGTGCCCCGCGCGCGGCACGAGGCGATAGTCGACCTTCGACGGGTCGGGCACCTGCGCCATGATGAGATGCGCGTGCCACGCGGGTGCACCCGTGTCGGCCTCGCCACCGAAGATCAGGATCTGCGCGTCGACGTCGCGCAGCGCGCCCTCGGGGACATACCAGAACGCGACGGGCGCGAGCAGGACGAGCGCCGTGACGCGCGGATCGGACACGACCTCGATCAGTGTGCCCGTCCTCGAGGACGGGCGGCCTCCCGCGACTGCGAGCGCGGTGTAGGCGCCGATCGAGTGGCCGACCATGCCTGTGTGGTCGGAGAGCCGCGGACCGAGCTCGGGATCTGCATGAACCGCGTCGAGCGCGCGGACGATCTGCTGCGGACGATGCACGAGGTTCTCGTCCGAGCTCGCGAGCGAGTTATCGTTGCGGTTGTTGCCCGGGTGCTCGGGCATGACCACGACGAACCCGTGCTGCGCGAGGCGTGACGCGATCGTCCGATAGAGCAGGTGGGAGCCGCCCGAGCCATGGGAGATCACGACCACCGGAAAGCGGCCGTCTGCCACCGGCGCGTCGGCGCTGAGGGTCATCGGGTACGGACCGATCGAGACGGCGCGCGAAGGCTCGTCCGTCGGATACATCCACCAGCATGCGGCCTGGCCGTCGCGGCCGTCGGGGATCTGAACAAAACGACTACCTGCGAAGCGTTGGGACATCGCCGCAACCTACGCGCGCGGGCGCCCTCGGCCCTTGACCGATCTTGCTGACCTGCGCGGCGTCCTCACGCGAGCTGACGATCGATCTCGCGCACGAGATCCGAGACCGGCTGGCGCACACCTTGGGCCGCGAAAGCGACGGTCTCGGCGATCACGGTGGGGTCGCGCAGGATGCGGCGGTGGCCGAGCCCCTCGGTGACGTGGAGTTGGGCCTTGGGCCACGCGGCGACCAGGCAGTCGCCGTGGGAGAACGGCACCTCGCGATCCTGCGCGTCGTGAATGACGAGCAGGCCGGCCTCGCGGTCGGTGACCAGGCGGTCGACCGCGAGCGCGTCGAGCCCGACGCCCGTGTGCGCGATCATGCTGCGTTCGAACGCAGCGCGATCGGTGTCGTAGATCGCGACCACGCGCGCGAACTGGCTGATCGAGTCGTCGATGATGACGTTCGGCGAGATCATGATGTTGCGCGTGGCGTCGAAGCCACCGCGCGGATACGCGAGCAGCACGGCGACCGCGCCGAACGAGTGCGCGACCGTGGCATGGACTGGGCCGACCACTGCGGCGACATCGACGATGGTGTCGGCGAGGTCGGTCAGATAGAGCCGATGGCCCGCAGAATCACCGTGGGCGGGAGCGTCGAACGCGACCACCGAGAGCCCGGCAGCGACCAGGGGCTCGACGAACGCGCCGAGCTGCGAGCCGCGGCCTTCCCAGCCGTGGACCAGCAGCACGGTTGGGCCGAAGCCCCACCGCCAGGCACAGACCTTGGTCCGCGCACCGCGCCAGCGCGGCGAGCGCAGATGGACGTCGACCGTGAACGGTCGCGCGGTCGCGAGCACGGCCTGCTCGCGCTGGGGGCGTGGGTGGCGACGTGGCGAGGTGAACAGGCGCTCGGCAAACTCCGCGCCCAGATCCTCGGACAGGAGGTAGGCGGTCTGCAGTGCGGCGCGGGTGATGCGGACGGCAGCCTGCGAGCGAACGACCGTGCTATTTTTGGACGACGAAGACAGCAGCGACATGGGGTCCTCCTGGGATCAACGGGAGCGGTGGCCGGGCGCGCGAGAAGTTTCGATCAAGCGCTCGAACGAGGCGCGCGCGCGCTCGATCGAACGTGGTTCCCGGAGGAACCGGATGAAGGTATGGGCGGCGAGCATGATGCCGTAGATGTCGAACGCGACCTGATCGGGGTCGAGATCACTCGCGAAGTGACCCTCCGAGATCGCGATCCGGACGGCGGTCGCGATCTGACCGATCCAGTCCTTGCACGCCTGGCACAGGGCATCGCGCGGCGGACCCGGTCGATCGTCGAGCTCGGCGCTGGCTCCGACGAAGAAACATCCGCCGGGACGCTGTCCCCACGCGAGCCAGCGCTCGAACAGGGCGCGCACGCGAGGCTCGCCACGTGGGTGGCGCAACGCAGGGACCATGACGTCCTGGACGAACTGGCGCGAGGCCTCTTCGACCACCGCGACCTCGAGCGCTTCCTTCGAGCCGAAGTGCGCGAACAGCCCGCTCTTCGACAGCCCGGTCGCCTCGGCGAGCCGCCCGATCGAGAGCCCGGTGACGCCGACGACGTTCGCGAGCTCGAATGCGCGCGCCAGGATCGCCTGCCGGGTTTCTTCGCCTTTCGCCACGAATTCAGAATAGAACGGTCGTACCTTTTGTCAAGCATGCGGCGCGCGACGACCTGCTGGTTGCCAGCTAACCAATGGCGATCGTTGAGTGAAAAAACTCGCTAGGATGCGCCGCGATGGCGCGCGAGCGACTGGACAAGCTGCTGGTCGATCGCGGCCTGGTCGCGAGTCGCGAGCGCGCGCGGGATGGTGATGGCCGGCTCGGTGCTCGTGCGCGGACAGCCGGAGACCAAGCCGGGCACGATGCTCGATCCGGCGGTCGAGATCAGCCTCAAGGTCGAGGATCACCCGTACGTGTCGCGCGGCGCGCTCAAGCTGGTGAAGGGGCTCGAGACGTTCGGCATCGATCCAGCGGGCAACGTCTGCCTCGATATCGGCGCGTCGACCGGCGGGTTCACCGACGTGCTGCTGCGCGGTGGGGCGACCCGGGTGTACGCGATCGACGTTGGCTACGGCCAGCTCGCGTGGTCGCTGCGCCAGGATCCGCGCGTCGTGGTGCTCGAGCGGATCAACGCCCGCTCGATGGACCTGACCCTGGTACCCGAGCCATGCGATCTCGCCGTGATCGACGTGTCGTTCATCTCACTCACGCTCGTGCTGCCGCGCGTGGCCGAGCTGCTACGGCCACCGGTGGGTAAATCGATCGTCGCGTTGGTCAAGCCGCAGTTCGAGGTCGGGCGCGAGCAGGTCGGCAAGGGTGGTGTCGTGCGCGATGAGGCGACGCGGCGCGGCGCGGTCGACAAGATCCGCACGTGGGCCGACGCGCACGGCTTCGTCGCCGGCGCGGACGTCGAGTCGCCGATCACCGGACCCGCGGGCAACGTCGAATATCTGCTCCAGCTCGCAACCGCTTGATCACGACGGCGCGGGCGGGCCGTACGACAGCGCGATCCAGCTCGACAGGTTGGTCGCCGACCAGCCAACGCTGTACAGCCGCGGGTAGATCACGCGCGGCTCGTCGCGCACGATCGCGACCATGATCCGGCGCGCGAGCTCGGCGGGCTCGCCGAGCGGGGCCACCTTGCCGAACAGGCCGCCGCCGCCCCAGGCTGCGCGCGCGCCGGTCTCGAGTGGGGACCGGACAGGTCCGGGGTACACGGTGACGACGCGGATGCCGTGCGGGGCGAGCTCCGCGCGCGCGATCTCCGAGGCCATCGCGAGGCCCGCCTTCGACGCGCCGTAGTACGTGCAGCCCTTGAGCGGCACCTTGCCCGCCATGCTCGCGACGTTGATGATCACGCCGCTCGTGTCGGGCGTCCGTTCCAGCATGCGGCGGGCGATCAGTTCCTGCAGCCGGAGCGGCGCCAGCAGATCGATCGCGATCAGATCCTGCGCGTCCTCCCACTTCCACGAGCCGAGCTGCTGCACCCGCATGATCCCGGCACAGTTGACCAGTCCGTCGAGCGGCGCGACGGTGTCGAGCTCCGCGACCAGGTCGGGCAAGGCTCCGAGCGCGCGCAGATCGAGCCCGTGCGTGGTCGCGAGACCGAGCTCGCTGGCGAGGCCCGTCATCGCATGCGCGTCGCGATCGAGGAGCGCGAGCTTTGCCGCCGGCCACGCCGCACGCATCGCACGCGCGAGCGCGCCGCCGATCGCACCGGCCGCACCGGTCACGAGGACATGGCCGGGTGGGTTCACGACAGCCTCGAGTCGAGCGCGAACCACAGCGCGTGCAGCGGCCGCCGCTTGCCCTTGATCCTCGCCGGCCCGAGGAACAGGCCCGGCGCGACCTCCCGGATCTCGTCGTGGATGCGGCGGATGTAGCCCGGGTTGACCCGCAGGTCGTAATCGAGCACCAGCGTCGGCTTGCCGTCGATCTCCGACGGCCCGAACGCGGTCTCGAACGGGAACAGGTTCTGCCGCCCGAGCGCGCCCGGGATGTGGACGCGGTTGTGGCCGACGCCGCGACCGTCGCTCGCCGCCTGGAACGTCTTGCCCTCCCACACGAACGAGCGCGCGCCGGCCCATCGCCGCAGCGGCGCCGCGATCATGGCGGGGAGGTTGCGTACCGCGAGCATCCGGCCGACCAGCGCGCCATCCGCCGCGTGCATCGAGGTCGAGACCTGGGCGGCGCGATACAGCGCGTCGAGCTCCGCGACCGAGCAGGCCGCGAGGCGATCGAGCGAGTGGTGTGCGGCGTGCGTGCGCGTGGCGTGCGTGTGTTCAGCAGTCTGCATCTGAGGTCCTTTTCGAATGGGTCAACGTGAACCGGAGGGAGAACGAGACGTGCGCGGCTTGCGACCCGGCGCCGGCTCGGGCGCGAGGATCTTCCAGCACGCGCGGCGGGCGGCGGCGAGGCTGCGCGCGTCGAGCTCGAGGTAGCCCAGCCGCTCGGCCTTGACGAGTCCGACGAACGCGCCCCACACGAGCGCGATCGCGAGATCGATCGCGATGCCGGCCGTGCGATCGCGCAGCCGCTTGCCCGCGAGCCACAGCGGCGCGAGCACCGACAGCTCGACCTGCTTGCTGGCGTCGTCGAGATACTCGACGTGGTCCTGCATCTCGAGGAACCGGAACGCGGCCGGCTCCGTGCGAGCGAACGTCGCGAGCCGGGTCCACAGCGCGGCGAACCACGCCTCGGCGGCATCCAGCGAGGTCAGGTCGGGGGACCCCGTACCCTCGAGCAGCGCGGTGCGCAGCCGCTGCTTGGCATCGCGATACACCTCGTTGACGAGCGCTTCCTTGTGCTCGAAGTAGCGGTACAGGGTCCCGGTCCCGACGCCGGCCGCGGCGGCGACCTCGGGGACCGTGGTCCCGTGATAGCCACGTGCAGCGAACGTCGCGAGCGCAGCGTCGAGGATCCGTCGGTGCTTGTCGTCGAGCAGCGGCCGCACGAGCCCGCGCCGGGTCGGGGCTGCGGCATTTACGAACGAACGTTCATTCCTAAATTCATAGCCGGCCGCGGAGGGGCTGTCAACCGGCAGCTCAGAACCTGCGCGTCAGCAGCACGAACCGGCGCTCGTCGACGATCCCGGCGGCCTTGTCGTAGAACGGTCGCGGCCCGATCCACGCGACCTCGCAGCGGCCGTGCGCTGCACCGACATCGACCAGACAGGCGATCAGCGTCGCTTCACCGAGTCCCTGGCCCCGGTGTGCCGGCCATGTCCCGGTCGGGCCGAACCAGCCGATTCCCCGGTTGTTGCCGTCGTGCGCGGCGAACGCGCAGTACGCACCGTCTCGCATCGCGACGTGCACGGCCGGTGGATCGTGGGCCAGCGCGCGCGCGACCTCGAACGGCCACGCGCCGCCGAACTCCTGCGTGACGGCCTCGAGCAGCGCGTGCTCGTCCGCGCGCACGGCGGATCTCGTAGCCCTTGGTCTGCGCGGTCGCTGCGAGCTCGGCCGCGCGCGCGGCGGTGACCCGCGGGTTGTCACGTACCGCGATCGAGATGTTGGCCCGCGGCTCGCCCTCGCGCAGCCAACCCCGGCGCTCGAGCCAGGCGATCGCGTGGTCATTGCGCTCGTCGACCCCGGGCGCGAGGTAGTTGCCTGGCTGGTCCAGCGTGCGGAGCATGGGCTCGCCGGTATCGCGCGCGCTCGCCTCGCAGGCCGCGAGCAGCCCGGCGCCGACCCCGATGCCGCGCGCGTGCGGGATCACCGCCAGCACGCGCAACCAGCGGCTAGAGACCGCCGCGACTCCAACCAGCTCGTCGCGCAGCCAGGCCCCGAACGGGACGGCGGGCGCGGTCGGCCCGGGCTCGAACAGCTTCTCCTCGGCGACGTCGGTCGCGCGGTCGAACGCGCACGCGTCGGCGAGCACGAGCTCGGCGAATGCGAGCTGGCTGCGGTCCAGCGGTGCGATCCTCACGGCTGCACCCTAGCACTCCGCGATTGGCATCCTCACCAGTGGCGTGCGACGGTGCGCGAGATGCGCGCGATGATGTTGTGCGCCGGGCTGTCGTCCCGTCTCGGGACCCTCGGCGCCGAGCGACCGAAACCGATGCTGCCCGTGTGCGGGATCCCGATCGCCGCCTACGGGATCGCGAACCTGGTGGCCCACGGGATCACCGACATCGTGATCAACACGCACCACCTGCGTGAGGTGATCGAAGGCGAGCTCGGCGATGGCAGCCGGTGGGGCGCCCGGATCGAGTACCTCCACGAGCCGCAGATCCTGGGGACCGGCGGCGGCCTCAAGCACGCGCTCGGCCTGCTCGATCCCGACGGCCGCGACGAGCCGTTCCTGTCGTGCAACGGAAAATTGATCTTCGATCTCGACGTCACCGCACTGATGGCGGCGTATCGCGCGGCCGGCGACGTGCTCGGGATGATGGTCGTGAAGCGCGTCCCCGATGCCAAGGCGTGGGGCGCGGTCGACGTCGCGCACGACCTGCGTGGCGCCCATGTCGTGGACGTGCTGCGCGAGGGCGAGCACATGTTCTGCGGGGTTCACGTCACGCGCCCGTCGGTGATGGCGCGGTTGCCCGAAGGCGAGGCCGACTCGCTCCGCCAGGGCTACCTGCCATGGATGCACGCGGGCGAGCGCGTCGCGGCTTACGAGCATCGCGACGGCTACTTCAGCGAGCACTCGACGCCGGAGCGCTACATCGAGTCGAATCGCGCGCTGCTCGACGGTGTGGTGCTACGGCATCCGCCGGGTCGCCTGGTCGGGATCGACGCGAGCGCGCGGATCGACCCGAGCGTCACGCTCGTCGCGCCCGTGCGGGTCTGCGCCGGGGCGACGATCGGTCCCGGGATCACGATCGGTCCGCACACGGTGGTCGGCGAGGGCGCGACGGTCGGCGTGTCGCTCGCACGGACGATCGTCGAGGCCGGCGCGATCGTGACCGAACCGCCGAGCGGGCCGATCGTCACGCGGTAGGCGCGGGAGGAGGGGTGGCGGCTACGGACAGCCAGCCGCGGGCAACTGGGCGGCTTCCTCGACGCATTTCTTTACGGCGTTGCGGATGCTGGCGGCGGCCTGCAGGGCATCCTGACGCTTGGTCTCGGGGTTCAGCACGACGCTGCGCGCCATGTCGATCGAGTCGCCGTACGCCGGCGCGAGCTTGCAGGCTTCGGCGGTCGCGGGCACGGTCGCCGCGCAGGCGCAGACCCGCTTGCTGTAGTCGCCGCACGCGTCGACCCCGCGCTTGATCTCGTCGGCCGAGATCGCGGGCGGAGGTCCGGCGGGGGGTGCTTCTTGCTGCTTCTTGCTGCAGCCGAGCAGGAGCAGCAGCACGAGCGCGCGCTTCACGGCGCCTCGATCCGGGCGAGCACGACGGAGATGTTGTCGACTCCGCCCTCCTCGTTGGCCGCGGTGACCAGGCGATCGACCGCGCGGTCGAGGTCGCGCTCGGTCATCAGGATGTGCTGCATCTGATCGTCCTTGACCATGCCGGTGAGGCCGTCCGAGCACAGGAGGTAGGTGTCTCCCATGTGCGACTTCTCGGTCAGGATATCGACCTGCACGCTCTCCTTCATGCCGAGCGCTCGCACGATCACGTTCTTGTGCGGCCAGTTCTCGGCCTCTTCGGGCGTGACCCGCTTCATCCGGATGTAGTCGTTGATCAGCGAGTGGTCCTCGGTGAGCTGCGTGAGCTCGGTGCCGCGGGAGCGATAGCAGCGGCTATCTCCAACGTGACCGATGATCAGCGCATCGTCGAGGAAGTAGCAGGCGACGCACGTGGTCCCCATACCCTTGAACCGCGACTCGCGCTGGGAGCGCTCCCAGATCTCCAGGTTCGCCAGCATGATGCCGGTCACCATCCGGTTCACGTGGGTGCGGAGATCGCGGTCGACCTTGTAGGGCCAGGTCAGGGTCTGCTGCTTGCCGGTCTCGACGAAGTGGTCGTTGATCAGCTCCACCGCAAGCCGGCTGGCGACCTCACCGGAGGCGTGACCGCCCATGCCATCGGCGACGATGCACAACCGCTCGCCATCGGGCAGCGAGATCGAGTCCTCGTTGTGGTCGCGCTTGCGCCCGATGTTGGTCGCACCGGCGAACCGGACGCGCATCCCGTCGAGCGGGAAGGACGTGCTCATCGAGGTCAGAGTGTAGCTCAGCCAGCTGCGGCGTTGACTCGCGCGGCTCCGCCTTTCATCCTGTAACTCGCTATGTGGGGCTACGCTGAGGGCAACCCGACGGTCGTCGCGATCGTGGTGGGACTCGTCGTGATCGCCGCGATCGCCTACGTCGTCGTTCGGTCGCGTCGGAGGCGGTAGTGGCCCAGCTCGTCCGGGGCACCATCGCGGATCGGCCGTGGGGACGAACGTTCGCCGCGATCGGGCTCCGCGGGTCGACCGGGCAGCTCGTCCTGGTCACCGACAACAAGCGCTACCTCGTCGCCTTCGTGGGCGGGGCGGTCGTCGGGGCGGCGTCCCCGCTCGCCTCCGATGCGGCGGTCCGGGTCGCGTTGACCGGGGGCCTGCTGTCGTCGACCCAGGTCGCCGAGATCTCGCGCCGGCAGGCCGCGGCCCCGGAGCGCGACGAGATCGAGCTGATCGCCGAGGCGCTGCGGCTCGGACCCGAGCAGGCGCTCCGGCTCCGCCGCCGGGTCGTCGCCCAGCGCGCGGCGCGCACGTTCTCGATCGAGCGCGGCGAGTTCGTGTTCGACGAGCAGATCACCGTCTCGGTGGTCCCCGGCAGCGAGCTCGACATCCGCACGGTGGTGTTCCTCGGCGCGCGCCAGAACCTGTCCGAGGCGCGGCTCGAGGGTGAGGTCTCGCAGCTCGGCTCGTGGTTCCGGCTGACCGCCGACGGGGTCGCCGACCTGCCGTACTTCGGGTTCAGCGATGCGGAGCAACCGGTCCTCGATCGCCTGCAGCAGGGCGCCTCGCTCGGCCAGCTGCTCGCGCTCGGCAATGAGCCGCGGGTGGTCCGCGCGGTGCTCTACGCGCTGGTCGCTTGCAACGCATGCGACACCGCCGCGCCGGTCGCGTACGCCCAGACCACTCCGATGGCGACGATCCCGCCACTCTCGCGCACGCAGACCCCAGTCGCGGGGATCAGCCAGTCGATCCCCACAGTCGACGATCCGATGACGCTGTCGCGCGCCAGATCACGCGACGCGACGGTGTCGGTGCGCCGCCGCGTCAGCACCGCTCGTCCGGCAGGCCGCCGCCGCGCCGACTCGGGCCAGGCCGCCGAGATCGGCGCGCTGATCAAGAATCGGCTCCAGCTGCTGGCGAAGGGCGGTGATCACTACGCGCTGCTCGGGCTTCCCCAGACCGCGGATGCCGACGCGATCCGGAAGGGGTACTTCGCGCTCGCGCGGCAGCTCCACCCCGATCGGTTGTCGGCGATCGGCCTGGCCGACGCCAACCGCGACGGTCAGCGGCTGTTCGCACAGGTCAACACCGCATTCGCCGTGCTGTCGGACCCGAAGCGCCGCGAGCACTACACCAGCATCCTGCGGCGCGGCGGCGAGGCCGCGGTGCGTGCGGAGCAGGTCGAGGCAGAGAAGCTGGCCCAGCGCGTCGTCGATGCGGAGGAGGCGTTCCGCCGCGGCGAGCAGGCGATCGCCCGCGACCAGCTGACGACCGCGGCGGGCGAGTTCGCGCGCGCGATGGAGCTCAACCCCGACGAGCCCGACTACCAGGCGCTGCACGCGTGGGCGCTGTTCTGTGCCGCGCAGGACAAGCTGGCGATCGCGCCGACCACGCGCGCCGCGCTCGAGAAGTCGATCGCGCGTGCGCCGCAGGCGGTGGTGTCGCGGTTCTACCTCGGGCGTGTCGAGCGAATGCTCGGGCGCGATCAGGACGCCTTGCGCCACTTCCAGGAGGTGCTGCGGGCGGAACCCGGACACACCGACGCGGCGACCGAGGCCCGGGTGATCGAGGCGCGCCTGGTCTCTCGCTCTGGTGACAAGAACAGCCTGTTTCGCCGCAAGCGGTGAGGGTCGCTAGTCGTCGTCGTCGCCGAGCTCGTCGAGCTTGCCGCGCCACGCGCTCAGCGAGTCCGCGAGGTCGATCGCGTCGGGACCCGCCAGCGTGATCGCGGCGTGCTTCTTCCACGCCTCGCGAACGTGCTGGAGCCGGATCAGCGCGAGCTTGGCCGGCTTCCACTCGCCCGCGCGATCGCGCTCCTGATAGACCAGCGCGACGGTGGCCCAGCCTCGGCGCTCCCACACCTTGCGCTCGAGGGTCCGGCGCACCTGCTCGCCGTCGATCTCGAGGTCGTAGGTCACCTCGTCGAGGTCGGCGACCAGCATCAGCCGTGCACCATGCTGCGGGGCTCGGTGCGCTCGCTCAGCTCGAGCTCCGTGATCCGGGCGTCGAGCGGGCCGACGTGGCTGCGGACCCGTGCGATCGCCTCCGAGACGTTGCCATCCTGCTCGATGCGAACGGCCAGCTCCTCGCCGACCTCGAACAGGTAGGGCGCACGGACCCGCGCGATTCCCTCGACGATCCCGATCACCTCGAACACGTCGTGGGGGCGATCGTCGTCGAGCACGATCACGCGCGGCGAAGATGCCTCGCTTCGCGCGGCCGGGCTCTGCATTCGATCCAGGTATCACGCCGCTCAATCCGGCCTCAAGCCTTCTACGAATCGCCCCACTGGGTTAACCTCACGCCCAGCGGATGCTCAAGCCGGTGGAGAAGCAACGCGTCGCGGAGGAGATCGCGGAGCAGCTGCGCTCGCTCATCCTCGGTGGCCAGTACCCTCCCGGGTCAAAGTTGCCGCCGGAGCGCGAGCTGTCCAAGCGGCTTCGCGTCAACCGCGCCTCCCTCCGCGAGGCCCTGAAGAAGCTCGAGCACCTGGGGCTGGTCCGGATCCGCCAGGGCGACGGCACGCGGGTCCAGAACTTCATGGAGACCGGCGGTATCGAGCTCGTCCAGCACCTGCTCCCGCTCGCGGGTGGCAAGCCGGAGCTGATCCGGGACCTGCTCGAGTTTCGCCGGATCTTCGGGCGGGAGCTCGCGCGGCTCGCGGCGCTTCGCTCCAGCGGTGATCGCGAGGCGCTGACCAAGCTGCGCGCGCTCGCTGACAAGGCGGACCAGGTACCCGGTGCGCTCGAGCTGTTCGAGGTCGACTTCGACTTCTACGTCGCGGTGGCCCAGCTCTCGGGCAACCAGGTCATGCTGCTGCTCATCAACACGGTGCGCGACGGGGTACGCGGCTTCATGCCGCTGCTCGCCAACCTCGCGGCGCCGGGCGATTCGGTGCGCAAGCACCACCGCGAGCTGATCGCCGCGATCGAGAAGGGCGATGCCGTCACCGCGGGACGCGTCGCCGACGACTACTTGAAGCTGGGCGCCGAGCTCGCGGGCCGCCTCGGCGGCAAGCCCGAGCTCCAACCACAACCGCTCCCCGACTGACATGCCGGCGTTGACGCGGAAGGAGGTCGAAGAGATCGCGCTCCTCGCGCGTCTCCACCTCGAGTCCGACGAGATCGAGCGCATGCAAAGTGAGCTCGGCGCGATCATCGACCACTTCAGCACGATCGCCGTGGTCGACACGGAGGGCGTGCCGGCGATGACCCACGCGGTGCCGATGAACCTGACGCTGCGCCCCGACCAGCCCGAACCGTCACTGGAGGTGGCGGACGCGCTGCGCGGTGCGCCGAGGTGCGACGGCGATCTGATCGTCGTGCCGGCGATCATCTCGGGTGCCGAGTGACCCCGGAGTTCTGGTCGGTGGCCGAGACCGCCCGTGCGGTCGCCGCCGGTGAGATCACCGCGTTTCGCCTGGTCGAGCAGATGCTCGCGCGGATCAGCAACGTCGATCGCGAGCTCGCGGCGTTTCTCGAGGTCGACGGCGACGGTGCACGCGCGGCGGCTCGCGAGCTTGATCGCAAGCACACCGCCGGTGAGCCCCTCGGTCCGCTCGGTGGCGTGCCGATCGCATTGAAGGACGTGCTGGTCACCAAGGGGCTCGCGACCACGGCGGGCTCGAAGATCCTCGAGGGCTGGATCCCGCCGTACGATGGCACCGCGGTCGAGAAGCTGCGCGCGGCTGGTGCGGTGATCCTCGGCAAGGTCAACTGCGACGAGTTCGCGATGGGCTCGTCGACCGAGCACTCGGCGTACAAGAAGACCCGCAACCCGTGGGATCCGTCGCGCGTGCCGGGTGGGAGCTCGGGGGGCAGCGCGGCCGCGGTCGCCGCCGGCCTGTGCGCGGCCAGCCTCGGCACCGACACCGGCGGATCGATCCGGCAGCCCGCCGCGTTCTGCGGCATCGTCGGGCTGAAGCCGACCTACGGTCGGGTCTCGCGCTGGGGCGTCGTCGCGTTCGCGTCGTCGCTCGATCAGGTCGGGCCGATGACTCGCTCGGTCGCCGATGCCGCGCTCGTGCTGCAGGCGATCGCCGGTCACGACCCACGGGACGCCACCTCGCTCGTCGCGCCGGTACCCACCTACGCGGATGCGCTCCCGCTCGGGGTCGCGGGGTTGCGCGTCGGCCTGCCGCGCGAGTACTTCGCCGATGGCATCGATCCCGAGATCCGGACCGCGCTCGAACGCACGGTCGATGCGTTGCGCGACAAGGGCGCCCTGATCGTCGAGGTCTCGCTCCCGCACACCAGCCTCGCGCTGCCCACCTACTACCTGGTCGCGCCCGCCGAGGCGTCGTCGAACCTCGCGCGCTATGACGGCATCCGTTACGGCAAGCGTGCCCCCGACGCGACCGACCTGCTCGACCTCTACATGAAGACGCGCGGCGCGGGCTTCGGGCCGGAGGTCAAGCGCCGCATCATGCTCGGCACCTACGCGCTGCGATCGGGCTACTACGACGCGTACTACAAGAAGGCGCAGCAGATCCGGACGCTCATCAAGCGCGACTTCGACGAGGCGTTCACGCAGACCGACGTGCTGCTGACGCCGACGACGCCGACGCCGGCGTTCCGGTTCGGCGCAAAGTCCGGCACGAGCTCCGGCACGCTCGACATGTACCTCGCCGACGTGTTCACGCTGTCGTGCAACCTCGCCGGCCTCCCCGGTCTCAGCGTCCCGTGCGGGCTGACCGCCGAGGGCCTACCGATCGGCGCCCAGCTGCTCGGCAAGCCGCTCGACGAGGCGACCCTGCTGCGGGTCGGCACCGTGATCGAGGCTGCGGTAGGACTGGGTGATCGCCGGCCGTCGAGGATCTCGTGAAGTCGCTCGCCGAATTGCTGGTCGACTGGGAGCCGGTGATCGGGCTCGAGGTCCATGTCCAGCTCGCGACGCGCACCAAGGCGTTCTCCCCGTCGGCCACCGCGTTCGGCGCGCGACCGAACTCGCTGACCGATCCGCTGGTGATGGGCATGCCGGGCACGCTGCCGGTGTTCAACCAGGCCGCGCTCGAGCTCGCGCTCCGGCTCGGCGTCGCGACGTCGTCGCAGATCCGTGCGAAGTCGCGGTTCGCGCGCAGG
>JBBJLY010000421.1:0-4986 GCA_037720695.1 Kofleriaceae bacterium | reverse complement strand
CGATGCACATCGACCACGCGGCCTCGTTCGCCATCATCAGGCGCGCCTCGTAACAACCAGCGACGGTGGCGGGGCGCGTGAAGAAAGAAAGCTCGCGAGTAAGATCGTGCGCTGAAACGGCCATGTCTCGCAGGGTCGACGAGCTTTCTTTCGGCGATCGCGAGCCAACAATGACGGCTGGTTGATCGAGAAGCCGCGACCTTGGTCGTGCAGTCGCGACCTTGATCGAGAGGCCGCGAGCTTGGCGCTTGCGGCGCGAGAAAGCTGAACGCACGCGCGCGCGAGGTCGGTCGCGATAGCGAAGCAATGTGACGTGCCAGCGTGAGCGAGGGCCTGTTCGTGGGCAGTACAGATCAGGAGGCACGATCAAATGTCCGAGCTGGCGTTCAACGCAAATGGTGAAAGCTTCGAGGTTCCCGCTACCGTCACCGGGTGGCGCGTGCGGCGGATGAAGCCGCGAGGCGCGCCCGAGCTCGTCTACGGGCGCGATGGCCGACCGCTGACGATTCCTGTCGAGTCCGACCTCGACGACCTGCGCGAGAGCGTCGGCACGGTCGGGAAGTACCGACTCGATCCGATCAACGACGACGGCAAGGCGGTCGAGCACGTACCCGCCGCATACATCCAGGTGGTCCGCCCGGAGCGGATTGAAGCGCCGTCCTCCGTGGCGGTCTCCGCATCGGGCACGAGCGACGACACGGTTCGCGAAGCCATGCGGATGAACACCGAGCTTGCCAAGGCGGTGATCGATCGCTTCCCCGAGATGATGCAGGCTGCGGCGGTTCTCCTGCGCGCCGCTGACGGCGCGGGTCTGCCTGCTCGCCCTGGGCTGGTGATCGACACGGGCGACGAGACCGACGACGAGCAGCCCGAGACTCCATCGGGTGGGTTCGACCTCAACGCGCTCGTTGCGCAGGTCGTGCCGCTCATCGTGATGTCGCTCGGCAAGGGCAAGCTGAAGATGCCTGACCTCGGCTCGGTCCTCGATTGGCGCAACGCGAGCCCGCAGAAGCAGATCGCGGATCACAAGGAAGCCGCGCCCACCGCGAAGGCAACCGGAGAAGCGAAGCCCGTCGAGCTCCCACCGCTCGATCCCGCGACGATTGCGCACTTCATCGCGGTCCAGTCCGCGCTCAAGCCCGATGAGGCGGCGCTCGCACGCGAGGTCGCCGGTGATCTCGAGCCCGGCGCACTACGCTCCTGGTTCGACGAGCTGAGCAAGCTCACCGTCCCCGATGCGGTCGCGAAGATCCGAACTCTGATCGGCAAGGGAGGTGCGTCGTGATCGGGATCCCCTTCAATGACCTACGTTGCCTTGGCTCGATCACGGAGGTCGTCGCCGAGCTCGTCACCAACCGCGACGAGGTGATCGCGGAGATTGCTCGCAAGCACGACACGACCGAGAGCCTTGCCGCCTGGATTCGCACGTTGCCCCAGCGCGACGACGACGGTGAGAGCGACGACGGCCCGAAGGTCGACGAGTGCAAGCCGCCCCAGCGGCTGCGCATCCCGGCGACGGATCCGAACTGTGTCGAGCGCGCGGCGCTTTACCTGGCCGCGGGCGAGATGATCGACCCGAAGCCCAGCCGTCAGCTCGCGACGCTCGACACGCCGATCGGGCTGCATACGTTTCCTGTGGAGAATGGAGCGCCAGTCATTCTCGATCCGCGTGTTCCGCAGAGTTGCCTCGACTGCGGCGTGGCGGCCTTCAAGGAAGGTCCCGTGACGATCGAGGCGCGCGACGCGATCGAGTGGACGGCGCAGCTGGCGGAGGCCGGCGCGGCCAACGTTCGTAACGGGCCGAGTCGTGTGCGCCGCGCGCGCAACGCGATGATGCAGCTCGTGGACGAAGGCGCCGCGCCGGCCTCGCCGGAGGTGGTCGAGGCGATTGGATGGCTGCTCGCGCTCGCGGAGCAGGTCGCGCGTCGCTACGGGCCTCGTGCCCTCCGCATCGTGCGCACCACGGCGCAGGCGGTCGCAGACCTCGCCGACGAGGCTGCGGCGCGGACGCACCGCAACATGCCCTGGCTGCTCGCCGCCGCGCAGTTCATCCCGCCGGAGTACCAGTCGGCGCTCGCGAAGATCGGCATGAACGTCGGAGCCACCGTCCTCCGCTCCAAGCTGGCGAGCTACGGCATCGGCGGTGACATGTTCGGCCTCGTCGAGGAAGAGCTGAACCGCGAGGGCCTCACGCTCGGCGCCATCGCGAAGCCGAAGAAGCTACCGACGCTCGACAACCTGTTCGGCAAGCGCGCCGCGTAGCGCATCACCCACGTTGCTCGCGTCGCGCGTGGTGCGTGACGCGGAACCAATCTCGCTCGCCGATGCGCGGGCATGGCCGGGCATTGCCCGGAGTCAGGAGAGACTCGATGAAGAAGCAGAAAAAGAGGAACTCGATCCGAACGCCCGAGGTCACGGGCGTGGGTCCGCTCGACTGGACACCGCTTTTCAGCGCGTTCCGCGATGCGTTCGAATGGGCGCTCGATGTCGCGGTTCGCCTCGCCGGGGATTTCCCCGAAGAGGTCGAAGCCGTGGAGCGCGTGCGCACGTTCATGCGTGCACGCATCACGGGGCAGCCGTCGCACGTTCGTGTCGATGACGTGCTGTTCACGTTCGGCCTGATCATCGGCGCGATCGAGCGCGACCTCGGCCCGGTTCGAACGCTCGGGCCGTGGTACGCGCCGCCGATGCACTTCCCGAGCGCGGCCGAGCTCTGGGAGCGCTGGGAGACCAAGGTCCCCGCTCAACTCCTGTGGGCGCTCGGCATCGCCCCTACCCGTCGCGCGTACGCCTGAAAGGGAATGGTCATGGCCAAGAAGAAGAGCAAGCACAAGATCACGAGGCATCGGAACGCGTGGCCGCCGCGCAACGCAACGCCGCGGGCGCCTCGTGCGCCGCGCGCGGCAACGGCGGACGAGACCTCGATGCACCGCCTCGGGTACACCGCGGCAGGCGCCGCGGGTACCGCGCTCGTCGGATCATTCCTCGCTCGTCAGGGCTGGGCACCGAAGACGATCGCGGGCGCGCTCGCCGCCGTCGGTGCGGGGCTCGCCTGGAAGGGTGATGGGTCGACGATCAAGAGCGTCGGCGCGGGGACGATGTCCGCGGCCGGCAGTCAGCTCGCGCTGATGCTGATCGATGATCGCGACCGCGTCAGCAAGCCGGCGGCGGCGATCGTCGCCACAGGGAAGAAGCCGGCGAACGCGGACGGGCTGCCACCGGGCGCGCTCGAGAACGCGTTCGAGCGTGCGCGCGAGCGGATCGCGCTCGTCGCGGGCGAACACGAGGCGATGGGCTAACGCGAAAAGGGATCGGGGGTCGGGGTCGCGCGAGCGGCGGGAGGCGCGCCCCTTCAGAGGAGAAACACATGGACGACGACTACGCAGATATCTATTACGTCGACACTCGCAACGCCACGCGCGATCACCGCACCCAGGGCAGTGGCAACACTCGTCCGGGGTGGCACTCGGCCCCGCCGAGCCGGACGGTCTACGTGCCGCCGAACCGGCAGCCGGTGGCGTACGCGCAACCGGCACCGATGGCGTACGCGCAACCGGCGCCGGTGATCTACCAGCAGCCGTATCCGCCACAGTCGGTCGCGGCGTCCTTCTTCGGCAAGCTGACCACGGGTCAGGTCGTCGATATGGTCGCGCAGCTCTTCGCCGCGCTGCAGCCCCTCCCCGGGGCTCCGGTCGCGACGAGGGATACGGCCACGGATGTGGGAAACCTCATCCTGTTCCAGGGAGCACTCGCTCAGCACGCCAAGCGTGACGAGCAGATCCGGACGCTCGGCGGTCTCGTCGGGAAGGTCGTGGGGTAGGCCATGGCAACGCCTACTTATCAAGGGGCTGCGCAGCAAGCCGCCGACCACGGTGGCGGACTGTTCGGTCGCCTCGGATCGCTCTTCGGTGGCGGAGGCACACCGAGCTACGCGGGGATCGGGCAACCGACCACGGGTAGCGCGGGATACCTCGGCGGTTCGGCGGTGGCGTACGCGCCAGCGCCGGCCGCACCGAAGCCGGAGTGCAGCTCGCCGACTGGCGTGAGCCAGGCGGAGATCAACGAAGCGAACGTGCAGGTCATGACGTGCCCGATCGATCCAGAGGCACTTGCCTCGGGACACATCGCGATCGTCATCCCTCGCGAGCGCCTCGGACCGTGCATCGAGAACACGTAGCAGTCACAGCGACGAACTAACCCCCAAACAAAACCGGGCGCGTCGAGCGCCGCTCGCTCGACCCCGGCCCCCGATCCCTTTCGCTTCCTTTCTGGAGGATTCATGTCGATTCAGATCAACACCTGGCTTCGTGCCTACTTTGCACTTCAATCCACCGCGATGGAGTCGCGCGGCTTCGTCGAGATCAACGCGGTCGAGGGCGAAACCCAGCGATGGCCGCGCACGATCGGCGCCGACGTCATCTCGATCGCCGCGCTCGTCGATCCCTTCATGCGCGATCAGCCGCTCCGCTTCGGCGGTCACGGACTCGAACGCCGATGGCGCGCGTGCGTGGAGGACCTCGAGCTTCATGCGCTCGTCGTCCCGCACGCGGAGTACGCCGAGAACCGTTCGTTCTGGAACACGCTTCCGGCGATCTGCGTCTACCTGCATTCCGAGGGTGCGCCGCTTCCGCCGCCCATGTTCTGGGACGCGATGCTCGCCCAGCTCGCCGAGCCCGTCGAGCTTCGCAACGTGGGGCCCAAGGGCGACGGCCCGTTCAAGCACTTCGACAACGTGAAGACATACGACGATCTTTACAACGAGCAGTTTAAGTTCCTGCGCACGCTGCGCGGCGTCGACCACAAGGTGCCCGAGCCCGGCACGGGCGGCGCGAACAAACAGATTCCGCGCACGACCAACGGCGACGTGATCCTGCTCGCGGACTACTGGAACAAGCAATTCGGCGGCATCAAGGAGGTATTCGGCCACGATGGCGTCGCGAAGCGGTGGCGCGAGGCGCTCGTCGACATCGACGCGATCGCCCGCAA
>JBBJLY010000420.1:0-4988 GCA_037720695.1 Kofleriaceae bacterium | reverse complement strand
CGCCACGCTCATCCGCTGCTCGACCGCGTGCAAGCGGCGCGATGACAGAGAGAGGTTGTCGGCGTCCGCGGCGGCATCATCGGCACCATGCTCCTGCCAGCGTGGGCTCGCGTAGCCGTCGATCCCGACCTCGAGGCGCTCGAGGCGCGCGCTGGGGTGCTGGATCAGGAACAGATCGATCTCTCGCACGGCCGCCGCGATCGCCTGGTCACCGCCTTCGGGGATCTCGGCGCTGCGAAGCGGGAAGTAGACCTCGGTCTGGATCAGCTCCTGGCGTCCAATCTCGAACTCCGGCACGAGCTCGTCGCGCGGTGGTTCCGGCGTGCGATCGGTGCGTTGCTCGCCGGTCGTGGTGACGCGACCGATGCCGAGCTCGACGCCGACATTGGCATCGGTGCCGTCGTAGAGGCCGGGTCGACCGCGACCGCGGCTGTAGCCCGCATTGACGTTATCCGTTGCCGCCATCACGAAGCTCATCGAGCCGTGATCGAGCGACAGCCGCAACACCGCGAGGGAGCCCGACGGTCCGCTCGTCGCCCCGCGACGTCCGAGCGTGGCACCCGCCGAGCCCTGCGTGATCAGGAACCTCCCGCCGAGATCACCGCCGGACACCCAGCGCGGGTAGTCGGTGACCGTGCCGGTCGAGCTCGTGAGCTCGACATCGCCGCCTCCCGAGTGCTCGGGGTCGCCGCCGATCCCGAACATTTGCAAGATCTGCCGCACGCTGATGCCCACGGTGACCGAGATGTTGGTCGCGTTGATCGGCTGCACGTACCGCATCCCGAAGATGTTGGTGTACGTGATCGTGCCCTGTCGGATCGACAGCTGGCCACCGACGCCGCTGCGGTGACCGGCGCGAAAGCTGCCGCCCTGGATCTCGAGATCGTAACGGTGGCCGGCGGAGATCCCGTGCTCGAACGAGATCCCGAGCATCGTCTGCAGGCGGACTGCGCCCGCATGACCGCCGTGGAACGCGATCATCTCGCGCACCAGCGTGATCGCATTGCCACCGATCCGGCGCTGCAAGTAGTCGCCACCCTGGATGTCGTTGATCTGGCTCGACACTCGCGCCGCGACATCGAACATCTCGCGCCCGGGGGGATCGCCTTGGGGATGCGCATGGAACGCGCGCCACGCGGGCAGCGCGTGCTCGATCGCCGTCGCGATCTGATCGATCGCGGCGCGCTCGTGCGGCGACTCGGGCTGGCTGACCGGCGCCGGCGAGATCGCACGTGCCTGGACCTCGGTCGTCGCCGGCAACGGCCCGGTTGCAGGACCGGTGGCCCCGTAGCCCTGCATCGTGTGCTCGGTCTCGTCGCCCTGGAGCACACGGATGCGCTCCCCGACCGTGTGCTCGAGCCGCGTCAGGTCCTCGGTGCTGACCTGAAACCGGCGCGTGCGCGTGATCGGCGACTCGAGCGTGAGCACGAAATCGCGGGTCGCGGTCGCGCGATGGCGTGCGGCGCGGAGCTGCATCAGGAACGGTTCGGCGGCCGCGAGCGGCACCCCGGAGACGAACTGGTGCGCCGAGGCGACATCGCCGAGCTCGTCGGGGCCGCCGCCGCTGCGGGGACCGCCGTGATGCGGGCGCTCGGGCGGCGCCGGAGAATGATCCTGCGCGGTCACCGCGTCGAGATCTGGCAGCTCGTCAGAGAGCACGCGAAACGTGCGCCCGACGCGCGGGGGTGGCGGCTGGAGCTCGAGCTCGACCGGCATCGAGCGCGTGCCGGCGCGGCGCATCGCGGCCTGGATCTGGGTGTGAAAGGCCGCCATCCAGTCCGCCGGCGAACTGGTGATGAAGTCGCGTGCCGCGCGGGCCTCCGTCGAGTGGACCTGACGCGCGATCGCGGTGCCCTGGCGCGTCACCGTCGACGGCCGACCTGCGACCATCGCGTCCGCCGCGCGATCGGCCTCGTGCTCCGCCGCATCTCCCGGCCCCGTGACCGCGAGCTTGTACTGCGGCCCGGTGGTGCCGCCCTGCTGCTGCACGGTATGCGCGACCCGTGCGCGAGCAGATGCTCGCCGGTGCCGCTCGCCGGATCGAACTGGCCCGCACCGAAATGGATATCCTGCCCCGTCGCATACGCACGCGCGCCGACGGAGCCCGCGGCGGATTCGGATGACGCGCCGGTGTGCACGCGCACGGCATCGAGCGCCACCCCGAGGGATGCCTCGAACTTGCCCTTCACCCCGCCCGGCAGGGGGCTGCCGGCGGAGCTGGTCGCGGCGCCGATCGCCGCTTCCGCGTGACTGCCGATCGCATCGCCCGTCGCAGCGCGCGCCACGGTCGTCGTCGAGCTCGCGCCCTCGAGCGCGACGAACGTCAGCACGGAGAACGCAACGCCCGCGCGGTTCTCGACGCGATCCCAGGTGTGAACCTGGCGGGCCATCCCGGTGTCGCCGTCGTGAACGGCTCCGAACATCGGCGACAGGAAGCTCTCGAACCCGGTCGCGACCTGCACGATCTGGAGGTGGAAGATCACCGGGGTGCCGCCATTGGCGGCGATGCCTGCTTCCGTCGTGGCCGGCACCTGGTGGCGGGTGACGCGGACCCGTAGCCCCGAGCTCATCGCGACATCGGCATGGCGCACGGCGACCGCGATGCCATCGCGCGAGACCAGCGCATGCAAGCGCGCCGGTTCGACCACGGCGCGCTGCTCCTCCGTCGTCGGCACGTGGGTCCGCGCACCGGTGGCAGAGTCGGGTGCGTGCTCGCGACGGGTCGCGGCCGTGGCTTCTGCATCGGGAGCCTCGGTGACCGATGTCGCCTCGGTCGCCGCGAGCTCGACGTAGAGCTGGTCGAGCTCCCGACAACGCTCGCGACACACCTCGTAGGCCTCGACTGCCTCGCCGAACCGCGTGCGTGCGCGGTGGTACAGCGCGGTCATCGTCTCCTCGAGGCGCGACCCACCGCCCGACGGTGCGAGCCGGGTGTCCTCGAGCACGTGCTCGGCACTGGCGACGTGCTGTTCGGCAACCCGGCGGCTGGCCTCGGCCTGCGTCCACAACCGGGTCGTGCGCGTGCGCGCCGAAGCGCCGAGCCGCGCCTGCCACTCCTCGCTGTCCTCCTGGCCAAAGTGGCGGCGGTGATCGACCGCGACGGCGCGCATCTCGCCCGTCTCCGCTCGGAGCGCGCCCACGGCGGCGCGATTCGCCTCCATCGCGCGGTACGCCTCCTGGGTCTCGCTGCCGTAGTTGCCGGCGATCTCGGAGTCCTGCCCCCCGCGCAGCCGGGTCGCGAGGCCCTCCAGTTGCGTGATGTAGTGCTCGTACCCCGAGACCAGGTCGTGTCGGGTCGCGAGCGGTAGCGAGGCGTAGCGCTCCTGCGCGTCCACCTGATCGCGGCGCTCGCGCATCGCGTTCAGTGCACGCTGGAGATCGTTGACCGCCGCATCGACGCCGGTCGCGCCCCCGCGCTCGGCGAGCCCGTCCAGCCGCGAATCTGCTCGTCGAGCGTCCGGCGCTCCGCGAGCGACATGAAGTTGGGGTCGGCGGCGCCGCGCGTCGGCGCGCTGCACGACGGCCGTCCCGGTCGCGTGCGAGCCGCGCGCGAATGACACCGACGCCTCCTGGCCGGTCGCGCACAGGAAGCTCGTGATCGCCTGGGCACGGATCCGTTGTGCGGCTTCGCTGGTCGCGCCACGCAGATCGCGCAGCCGGTGGTAGAGCTGGTCGTACGCCGAACCTCCACCGATCTCGAGCCCGAACAACTGGGCACGCTGTCCCACATGTTCGAGGTCGCGACCGAGCGCACCCCCGATCTCCTCGAAGTGCGCGACGTAGCCGGTGCAGAACTGCGCGATCTGCGCCTGTGTGAATTCCTCGACGATCGTCCACGTGCCGGCGTGCATCGCGTGACCGCGCGTCGGGCTGTCGCCGACGTGCGTCGCCTCGGCCAGCTCGCGGCGAACGGTGGCTGCGTCGCGTCCCGTGATCGCGTGGCGGACCACGAAGGTGGCCTGGCCGGCTGCCGGCGCGTCGACCTGAACGCCGGTCGAATCCGACTGGAAGCCACCGGTCTCGGTGTGGACGTGCTCGCCGTGAAAGACGTCGATCGGGACCGCGGCGCTGGTCTCGTCGAGCCGTGTGCCGGTCTCGCGGCTCGTCGTCGACTCGTCCTCCACGCCGAGCGGACCGAAGCCACTGCCCGAGGTCGACACCGTGCCCTCGGTGCGCGTGCGCTCGCGCACGACGATCGCGGGTGCGTGCTCCTCGAGGTCGCGGCCCTGTGCGAGCAGTTCCCCGAACGCCACGGCGCCGCCCTCGAGCTCCACGCGCGTGACGACGCGCGCCGTGCCGACCACGCGTCCGCCCGCAGTCAGCTCCGAGCCAAAGGTGCCGCCCGAGGTGCCACCGCCGTGACGGACCTCCGCGGTCTGGGTGACGTCGACGTGCCTGGCGTCGATCTTGTGGACCGTCGCCGTCGTCTGCCAGCGGCCTGTACGACACGCCGACCTCGAACAGCGCGAGGATCGGCGGGCTGGACGCGCTGAACGGCTGCGCACGCGGACCGCGCGCTGCGTGTCGACCTCGGCCGCGCGCCAGAAGGCGACGGTCGTGTCGTGGCCGATCGAGCCGCTGGTGAACATCTCGCGGACCTGGTCGGCCGAGCGACTCTGAAATCCATCGCGCCAGATCTGCGCCCGTTGCTGAGCATTGGTGATCCCGGCCTCCGTCGGACTGGTCGCCCGGAACACCTCGGTCCCGGTGCGCTCGAGCTCGTCGCTCGCCGAGCCTCCGATGTGGAACTCGGCCGCGAACTGCCGGGTGATCGAGATCGTCCACGCGACGGTGAACCGTGTGCGATCCGCCGGATCCTGCACCGCTCGCTCGGCGAAGCAGCGGTAGCCCGCACCGCCACTCGCGCTGACCCCGCGATACCCGCCGCCCAGTCGCCCGCTGGCACCGCGCGTCTCGCCGTCGGCGCCACGCTCGACCGAGGCGCCCAGATCACCGTGCACACCGTGCCCTCCGACGCGGGTCGAGCC
>JBBJLY010000036.1:0-49466 GCA_037720695.1 Kofleriaceae bacterium | reverse complement strand
CTTCGCCGCGCTCGCGCTCGACGTGCGCAAGCTCTACCGCACGCTCGGCGGCGAGTCGCCGGGCGATCCGCTGAAGCTCGAACCCAGCCGCGGTTTCGGCGGCAACCTCCAGGGCCTGCTCCGCCACTTCGGCGCCGCGGTGGAGCACGGCGCCGGGTTCGCGGCGATCGAGCCCGCGTGGCGCGATCTGATCCGCAACCTCCGACGTCATGCGCAGTCCGGCCAGCTCGCCGCGCGACGCTGTTCTGGATCGCGCGGGTCGTCCACCACCGGATCGGCGGCGCGCCGCTCGGCGACGTCGCGCAGTGGCTGCACGAGCAGATCCGGACCGGCTGATCCTGCTGACGCTGCCGGCAACGGTCAGAACAGAGTGCCAACACCCACGTGAAGTGTTGTCGATCTCCACGCGTCGTACGGGTGGGTCGCCTCGATGACCTTGTCGTCTCGCTTCCAGTCATCGAGGTAGAACCGGCGATAGCGAATGTCGAGGAGCAACGCCCAGCGCCCGAACGAGAGCTCTGCTCCGGCACCGAGGCCCGTCTGGAATCCGAACGCGGTGGTCGCGTCGGGCTGGTATGCCTTCGCGAGACCGAGCTCCGCGAACACGACAGGTGCGAACGGCCCGAGCTGGTAGCGAAATCCGCCTGCACCGCTGGCCGCCCAGCGCGCCGTATCGAGGCCCGGTACCAGATCACCATCCAGCCGGACCTCGAACACCATCGGCATCACCTTGAACGAGATGCGCCACGCCAGCGCGGCCGCCGCCGTACCGTGGCTTCCGTTCTCGGCACGGACGGTTCCCCCCGACAATCCACCGTACAGCATCACGCGACGAACCTCGGTCGTCTCGTGAAGCTCGTCGCGAGCTTCGATCGGCCTCCCCGTGGTTCGCACCGTCGCCGTGGCGGAATCGACCTTGCTCACGTACGCCGTCGCTCGCAGCGCACCAGCAGGCCGCTTGATCCAGTACGTCCGGCCCGCGGCGAGTCGGCTCTTCGGGTCGACGACCTCCACGGTTTGCTTGTCGATCGCACGTACGGTGGCATCGAACGCTGGAAACAGCTGCCACCGATGCGCCTCGACCGTCGCACCAGGGCCGTCATCGCCGCGCGCAGGGAGTCGATTCGATCCGACTCCTCGATCTCCGCCACCTCCGGTTCGCTACTGAACGCGATCGGTGGGTGCGGGTTTGAGTGGCCGGTGACCGCTGGCAATTCTACTGTCGCGACGACCATGCAGGACGATGCGCGGATCGCAGAAACCATCGTCTTGTAGGACGTGATGAACTCGCGATACTCGTGACGGATACATCGACAGTTCGGAGGATTGTCGTTCTTCGGAAGAAATTCACGCGGGTCGCACACGGTACGGAGACACGAATGGGTCGGGCTCGCGGACTTCTCGACATCGAGCACGATGATCTCGTCGACGCGCTGATCCGGAAACGATTCGCGAACCCTGTTGCAGACGAGCTCGGACTCGTAACGAAGCGGCTCCACCTTTTCAGACTGCAGCTCGCCCGCGATCGTGACTGCCTTCTCCGCCCGCAGGCTCGCCGCCCAGCGCTCGACCGCTTCGGCATCTCCGCGCGCAACGATGACGATCGAGGGTGAACGATCGTAACCGAGCGTCACGATCGGTCGGGTGATCGACGTCCTCGTCGTTTCGCAGCCGGCCAGCAGCGCGACGAGCAGGAGGAGGCGCATGCCTCAACCTAGATGTGGCGGTGCGTGAACCGTCGGTTCAAGCCCGGCAAACTCTTGCAACGGTGTGGCGACCCTGAGCAGAGGGGTGGGGGGAAGCGAGGGGAGGGATTCGACGCCAGGCGACCAAGCCCGCCCCGCGGGCGGGCGCGGAAGCGGGCGCGAATCACGTTGGGCGGGCGAGCGAAGCTCGCACGCGCGGACCGCGCAGCGGGACGCCGGTCGCGAAGTGAGTGAGTCCGGTGAGCGAAGCGAACCGGCGAGCGAGATGAGCGACCCCAACGGGACGAGACGCAGTCGGGAGGGCGACCATTCCTGTTGAGCTGTTGGCGCTGCCTAGGCGAACAGAAACGCTCATCCTTTCGTAGCGTGGGCGCGAGGGTTGCCCCAGCCGCTGGGCGCCGTTGCCAGACACCTCCGGTGGTCGACCGGCTCGCGCTGGAATGGCCGATCTTTGGCCCCGAAGATGACGTTCACCGATTTCACAATTTCTTTTCTTACGGGCGTCACGCTGACTTGAACTGCGGTTTGAGAGTTCGACTGCGGCGTCGATTCCAGGACTGCGGTGCCCGAGATCACTCGACGATGATCGATCCCCGGACCATGTCCATGGCGCACGCATACGAGAAGGTCCCTCGCTTTGAGAACGTCAGGGTCGAATCGACAGTCTTGTTCAGCGGGAGGTCCTTCACGATCTTCTTGCCGTCCACTTCCAACACGACTTCGGTGGCGCAGGTCTCCGAGGCCGTCATCGCGCGAGCGATTCGGCGTATCCGATTGGAAACGGACCTGCGCTCGTCTCGGCCCTAACGATCGTGAAGCCAGCGCCTTCGATCGCATCCGCGAGGGCCTGCCGCGTGAACCGCCGCTTACCCGGAAAGCCTGTCAGCGCGAACAGTCTGGACAGAATCGATGCGCCGAGCGTCTCGCGGTGCAGATACGTCGGTGCGATCAAGAGCCCGCCCGGCCGCAGTACGCGACGCAGGCTTGCGAACGCACGCTCAAGATCAGGCACCAAGTGGAGCACGTTTGCAGCGACGACGGCGTCGAAGCTCGCATCGGCAAAGCGAAGCTCGTAGATGTCTGCCTGCGCGACCACGTTCGGCAAGCGAAGCTCGCGAACGCGCGTCTCGAGCCGAGCGACCATCGCCTGCGCGTAGTCGGTCGCGACAAGCTCGGTGACCACGGGCGCGATCGCCGCGGTGATCAGACCGGTGCCGGCGGCGACCTCGAGCACGCGCGCCTTGCCCTTCACGGCCCCGACGCTGAGCTCGAGCATCCGAGGCACGGGGCGCGATAGAAACCGCGTTGACCTGTCGTAGCGCTTCGCGTGGCGCTCCCAGTAGTCCTGGTCGCTCATCGCATCGGGCGTCGTGATGGGTGATCGCACACGAACAGGATCCTCAGCGACGGCACCCGGACCGGCCCGGGCGCTACCGGTCTCGAGCCTCCGGATCCCACCAAAGCGACCGCGACCGCGAATCGAAAGCGACACATCACGCGGCATTCTATCCGCGTGACGCTTTGTAGGAGGGGCCAGCCACCGCGGTCGGCGTGCCCAAGTACCACTTCGTGAGCCCGCGAGACGACTTGTGGATACGGCGACAAGGTTCCCTGCAGCCGTGTGCCTTGACACGCCCGACCCACCACAGTAGCACCAAGGGGTGAGGTTTCTGGTCGCCGTCGCGCTCCTGCTCTCGGTCACCCCCGGGATGGCGGAAGTGATCGAGACCACGTTGCACGTGATCGCGCACGGTGACCTTCCGCACCACGAAGAGCTCGTGGCGGAGCAGGGCTGCAGCGAGCACACGTGCACCCCGCTCGCTCACCACTGCGACTGCCATACACAGATGTCGGCACAGACCTCGCTGCGCGTCGCGAACGTCCATGCACCGCGTGCCATCACGCAGCTCAAGCAACCTGCGCTGAAGACCGCTAGCGACCGCACGAACGAGCCGCCTCCGCTCCGTCCGCCGATCGGTTGATCCTCCCGACCACGCCCGACGACCCTCCGGGTCTCGGGTGTCCGCGTGCGCATGACACCGGCGATCGGCGATGCCGATCCCGACGTCGTTCGTACAGGGTCAGCCCCATCACCATCGGAGCGTTCCATGGTCGGATTACGTCCCGCGCTCGGCGCGGCGTTCTTCGCTTTCATCATCCAGCATCCCCTAGCTGACGCACGACCCATCACCCTGACAGAAGCCTTCGATGCCGCCGAGCGCAGCCCTGCCCTCGGGGCGGCGGCTGCGTTCGTCGACGAAGCGCGTGGCAACGTAGAACAAGCGGGGGCGTACACGTACAACCCGTCGATCGGTGTCTCGGGCGGGCCCTCGTTTGGTCCCGGCGGAACGCTCTATGAGATCGATATCGGAATCAACCAGCCGATCGAGCTCGGGGGGAAGCGGGGCGCTCGACGGCGAGCCGCCACGGCCGAACGCGATGCCGCCAGCGAGACCCTGACAGCTACACGTGCCGAGCTTCTCGCGGAGGTTCGTCGTGCGTTCGAGATAGCGCTCGTCGCTGGCGAACGCGTCAAGGTCACGAGAGCCAACGAGGTCACCGCGCGCGAGCTCCGCGCCGCCGCCACGGAACGCTTGAGCCTGGGCGCTGCGACGCAGACCGAGGTCAACGTTGCCGCCGCCGGTCTCGGTCGAGCCGTCGCGTCCACGAAGGCCGCCGAACGGGAAGTTCTGCTTGCGCGGCAAGCGCTCGGCGATGTGCTCGGGATCGTGGGTGCAGACCTCGAACCGTCCGGATCCTTGCCGACGTTTCCCAGCGTCGCGAGAACCGAGGATCAACTCGTCGGCGCAGCGCTCGCGGCGCGGCGCGATCTCGCCGCTGCCGAGCGTGTACGCATCGCTCGAGGAGCGCAGGTGGATCTCGCGGACTCCCTCGCGGTTCCAGATCCGGAGCTCTCAGTCTCGTGGGTCCGGTCGGCCGTCGAAGACACGAACGCCGTGATCGTCGGTTTACGCGTCGAGATCCCCCTGTGGAACCGCAACCAAGGGAACCGGCGGTCGGCGCGCGCAGCACAGCGCCGCGTAACGATCGAGACTGAAGCGATGCGGCGCGACGTCGAGCGCGAAGTGCGAACCGGGGCTCGACGGTATCGCGCTGCCACCGAGGCGGTCGCCGCGTTCGATCAGCAGGTGGTCGGCACGCTCGCCGAGAATCTCGAGCTGGCCAGGGAGACGATGGCCGCCGGCAAGCTCGGTCTGCTCGAGCTCAACGCCGTCCGACGAGATCTCGTCGAATCACAACTCACCTATCTCGATGCCGTCGCGGAAGCCGTCGAGAGCCGTGCAGCTCTCGAGGTTGCGCTCGGTCGTTCGCTGGAGTCAAAGCCATGAGAACCATGCATTGGATCGCCTTCCTGGTGCTCGCCAAGCTCGCGGCATGCAAGGGCGACGCGAAGAGCGCAGACAAGGAGGAAACCAGCCACGACGAGAAGGGCCACGAAGACGGAGAGAAGGGCCACGACGAAAAAAGCGAGAAGGACCGCGACGAGAAGGGCCGCCACGAGGGCGGCGTCATCCATCTCCGCCCGGAGCAGATCAAGGCCGCGAACATCCAGATCGCGAAGGTCGAGATCCGGAAGGAAACCGCCGTGCTCGAAGCGAATGGACAGATCGGCGCGGCCGATGATCGGCAGGCTCGCGTCGGTGTGCGCGTGCCCGGGCGAGTCACCGCGCTCAAGGCGTCAGTCGGCGACGTGGTCAAGAAGGGGCAGACCCTTGCGATCGTCGAGTCGCCCGAGCTCGGCAAATCGAAGGCCGACTATGTGTCCGCTTCCGCTGCAGCCCGGCTCGCCCGGGAGAACGCGACCCGCGAGAGGCTGCTATTCGAACGCAAGATCAGCGCGGAGGTCGAGTGGCGGAAGGCACAAGCCGAAGCCGTACGAACCTCGGCAGAGTTGCAGGCGGCGGAGAACCGACTTCACGCGCTCGGCGTCAGCGACTCGCAGCTGCCTGACAAGGTCGCGCACTTCACATCTACGTTCGGAGCGATGTCGCCCATCGCGGGCGTGGTCGTCGAGCGGCCGGTGACGCTGGGAGAGATGGTCAACCCCGAGAACACGCTGTTCCTGATCATGGACCTCATCGAGGTCTGGCTGCAGGTCGATGTTTTCGAGCGCGATATCTCGCAGATCGCGCTCGGACAGAACGTGACCGTGACCGTCACGGCGTATCCGACCGAGAAGTTCACCGGCAAGGTCGGCTACATCGGCGCGGTGGTCGAACCGCGCAGCCGGGCAGTGAAAGTTCGGATCGCGCTGGCGAATCCTAACGGCCGGCTCAAGCCGGGCATGTTCGCTCGCGTCTCGCTCGCCGACACAAACGGCGACGAGCACGAGCACCTGTTCGTCCCCGTCTCCGCCGTGCAACGCACACCACAAGGCACGGTCGTGTTCGTGCCCGGTGATGAACCCGGTGAGTTTGTTCCACGCCCGGTCAAGACGGGCCACGAAGCCCAGAACAGCGTCGCGATCGAATCCGGCCTCACGGCAGGTGAGCATGTCGTGATCTCGGGCTCGTTCGTCCTCAAGTCCGAGCTCGGCAAGGAGTCGCTCGGAGAGAGCGGCCACAGCCACTAGGAACTGACCATGCTGGAAAACATCATTCGCTGGTCCGTCGCCAATCGCATTATCGTGATCATCCTCTCGCTCGTGCTCGTGGCCGCCGGCCTCGATGCGATGCGCAGGTTACCGGTCGATGCAGTCCCGGACGTGACGAACGTCCAGGTCCAGATCCTGACCAAGGCCCCCGCGCTCGGCCCCGAAGAGGTCGAGAAGTTCATCAGCACGCCGGTCGAGCTCGCGATGAGCGGATTACCAGGACTCGAGGAGGTGCGCTCGACATCGAAGTTCGGGTTGTCCGCGGTCACGGTCGTGTTCGAGGACGGCACCGACATCTACTTTGCGCGTCAGCTGATCGGTGAGCGCCTCCAGCAAGCGCGAGAATCGATCCCTGAGGGCTATGGAGATCCCGAGATGGGGCCAATCTCGACCGGCCTCGGCGAGATCTACCAGTTCGAGGTCCGCGGCGAAGGCAAGACGCCGATGGAGCTCCGCTCGATCCTCGAATGGGAAATCGCACCGCGCCTCCGCACCGTCCCCGGCGTCATCGAAGTCAACGCGTTCGGCGGCGAGCTCAAGACCTACGAAGTGCAGGTCCGACCGGAGGATCTCACGCGTCACGACATCTCGATCGACGACGTGATCACAGCGCTCGAACGGAACAACGCCAACGCCGGTGGCGCATACATCGAGCGTGCGGGAGAGCAGTATCTGGTCCGCGGCGAGGGCCTGATCACTACGCTCGAGGACATCTCGAGCGTAGTCCTCACCAAGGACGACGACGGCACACCGATCTTCATCCGCAACATCGCCGACGTCCGATTCGCACCGATGGTGCGCCAGGGTGCCGTGACCCGTGACGGTCGTGGCGAGGTTGTGACGGGTATCGCGATGATGCTGATGGGGGCGAACTCGCGGACCGTCGTCTCGGAGCTCAAGGACGAGGTCGAGCGACTCCAGCCGAGCCTCGCCAAGTTGGGCGTCAAGATCGAGGTGTTCTACGACAGGACGGAGCTGGTCGAGAAAACGATCGGTACCGTCGCGAAGAGCCTGATCGAGGGCGGACTCCTCGTGATCGTGATCCTGTTCGTCATGCTGCGAAACCTGCGCGCGGGCCTTGTTGTTGCCAGTGTGATTCCCCTCGCGATGCTGTTCGCGTTCATCGGAATGAACCAGCTCGGAGTCTCGGGCAATCTGATGTCGCTCGGCGCCCTCGACTTCGGGCTGATCGTCGATGGAGCCGTGATCCTGATCGAGAACTCGATCCGACTGATCGCCGAGAAGTCGCATCATCTCGGCAGACCGTTGACGCGAGATGAACGCGCAGCGACTGTCGTGGAGGCGTCTGCGGAGGTCCGCCGAGCAACCCTGTTCGGCGTCTTGATCATATCGATCGTCTACCTCCCGATCCTGGCGCTGCTCGGGATCGAGGGAAAGATGTTCCGCCCGATGGCGATCACCGTGCTGCTGGCACTGGGCGGCGCGCTGGTGCTGGCGTTCACGTTCGTCCCCGCCCTCGCGTCGATCCTTCTTCCGCGCAAGATGTCGGAGAAGGATAGCTTCCTCGTGGCCGGGGCACGCAAGGTGTTCGAGCCGAGCCTCTGCCTCACGATGCGCCACCCGGTGATCACGGCGATCGTCGCGGTGATCGCGCTCGCTGGCAGCGGCGTCCTCGCAACCCGGCTCGGCGCTGAGTTCGTGCCGACGCTCGACGAGGGCGCGATCGCGCTCCAGGCGTGGAGGCCGCCGAGCGTCTCCCTCGAGGAGTCAGTCCGCCAGACCACCGAGATGGAGAAGGTGCTTCGCGAGTTCCCGGAGGTCACCACAGTGGTGTCCAAGACCGGGCGAGCTGAGATCGCCACCGATCCGATGGGGGTCGAGATCTCCGACGTGTTCATCATGCTGAAGCCGCACGATGACTGGACGACCGCGAGCGATCGCGAGGGCCTGGTGGCCAAGTTCGACGAGCGACTACAATCCCGACTCCCGGGCACGATCTTCAGCTACTCGCAGCCGATCGAGCTCCGCGTCGCCGAGCTGATCTCGGGCGTGCGCTCCGAGGTCGCCGTGAAGGTATTCGGCGATGACCTCGCGACGCTCAACAAGGTCGCTGCAAAGATCGTCGGTGTGCTCTCGAAGGTGCCCGGCGCAGCCGAGGTCAAGGCGGAACAGACGGCCGGTCTACCCGTGCTCCGTGTCCTCGTCGATCGGCGCGCGATCGCCCGCTACGGGCTCAATGCTGCGGACGTGCTGGATGTCGTGTCTACGATGGGCGGTCGAGAGGTCGGCGTGGTGCTCGAGGGATCGCGCCGCTTCGCACTCCAAGTGAGGTTCGCTCCCGAAGCACGCACGAGCGTGGAAGCCGTGAAGCGCCTGCTCGTGCGAGCACCCAGCGGCGAACGCGTGCCGCTCGAACAGGTCGCCGACATCCGGATCGAGGATGGACCTGCGCAGATCAGCCACGAGCAGGGGCGGCGGCGCGTGACGATCGAGCTCAACGTTCGAGGTCGCGACCTCGCGTCGTTCGTCTCCGCGGCAGAGGCCGCGCTCGAAGAGGCTGACGTAGTCCCCGGTGGGTACTACGTCGACTGGGGCGGACAGTTCGAGAACCTCGCCGCGGCGAGCCAGCGGCTGCTGATCGTCGTACCGCTTGCGCTGGGCCTGATCCTCGTCCTCCTCTACATGAGCTTCAACTCCCTCGGGCTCGGATTGCTGATCTACCTCAACGTTCCGTTCGCCACGATCGGTGGAGTCGTGGCGCTGTACGTGCGTGGCCTGCCACTTTCGATCTCCGCAGGCGTCGGGTTCATCGCGCTGTTCGGCGTCGCTGTACTCAACGGCCTCGTACTGATGGGGTCAGTACAGAAGCGGCGTGAGGATGGCGCGACGGCGGAGCGTGCCGCACTCGATATCGCGCAGCAGCGACTTCGCCCCGTGCTGATGACTGCCCTTGTCGCGTCTCTCGGGTTCATTCCGATGGCGATGGCGAGTGGTGCCGGCGCGGAGGTGCAGCGGCCGCTCGCGACGGTGGTGATCGGCGGAATCATCACGTCCACGCTGCTCACCCTGCTCGTGTTGCCGACGATCTACTCGTGGGTCTACGGACGGCGCGAGCGCCGCAACGTCCGGATGGGCACACTCGAACCCGCGCCCCCGGCGCCCACGCCTGAGGAAGAGAAGTCCTGATGAGTACAACGCGCTTCCACGTTCCCGCGATGGATTGCTCCACGGAGAAGGACATCATCGCGAATCGCCTCGACCGGCTGTCCGAGGTCGAAGGCATCGACTTCGATCTACTCGACCGGGTCGTCACCGTCCGGCACCGCGAGGGTGCCGCCGCCGCCGTCGAGGACGCGCTCCGCGACATCGGCATGAAGCCGAAGCCGCTGGACCCAGATGACGGGAAGGCCGGCACCGGATCCATCTCGCCTCGCGCCAGCGAGCACGATCGCCCCAGCCTCGCGGGCGGGTCCGCCTGGCTCCGCGGTGCATGGCGCCTCGGGCTCGCGGGCACCTCCGCACTCGCGGCGGAGATCCTCGCGTGGACCGCATTCTCCGAGAGCTCCTGGCAGGTGATCTCGCTGTCCGTACTGTGCATCGTGCTCTGCGGACCGACGACGTTTCGCAAGGGCCTCGTAGCGGCACGAACCCTCACGCTCAACATCAACCTGCTCATGACGATCGCGGTGATCGGCGCGATGGTGATCGGTCAATGGCCCGAAGCGGCGATGGTCACGTTCCTGTTCGCGGTCGCAGAGCTGATCGAGTCTCGATCTGTCGACCGTGCACGCGACGCGATCCGGAGTCTGATGGCGCTCACGCCGGAAACAGCGCGTGTTCAGCGGAACGCGGCCTGGACCGAGGTTCCGGCCGGCGAAGTGAACCCGGGCGATGTCGTCCAGGTGCTCCCGGGTGACCGCGTCCCACTCGACGGCAAGATCCTCCGCGGCTCGACCGCCATCGACCAGGCCCCGATCACAGGCGAGTCGATTCCCGTCGACAAGGTCCCGGGCGATCCGGTGTTCGCCGGAACGATCAATCAGCAAGGCGTGATCGAGATCGAGGTCACCGCTGGTCAAGGTGACTCGACCCTCGCGCGCATCGGCCGCACGATCCGTGAGGCGCAGAGCCAGAAGGCGCCGACGGAGCGGTTCGTCGATCGCTTTGCGCGCTGGTACACGCCGATCGTGGTCCTGCTCGCGATCGGCATAGCCGTTGGGCCGCCGCTGCTCACCGACGCCTTGTTCCGGCCCTGGCTGTACAAGGCGCTCGTGCTCTTGGTGATCGCCTGTCCGTGCGCGCTCGTGATCTCGACGCCCGTGACGATCGTCTCGGCGCTCGCTGCCGCTGCGCGGCGCGGCATCCTCGTAAAGGGGGGCGTTCACCTCGAGAACGCGCGCAACATCCGCATGCTTGCGGTCGACAAGACCGGCACGCTCACGGAGGGAAAGCCAGCGCTCATCGACGCCGTCCCGTTGTTCGGCAGCACCAAGGATCAGCTGCTTCAGATCGCCGCGTCCCTCGAGTCGACATCGACGCATCCGCTTGCGCTGGCCGTCGTTCGAGGCTGGACGGGCGAGCTGTTGCCCGTGAGCGATTCCCGCAACATTGTCGGCAAGGGGCTCGAGGGCACGGTTGGCGGCAGACCGATCACGATCGGCAGCCACCGCCTCGCAGAGGAGCAAGGCGTGTGCAACGCAGACGTGGAGCGCGAGCTCGCGAAGCTCGAGGCCGGCGGCAGCTCGATCATGGTCGTCTGGGCACGTGCACCGGTGGCCAAGGTGCTCGGAGTGCTCGCCGTCGCCGATGTCGTACGGTCCACCAGCGT
Organism: Kofleriaceae bacterium; assembly: GCA_037720695.1. Lineage (GTDB taxonomy): Bacteria > Myxococcota_A > Polyangia > Haliangiales > Haliangiaceae > JABFXX01. The sequence continues at coordinate 38,356 of JBBJLY010000036.1, read as the reverse complement.
CGACGCCGTCCGTGCGCTGCACGGACACGGGATCAAGATCGTGATGCTCACCGGCGACAACGCGACCACCGCCAAAGCCGTGGCGGCTCGCGTCGGGATCGATCAGGTCGAGGCGGACCTCTTGCCCGAGGACAAGCTCGCGACGATCGACCGACTCGTCAACCAGCACGGCACAGTCGCGATGGTCGGAGACGGCGTCAACGACGCACCAGCACTCGCGCGCGCGTCGATCGGCTTCGCGATGGGAGCGGCTGGGACCGACACGGCACTCGAGACCGCCGACGTTGCGCTGATGAAGGATGACCTGCGCGGAGTTCCCGAGCTTGTCACGTTGAGTCGCCGCACGAGCACGACGCTCAAGGTCAACATCGCACTCTCGATCGGCATCAAGGTCGTTTTCTTCGCGCTCGCGCTCGTAGGGGTCGCAACCTTGTGGATGGCGGTGTTCGCAGACATGGGAGCGAGTCTCCTCGTCGCCGCGAATGGACTGCGCATCCTGCGCTTCGATCCGAGGGCTACGTAATCGTCCCTGCCCGTAGCCCGGGTCGTGTGATTTCACCGACCACAGCGACGGCCGCCGAATGCTCGGTTGCAGCCCGACCTACCTAGGGGCTATACATGACCTGTTGGCCCGGTCTCTGTTCAGCCTGCTGGTCGTGGTTCTTGCGCTCTCCGCGTCGGGTCTGTCGTCGGCGATCGCGTCGAGCTACGGCGAGACCGATGACTGCTGCGCGGACGGTGCGGGCGACCCGGACGAAGGCAAGCCTGAAGGCCGGGGCGATCACTGTCCGCCGTTGTGCCATGCGTGCGCGTGTTCGCCTGCGTTCGCGATCCCAACCGTCGCACTCGCCCGCTCGACCCATGAAACCGTCCGTCATCAGATGACGATCGAGGGCAGCTCTCAGCTGCCGCTCGGACCACCCGGCCGCGGTGTCTTTCACCCACCGCGCCTGTCCTGCTAGCCGTCGATTTTCGATCCGTCTAGGTCACCCGCATGCGCGGGCGTGGCGATCACCTGTTCGCAGGTGTGTCGTCGCGAGGATGAGGTGCCATGTCCCATCGCTGGTTTGTCTGTCTACTCGTGGTCTGCACAGGTGTGTCCTCGGCGCTGGCCGAAGGCCCACCCCTGTCGCTGGGACGTGTCGTCGAGCTCGCGCGAACGCAGGCTCCGGCAACGGTGATCGCGCGTGCACGCACCGAGGAAGCACGCGCCGGTCTGGTCGGTGCCAGCCGGTTCGCGACTCGCAATCCCGTGCTCGAAGCGGACGTCGGCCCGCGGTGGTCCGATGGAAGGTCGACGGATGCGCAGGCGTCGTTGTCCGTTCCTCTCGATCTTGGAGGCCGGCGCGACAAGCGCGTGAGCCTTGTCGAGGCCGAGATCCGGCGCGAACAGCACCTCGCACGTGACGCTGAACGCCTGACGATCGGGATCGCGGTCACCACCTACTACCAGGCCCTGTATGCCGACCGTCGATACGCGCTTGCCGAAGAACGGGTCCGGCTCGCCGAGTCCGCCGAGGCGACAGCGCGGCAACGAAACCGCGCAGGCGATGTCGCCGAGTTCGAGGTCAACCTCGCGCGGGGTGAGGTCGCACGTGCGAAGAGCGGAGTGGCTGCCGCGCAGAGCGAGCAGACCCGCGCGCGGGGCAAGCTCGCAGTCACGCTCGGCTTGTCCAGCGTGTCCATCGTAGGCGAGCTCGGTGACCGTTCGTTTCTCGATATCGCCGTAGCGAAGGCCGGCACGCGCGCCGATTTGCGCGCGGTGGCCGAAGAAGTCCAGCTCGCGCAGTCGGAAGCAACCGTCGCGCGATCCGGGCGCTGGCCGAGCCTCGATGTTCGTTTCACGTACGAACACGAGCGCGATACCGATATCGTGCTCGGGGGGATCGCGATCGCGATCCCCCTGGTCGAGCGCGGACAAGGCGACGAGGCACGCGCGCGCGCGCGGGCCAATCGCGCCGCGGCCGAGCTGGCGACTCGAACGGCATGGGTTGGCACTGAAGTGAGCGGCGCGCGTAACACCTACGCTTCCGCGATCACCGCCGCCCGCATCCTCGAGACCGACGCGGTCCCACTCTCACTCGAGAACGAGACAGCTGCTGCTGCGAGCTATCGCGCCGGCAAGATCGACCTTGGCTCTCTGCTCCTCATTCGTCGTGAAGCTCTCGATACGCGCCGCGAACACCTGGATCGGTTGCTCGATGCGGCCTTCGCAGCGGTCGATCTGTGGATCGCCCGCGGCACCGACCCTGGTCCGTAAATCATCAACCACGGAGACCCATGAAGATTCTCATCACGAGCTGGATCCTCGCCCTCTTGTTCGTACTCGGCGCCGCCGGTTGCGACAAAGGCGGCGACAAGACGAAACCAACCTCCGAGACCAAGCCGACAAAGACGGAGACCGCCGGCGCCGCACATGCACCGACCGATGTCGTCCCCGGATCGCACGAAGACTGGTGCGCAGAGCACGCCGTTCCTGAATCGCAGTGCACTCGGTGCAATCCCGATCTCACCGCCGCGTTCAAGGCGACCAACGACTGGTGCGAGGAGCACGGGCTCCCGGAATCGCAGTGCCTCAAGTGCAACCCGGATCTCAAGATCGTCCGTCCTCCCAAGAAGTGATCATGCGCCGCCACCTCCTCGTAATGCTTGTCCTTGTCGTTGCTGCTTCGTGCGGTACCAAGGACAGCAAGAGCTCGAAAGAAGCGGAGCCGAAGGCTGCCGCATCGTCCGAGGCCATGTGTGAAGAGCACGGGGTCCTCGAAGCGATCTGCACGAAGTGCAACCCGAAGCTGATCCCGGTGTTCAAGGCGAAGGGCGACTTCTGCGAGGAGCACGGCTTTCCGATGTCCGTGTGCCCGATCCATCACCCCGAGCGTGGGGGGCGCCCCGCCGCCAACGTCGCAGCGGACGCGGCACCACCGGACGGCACTAAAGTCCGGCTAAAGACCCAGGACACCGCACGCCTCGCGGGGATCAAGACGATCAGGGCCGAGCGCCGTCCCGGTGGAGCGCGCTTCGAAGCGCTCGCGACGATCGCGTACGACGCGACGAAGTGGGCCCAAGTCAACGCACGCGCCGCCGGTGTGGTCCGCGCAGTCAAGGTCGACGTCGGGACGACCGTCAAGGCCAACACGCCGATCGCGATCATCGAGAGCGCAGCCGTGGGCGCAGATCGATCGCGTATGCGCGCCGCGGGTTCGCGCGTCGCAGTGGCGCAGGCGAGCTTCGACCGCGAGAAGCAGCTGCAGAAGCAGGGCCTCGCCGCACAGAAGGAAGTCCTCGCGGCACAGCAGGAGCTCGATGCGGCGAAGGCCGAGCAGAGCGCAGCGGGTGCTTCTGTCGGCATGGTCGGCACGGGTGCAGGCGCCAACGGCTACGTCGTCACCGCACCGATCGCGGGCGTGGTCACCAAGCGCAACATCACGATCGGACACATGGTGGACTCGGATGACCAGGTGCTGTTCGAGATCGTCGACACGAGCTCGATGCGCGCCGAGATCGAGATTCCCGAAACCGAGCTCCGCCGGGTACGCGTCGGCCAGGAGGTGGTCGTGACTGTGGACGCCCTGCCCGGCTCCGAGTTCAAGGGAGCGATCGACTACGTCGCCCCAGATGTCGATCGCGAGACGCGGACGACCAAGGCACGCGTCACTCTTGCGAACCCGGACGGATCGCTGCGCGCGAACATGTTCGGACGCGCGCGGATCGCGCTCGGCGACACCGAAGCGACAGTCGACGTTCCACGCATGGCGGTGCAGCGCGTCGAGAACATTGATCTCGTGTTCGTGAAGCTCGCCGAGGGCGAGTACGAGTCACGCCGGGTCAAGACCGGCATGCGCGAGGGCTCGCGCGTGGAGATCACGCAAGGCATCAAGGCCGGCGAGGAGGTCGTTACCGAGGGCAGCTTCGTGCTCAAGACCGAGACCCTCAAGGGCAGCATCGGCGCCGGCTGCTGCGAATAACCCCATGTTGAACGCTGTCATCACCTGGTCCTTGAAGCATCGTTTGATCGTGGTGCTCGCATGGTGCGGCATCGTCATCGCGGGCGTGCTCGCATTCCAGCGACTACCGATCGATGCCTTCCCGGATACGACCCCGGTGATGGTGCAGGTCAACACGGTCGCGGCGTCGCTGTCCCCCCTCGAGACGGAGCGGCAGATCACGGCGCGGGTCGAGCAAGCGATCTCCGGCCTGCCCGGGCTCGAGGAGGTGCGCTCGATCTCGAAGTTCGGCCTGTCGCAGGTGACCGTGACGTTCGAGGACGGCACGGACATCTACTTTGCCCGCCAGGTCGTCAAGGAACGGATCGACGCCGTGGAGCTCCCTCGCGGCGTCGACCGGCCCAAGCTCGGCCCGGTCGCGACTGGCCTCGGCGAGGTGTTCCACTACGTCTCAGGCGAGGGCCAGAGCGCCGCGGAGCTGCGCACCATCCAGGACTGGATCATCCGCCCACAACTCGCGTCCGTGCCCGGCGTCGCCGAGGTGAACTCCTGGGGCGGTGACGAGCTCCAGTACCAGGTCGTGATCGATCCGGCGACGCTTCAGACGCGCGGCCTGTCCCTGGCGGACCTCGTGACCGCCCTCGAGCGCAACAACGAGAACGTGGGCGGGGGTGCGATCGAGGAGGCCGGCGAGTCCACGCTCGTGCAGGGCATCGGGATGATCACGAAGAAGTCCGAGATCGAAGACATCGTCGTGACCGCCAAGGCCGGCGTGCCGATCCGGATCCGAGATGTGGCTACCGTCGTCGAGGGCCGGGAGATCCGCCGAGGTGCGGTGACCGCGGACGGCAAGGGTGAGGTCGTGCTGGGGCTCGGCTTCATGTTGATGGGCGAGAACAGCCACGCGGTGACGGCCCGGCTCGCAGCGCGGCTCGACGAGATCCGCAAGTCGCTACCGAGCGGGGTCACGGTCGCTCCGGTCTACGAGCGGACGACGCTGGTCGATCGTGTGCTGACGACCGTGCGCACGAACCTGCTCGAAGGCGCGGTGCTCGTGATCGCCGTGCTGTTCATCTTCCTCGGCAACCTGCGCGCCGGGCTGATCGTCGCGTCCGCGATCCCGCTCTCGATGCTGTTCGCGTTCGATCTGATGACCCGCGCCGGCATCGCCGGCAGCTTGATGAGCCTCGGCGCGATCGATTTCGGGCTGGTCGTCGACAGCTCGGTGATCATGGTCGAGAACGCGGTCACGCGGCTTGGCGAAAACAACGGCAGGCGGTCCACGATCGACGTGGTCCGCGACGCGGCGCTCGAGGTCCGCCGACCGACGATGTTCGGCGAGCTGATTATCATGATCGTGTACCTCCCGATCCTGGCGCTCGAAGGCATCGAGGGAAAGCTGTTTCGCCCGATGGCGCTGACCGTGATCTTCGCGCTGCTCGGCTCGATGATCATGTCACTGACGCTCGTCCCGGTCCTGGCGAGCCTGCTGCTGTCGAAGCGTACGACTCACCGCGAGAACATCGTCGTGCGCGCGATCAAGCGAGTGTACCGGCCCGCGCTGGAGGCTGCGCTGCGAGCGCGCTGGATTGTGGTGGGCGTCGCCGTCGTGCTGCTCGGCAATGCCGTGTTCCTCGCGACGCAGCTCGGCTCCGAGTTCGTGCCTCGGCTGAACGAGGGGACGATCGTCATCAACACTGTCCGCCTTGCCTCGGTGTCGCTCGACGAGTCCGTTCGCTACGGACTGCGGATCGAGCGCGCGTTGCTCGAGAAGTTCCCGGACGAGGTCGAGCGCGTATGGACGCGCACCGGCAGCGCCGAGATCGCAACCGATCCGATGGGTCTCGAGCTCTCCGACGTGTTCGTCGCGCTGACACCGACGAGCGAATGGAAGCGCGCGGCAACCCAAAACGAGCTCGTCGCCGAGATGCAGCGCGAGCTCGAGGTGATGCCGGGGATGCGCGCCCTGCTGACCCAGCCGATCGAGATGCGGGTCAATGAGATGGTCGCGGGCGTCCGCTCGGACCTCGGCGTGAAGCTGTTCGGCGATGACTTCGACGTGCTCAAGGACAAGGCCGCCGAGATCGAACGCATGCTCAAGGCCATCCCCGGTTCCGCCGATGTCGTGACGGAACAGGTGACCGGCCTGCCGGTGCTCCAGATCCAGGTCGACTCGGACGCAATCTCCCGTCATGGCATCGCCAAGGCCGAGGTGCTCGAAGTGGTCCGAGCCCTCGGCAGCTACGAGATCGGAGAGCTCCAGGACGGGGACCGCCGCTTCCCGATCACCCTGCGGATCGCGGACATGTACCGCACCGACGCCGTCGCGGTCGGGCGGATCCTCGTGACCGCCGCGAACGGGGACCGGATCCCCCTCGCGCGCCTGGCCACGATCAAGACGGTGGAGGGACCGTCCACCGTGCAGCGCGAGCTTGGCAAGCGGCGTATTGTGGTCCAGGCGAATGTACGCGACCGCGATATCGGCTCGTTCGTCGCCGAGGCGCGCCGCCAGATCGATGCGAAGGTGGAGTTGCCGCCGGGCTACTACGTCCGGTTCGGCGGCCAGTTCGAGCACCTTGCCGCGGCGAAGCAGCGCCTCATGGTCGTCGTGCCGCTCGCGCTCGCTCTTATCTTCATCCTGCTGTACTTCACCTACGGTCGCGTGCTCGATGCCGTGCGCGTGTTCACGGGCGTACCGTTCGCTGCAATCGGCGGCGTGTTCGCGCTCTGGCTCCGCGACATCCCGTTCAGCGTCTCGGCCGGCGTGGGCTTCGTCGCGCTCTCCGGGGTCGCCGTGCTCGGCGACATGGTGCTGGTCTCGACGTTCCGTTCGCTACTCGTCGAGGGTCTGTCCGTCGAGCAGGCGGTGAGGCAGGCTGCGGAGCGCCGTTTGCGTCCCGTGCTGATGACGGCACTCGTCGCGAGCCTGGGCTTCGTGCCGATGGCGCTCAACACCGGGATCGGCGCGGAGGTCCAGCGACCACTGGCGACGGTCGTGATCGGGGGCATCATCTCGTCGACGTTGCTCACCCTGTTCGTCCTACCCGTGCTCTACGCGTGGTTCGGGAAATCACGAAGCGCCCCGCTGCCGCTCGCGACCAGACTCGAAGGACCGGGATGACGTGACGGGCCGTCGCCGCCAGCTGTGGATCGGGATCGCGGTGCTTCTTGTCGTACAGCTCACCGCGATCCTGCTGTACAGGGTCAGCGGCGAGCGAACCACGAGGTCGCCGAACACGTTCGCCGTGGAGACGCTGACGCCGCGGAATGCTCCACAGCTCACGTTCGAGCGGAGTGACGAGCTCACCGGCAGCTTGGCGCAGCTGCGCGGAAAGGTCGTGATGGTCCACTTCTGGGCCACGTGGTGCGTGCCATGCCGTGAGGAACTACCTGGTCTGCTCGCGCTGGCCGGCGAGCTGACGCGCACCCATGAGTTCGAGCTGATCGCAGTCTCCGTCGACGACGACTGGGACACGATGCGCCGCTTCTTTGGAGAGACTATACCGTCCGGGGTCGTGCGGCCCGACGGAACAGATGTGCATCGGCGGTTCGGCGCGTCGACGTTGCCCGACACGTACCTTGTAGACGCACGAGGCTATCTCGTCGCCCGATACACCGGTGCTCGCGACTGGAAGGTTCCGAGAGCTCGCACGCACCTTGCGAAAGCAATCACGACCCACGGAGTGCGTTGACGATGCAATGGAGTGGATGGCCATGGCTCCGATCGAAGCTAACGGTCTCGGTCCTCGAAGAAGCGATGGCGAGAAGCAGCGATCCCAACATGAATTCGAAGTCGATACTTCTAACAGCATCACGTACTTGCAGTGACCAAGCGACATTGCGTCCCGCCACGTCCTTGTTTGTCGGACTTTGTTCGGCGTCCGTGCGGCAGTGTAATGGCAGCGAGATGTCAGAGGTTAGTTCTAGGGTGGGGAGATGACCAAGGACGACTCCAAAGGGCCCTGCTCTCACGGCGAGTTTCGCGGTCCAGACCGGCTTGCCGTTAAGGGCATGTTCTGCGGCAGGTGCGGCCAGCGAATGGATTTCTGCCTACATCGAGGCCAGCGGATCCAGCGAAATCCGATCGGTGGAGCTAATGGTCCAGCGACCTGCGGTTGGTGCGGCGAACCGGTCTGACGGCCGCGCTCAACCTCCTGCTCTCGTTCAAGGAGGCAACTGGCGAGATCTGCAAGATGAGCCAAGGTCGGGGTCATCTGCTAGATCGTGGCGCACTATGGCGATCGATCTAGAGGGGGACCGTCCGCGATACTTTCACGAGCGTGTCAAGGTGGAGGCGCAGGCAGGAGATCCTGTACGTCGCGTAGTGAGCATCGAAGCGCGAACGCGCATCATGCGAGAGATCAACACGCTGGCGGTCGCACGAACCGTTTACTCACAGTGTGAGTCGTTCGTCGATGAGATCCACTACGAGATCATTCGAGTCTTCGGCGATGCTGTTGAAAGCAATGAGTCCATACCAACGGAACACTTCTTGAGTTTGGTGGAGATCGCCGTCAACATCATCTGGAAGCGACGTCGAAAGCCCGAGGACATCGCGATCTTCCAGAGTGTCCTCGCGGACGATCTGTCAGCGTATCGGCTCCGTGACATTGGAGATGGCTTCCAGGTATTTCTGGTCGACAACAAGCATCTCCATACCGAAATCGTCGACCGGACGTTCGAGCTCACGCGCATAGTCGAGTTTGAGTCCGCGCAGCGTGACTATGCCCAGGCTTGGATGCATTTCTCAAGGGGAGACCTCGGTGATGCGCTCGTGAACGCGCAGAAGTCGTTCGAGTCGGCCGCGAAGGTCATCATCAAGCGAGTCGATCCGAACAGCACACCAGAAAATCTGCAGACAAGCCAACTAGTCCCGCTGCTCGTCCAAAACGACATCATTCCCCAGCGGCTCAATCACATGACGACCCAGCTCGTACAAATGTTTCAGAACTCTGGGACGTTGCGCAACGCGCCGGGGAGTGGTCACGGAAGCATCGACCTTGCCTCCGCCGAAGCGTCTGCCGCTCTACTTGGGCTTCGCATGACTGGCACGTTCGTCTGCTTTCTCGCAGAACGATGGGAACAGCTTCGGCCTCCGACCCGGCGTCGTGCACAACGCTGAGCGCGCACTGGGATTGACCCGCTCCCGTGGACTCCCCACGAGAGGTGAATACGATGCGAAACATGGATACGAAGCAGGGTCGCGCAAAGCGTGCGCGGCGACAGGCCACGAAGGACCGCGAAGTCGGCAGGCGCGGGCAGCACCGCCGCGGATGTGGTCGGCCCGAGTCGAGTGTCACCGGTCTTGGTCATATCGTCTCGGCCCGCATCAGTGGTGCTTGGAGAAGCCGACGTCGACGATGTCGTTCCACCCCGTCGTGTTGTGGCACTCGAAGCACTCGTCCACGCGTGCATGCTCCTTGCCGGCGAGCTTCTGCGAGACCATCGAGAAGTGCCCCATGAGATGGCTGGCAGGCGGCTTGTGGCACTGCACGCACTCCTTGGATGTGGGGGAGGGGTGCTGGTACCCGGGCACGAGCCACGACTCCATCGCGTGGCACTGAGCACAGTCATTGCCGAACCGATCGAAGTGCGGGTCCTTCCGATCATGGCATCCCGCGCAGTTCAGGACCTCGCGCGCGGAGGTCGTGTCGAGTTGATCGGGGTTTCGAATGTCGAGCCACGTCTCCAGCGACGCGAGCGTGACGGCGCTGTCGGGGTCCCCGCGTGATGCGCGGGAAAGCGTCCGCGCGCCAATCTTCGCGAGCTCTACGTGGTCCATCGTGAGGGGTCGGATGCTTTGTCGCTGATGCTCGACGTGGCACGAGGCGCACTCCTGGATGCTCGCGTGGAACATGGTCGGCTGACGACCGAGGAGGCGCTCGGCGTTCGCGTGGCAACTAGTGCAGTTCACGACCGTCACGCCAACGGTCGGCTCGTGGCACGACGTACATCGGTTTGCGAGGTACGCGTGCTTCGGCGATAGCGGACCCGGGCTGACGAACTGCTCGACGGCCGAGGCTGCGGGATCGAAGTGCACCACGGCGAGCGATGCCGCAGCGACGCCTGCAAGGAGCAACGCGAGCCAGAGCGCGAACTGCTTCATCGCATCCACCGCAGGCCGAAATAGATGCCGGATCCGATGTGAAGTGCGAGGAGCAGGTAGAAGGCAACGGAGAGGACGATGTGCAGCGTCAGCGATCGTCGGAACCAGCGCTTGAATAGCTCGTGCGTGCGGATCGCATACTCGAGATCCGCCACCGACTCCGCAATCCGGCTGACGTCCGCTTGCGGACCGGCCGACCTCGGAAGACTGCTCGGCGTGGGCGCCGATCGCTCGAGCACTCCCCACGCATGGTCGAGATCTCCTCGTGCGGTCTGCAGCAGCATCAGCTTGTCGGTGATCTCATGACCGACGTAGGTGAGCAGATAGCGGACCGAGAACCCGTTCACCACGACCAGCAGCATCACGGCCGTCAGGCTGATTCCTAGCAGGCTGTCGAACTTGTGACCGGTGTGAATGATCGCGAGCACGGGACCCAAGATGCCCGCGTAGACATGCACGAGCAGCAGCGACTTCATCGAGATGTGCCGTGTGAACCGCGTGTTGAGAACAGGAGTCCGCTTGATGAGCGGGTAGGCGAGCGGGACCAGCATGAGCGCGGCGCCGGCGATGCCGAAGGCCGAGCCGAGTCCGCTGCCCGGGAACCTGGGTGAACGATGAACGAGGAACCCGAGCCACGCGAGCACGAGTACGCCGAGGACGCCAGTGACGACGATGCGTTCGCGCTCCTTCACGGCTCAGGCCTCGACCGCGATGTCGCCGGTCGGCACGGCCTGGCAGGCGAGGATGACGTGGTTGAGCTTGTCGTCGGGATCGAGCGCGTCCTGGACGGCCATCGTCACCTCGCCCGAGGTCAGCCTCACCTTGCACACCCCGCAGGTGCCGACTCGACAGGAGTTCTGGATCCCGATGCCGAGCTCCTCGGACAGCTCGAGCACGGTCTGCCCGGCGTGGATCTTCGCCGCCTTGGTGTTCTTGGAAAACGTGACCTGCGGACCCGTCGCCGGGGCGGGCGGCTTCACAGAGGTTCCCGGTGCAGCGGGGATGGGCTTGGTGGCGCCGAACAGCTCGGTCTTGATCTGATCTGGCGAGACGCCGACCTCGATCAGGATCGCCTTGGTCGCCTCCATCATCGACGGCGGCCCACAGAGCTGGACCCTCCGCGACGCGAGGTCGGGGACGCTGTTTGTTAGCAGCTCCTTCGTGAGCCGTCCGCGGAGGCCACTCCAGTCAGTGCCCTCTGCGCCCGTCATCGAGACGGTGACGTGCAGCTTCGGGTTGCGGTGCTCGAGCGAGGCGAGCTGGTCCCGAAAAATAAAATCACTCGGAGCCCGGCACCCGTAGAGCAGGAAGATATCTCCGGGCCACTCGAGGTCGGTGAGGTAGCGAGCGATGCTCATCATCGGCGTGATGCCCACGCCGCCGGCGATCAGGACGATGCTGTCCTCTTCGGTTCCGGAGAACGTGAAGCGACCGACCGGCCCGCCGGTCTCGATCCGGTCGCCGACGATCAGAACATCCGCGATGTGACGCGAGACCGCGCCCCGAGGCTCGCGTCGCACCGTCAGCTCGACGTGCTCGTGCTGCGTCGGGGACGATGAGATCGAGTACGAGCGGTTCATGCGCGCGCCACCGATCGAGAACGCGACGTTCAGGAATTGACCGGGCACGAAGGTGAACGGCATCAAGCTCTCGCTGGCCTCAGGCACGAGCCGAAATGTCTTCACGCTCGGTGTCTCGGTGACGATGCTCGCTACTCGAAGGTGCCCTCGCCAGTTCGCCCTCACTAGTATCGTGCTCGTCGCGGCCGGCGCGGAGACTCCGGTCGAAGGTAACGCTGCCGGTGATTCGTTGTTCTCAGGCGAGGATGCCTCAGGCGGGGTTGATTTCGCGTCGGGCGCGGAGCTCGGCGGGGGAGGTCCAGACGTGCCCACTGGTGGTGACGCGCCTGGTGGCGGAGGTGTTCCGTCAGGTGTAGCGGGAGCGGTGCCTCCAGGTGCTCCGGCAAGCGGAGGCGCCGATCCGGGCGGCGGCGAGGCCTTGCTGGCCTCGAGCCGCCCAAACAGTGCTGCCGCGCGCCGCATCTTGAAGAAGTACATGGCGACCATCGCGAGCGCGAACGCGATCAGCAGCAGCATCGTGAAGAGATGAAATGGCGTGACGCCGTGGAGAGCTCGCGGCTGGTCGCCGACGGGCGGGGACGCCAGGTTCATCTCGCGTCTGAACCAACCGATTGCGAGGTTGCGTGGCGACTTGCCTTCAGACAGAACCCGGCGAGCTGCGATTCCTGCTTCGAGCACCGCGAGTCCCTCTCGCATCGCACCCGTCGCCTGCTGCATGGCCGCGCTGTCTCCCGCTTGCGTCGCGTGGTTCAGCGACTCGGAGCCCTTCGCGAGACAGGACATGCCTTCGTTGATCTGCTGGGACGCCAGCGCATCGATCTCGGAACGCTTCTCGGGAGTAAGTGCAGGAAGCGTCATCAGGGATGGGTAGATCGGAGTCGTAGCGGCAGTGCCGCAGCCGCCCCCCACGCAGCCGGGCGCTGACGGCGGCGCCATCATTCCGTCCATCATCCCGCCCATGCCGCCGCCGGGTCCCGGAGCCCCGGAGCCCATCGCTGACGGAGCGCTGGTCGAACTCCCCATCGAAGCGCTGGCCGCACTGCCCATCAATGCGTTCTCCGCGCTGCCCATCGCCGCCGAGCCGACGGGCGGATGGTGCGCTGGATCGCCTTGGGCTTGAAATGACCCTACCGCCATCGCAGTCACGACCAACAGCGCAGCGCCGCGACGTTGCATCACATGTGCCCCATGGGCTTCGCGCTGCCGTTCGCTCCCATCGGCATTCCCGGTGGCGGCTCGACTGGCATAGGCGTCGGGTCCACCGAGCTGCCGCTCGCAGCCGGAGGTGCTGGCGGCATTGGTGGCGGCGCGCTCGTTCCACTGCCCATGGCGCCTGGCGGTGACACGCTTCCTGCGCTCATCGGAGGCATCGCCAGCATCTTTTTCTGCGCGTCGGTCAGGTGCGCGACTGCTTTGCCGATCGCAAGGATGTAGTCCATGCGCTGCCGGGTCGAGAGGCGAGCGATCTCCGCGAGCTTGGCCTCGACGCCACTTGCAGACGGATGCTCGGCCGATGTGATCGCCCAGAGCTCTTGCTCCGCCTGATCGATCTTTCGCTGCGTCGTCGCGTAGCCGAGCACGGCGGTCTCGCGGATGGCCGAGAGCATCGAGCGCTGTTCGCCCGTCGGCGTTAGCTCTTCGTGATCGAGGAAGAAGCTGTCCGCACCCAGGTGAAATAGGTGTGGCGCGGCTCCGCCATGCGGCAGTGGCTTGGACGTCGACGTCGCAGCGGGAGGCAATCCGAGCATGCGCACCACGGGCGAGCTCGTGCCAACGGATGCGGGCTCAGGAGAGCTTCGCGCCGTTTTCGGGGTAACCACCTGCATCGCGTCGCCCGCGGGCTGGATCGGCGTTGGCGGCGCGCTCGGTGGTAATGCGAGCGCGTTCTGCACGACCTGAGCTTGTTCGCGCGCCGATGGCAGTGGCGTCGCGTCCTCGGACTTCGTGCACGCGCTCGCGATCAACAGCGCAAACACAGCAGGGCCGTAGGTCCGGCAATGTGACGCGTTCACGAGCGCTCCACTTGAGATTCGGTGGACAGCTTGATTCGTTTGAGCCGGAGGGCGTTGCCGATCACCGAGACCGAGCTGAGGCTCATCGCGAGAGCAGCGAGCATCGGTGACAGTAGCCATCCGGTGACCGGATACAGCACGCCTGCCGCGATCGGTACGCCGGCAACGTTGTAGATGAACGCGAAGAACAAGTTCTGCTTGATGTTGGACATCGTCTGGCGCGAGAGGCGCCGCGCGCGCGCGATGCCTCGGAGGTCACCCTTGACCAGCGTGACCGAGGCACTCTCCATCGCGACGTCCGTCCCGGTGCCCATCGCGATGCCAACCTGCGCCAGCGCGAGCGCGGGCGCATCGTTGATGCCGTCGCCGGCCATCGCGACGATGCGACCGGACGCCTGTAGGCGCCTGACGTGTTCGGCCTTCTGATCCGGGAGAACCTCCGCGACGACGTCGTCGAGACCCAGTTTCTTCGCGACCGCCTGCGCCGTGGTCTTACTGTCGCCGGTCATCATCACGATCCGAAGTCCCTCGGCGTGGAGCGTGCGGATCGCCTCCGGCGTCGTCGCCTTGATCGGATCCGCGACGCCAACCATGCCCGCGAGTGCGCCCTCGACAGCAACAAACATCACCGTCTGTCCATCCGCTCGTAGGAGCTCCGCGCGATCCACGATCGTGGATGGATCGACGCCGACGGCCTCCATCATGGCGCGGTTGCCGAGCGCAACCCTCTTGCCGTCGACCAGACCGCGAACGCCCTTGCCGGTGACCGACTCGAAGCCAGTGACGTCCACGAGGGTGACCTTCCGCTCGGTGGCGCCTGCCACGATCGCCGCGGCGAGCGGATGCTCGCTCGCACGCTCGAGGCTCGCAGCGAGCCGTAGGAGCATGTTCTCGTCGACGGCTCCAGCCGGAACGACCGATACCAGCCGCGGCTTGCCCTCGGTGAGGGTACCCGTCTTGTCGACGACCAGCGTGTCGACCTTGCGAAGGACCTCGATCGCCTCCGCATTGCGGAACAAGATCCCGAGCGAAGCACCCCGTCCGGTCGCGACCATGATCGACATCGGTGTCGCAAGGCCGAGTGCGCAGGGACAGGCGATGATCAGAACGGCGACCGCATTGATGATCGCATGCGCCATCCGTGGTTCCGGTCCCACGATGGACCAGGTGGCGAAGGTCGCGACCGCGACGCCGATCACGACCGGCACGAACCAGCCCGCGACCTGGTCGGCGAGCTTCTGGATCGGCGCGCGGCTACGCTGCGCATCGGCGACCATGGCGACGATGCGTGACAGCAATGTCTCGGCACCGACCTTGTCGGCCCGGACGACGAGCGCACCCGTGCCGTTGAGTGTCGCGCCGATCACGCGATCGTTGATCTGCTTTTCGACCGGAATTGGTTCGCCCGTCACCATCGATTCATCGATCGAGGATGTTCCCTCCAGCACGACGCCGTCGACCGGCACCTTCTCGCCGGGACGAACCCGCAAGCGATCACCGACCTGGACGGCGTCGAGCGGTACGTCGGTCTCGCTTCCATCGTCAGCGATCCGTCGCGCGGAGGTCGCAGCCATGCCGAGAAGCTTACGAATCGCGGCACCGGTCTGGCTGCGTGCGCGGAGCTCCAGGACCTGGCCTAGGAGGATCAGCGTCACGATCACGCCCGCTGCTTCGAAGTACGTGGCGACGGTACCGTCGGGTCTGAGGAATGAAGCTGGGAACACGCCGGGTACCAGCGCCGCCACGACGCTATAGCCATACGCAACGCCAACCCCGAGGCCGATCAGCGTGAACATGTTCAGGTGACGGTTGCGCAGCGACTGCGTGAACCTCACGTAGAACGGCCACGCGGACCATACGCAGACCGGAGTCGCGAGGGCGAGCTCCGCCCAGACGCGTGTTCGTCCGCTGAGAACCGGGACGCCGACCATCTCCGTCATCACGATGATGAACAACGGGAGGGTGAACGCGGCTGCCAGCCAGAACCGCCGCGTCATGTCGCGAAGCTCGGGGTCGGGTCCGTGCTCTGCTGTCGGCATGCGTGGCTCGAGAGCCATCCCGCAGATCGGGCAGATTCCCGGACCGCTGCGCACGATCTGCGGGTGCATCGGGCAGGTGTACTCGGTGCCTGGCGCCACGGACGTTGCGGTCGTGGGCTCGGAAACCCCCTCAGGCTTCACAACCGATGCGGGCCGATACCTCGCAGGTTCGGCGAGGAAGCGCTCCTTGCACCGCGTACTGCAGAACAGGACCTCACGACCCTCATCGAGGGTGCGATGGGCGGTGGTCTGCTCGACAGTCATGCCGCAGACCGGGTCCTTACTCACTCCTTTATGGGCGACCTTTTGGGGCGACCAATCGGGCCCTTCGTGCTCGTGGGGATAGGTGTGCAGGCTCATCGAGACCTCACGGTCGAATCGCTACCTTCACGACGCCGTCACGCTGGTTCGCGAACAGCTCGTACGCCGACTCGATCTCCTCGAGCTTGAACGAGTGCGTGATCATCTCGCGGAACGGGAAGCGCTTTGCCTTCACCACGTTCATCAGCCGCCGCATCCGCTCCTTACCACCGGGACACAGGGTCGTCACGATCGTCTTCTCGGCGAGTCCCGCGCCGATCGCGTCGACCGGCATGGTCAGGTGTCCCGAGTAGACGCCGAGGCTCGACAGCGTGCCACCCGGGCGCAGCGTGCGCAGCGCGTTCTCGAACGTTGGTTGTGTTCCGAGCGCCTCGATTGTCACGTCCGCACCGCCGCCGGTAAGCCGCATGATCTCGGCGACCACATCCTGCTCCTTGTAGTTGAGCACGACGTCGGCGCCCATCTTCTTTGCGAGCTCGAGTCGCTGCGGCACGCTGTCGACTCCGATCACGAGCGACGCACCGGAGAGCTTGGCGCCAGCCGTCGCGCACAGGCCGATCGGACCTTGCGCGAACACCACGACCGCGTCGCCGATCCGGATGTGACCACGCTCGGCGGCCGAGAACCCGGTCGACATGATGTCGGTACACAGCAGGACGTCCTCGTCGGTCAGCTCGTCGGGAATCTTCGCGAGGTTCGCCTGCGCGTCGGGCACGAGGACGTACTCCGCCTGGCACCCGTTGATCGTGTTGCCGAACCGCCAGCCGCCGAGCGCTTCGTAACCGCCACCGCCGTGATCGCACTGCGACGAGCTGCCGGACAGGCATGCCCGGCACTGACCGCATGGCGTGATCGCACCGACGATGACGCGATCGCCGACCTTGTACCCATGAACTCCGTCGCCGAGCGCCTCGATTGTACCCACAGGCTCGTGGCCGACGACGAGCCCGTTCTTCACCGGATACTCGGCGGTGAGAATGTGGAGGTCGGTGCCGCAGATCGTGGTCAACGTGACCTTGACCAGCGCTTCGCCGGCCTTCGGCTGGGGCCGCGGCACCTCGCGGATCTTGATCTGCCCTTTACCGAGGAATACCGCCGCTTTCATCGTTGCCATGATCTGCTCCTTACGTTGTCAGTTGCATCGATCGAGCCAGGACGCGATTGCATCTCACGCTCGAATCGCAGCGTCATTCGCAGGATCGACTACGCGCTCACTCGTGTGACGAGCCATGGCCGCCCTGCATGCCAGAGCTACCTTGCATGCCCGGGCCACCTTGCATGCCGGGCCCGCCTCGCATGCCGGGCCCGCCTTGCGTGCCAGGCCCCATCTTGCCGTGGCCATGGCCCGCGTGCGCACGGCACAGGTCGACCTGCGTCGTATGCTCGGCCCCGCCGCGCATCTTCACGCGGAAATCTGCCATGCAGCGCCCCGCATCTTCCATGTGTGCGCCCATCGGCGCCCTCAGCACCTTGCCGTCAGCGTCGGGTGTCAGGGACACCGCCTGACCATCGGCGAACTCGACGTCACCCGTGACACCGTTGGCTGCCACCAGCTGGCCCCGGTCGTCCTTCAGCGTGACCTGGGCTTCGCCGGTCGGTGAGATCGCTACGTCGACGGACTTCGCTGCCGACGTAGTAGACGATGGTTCGCTGCTCTTACACGCCACGAGACTGGCGGGGATCAGCAGTAGCAGAAGCCTGATTCGGATCGGGTTGCGCATAAAGAATCTCCAGGTTCGCGGTGACGTGGGTCGATCTCTTCGCAGTGTTCGTGCGGACCGCGGGTCGCGTGCGCATCGCGCGGTTTGCGTGCGCCTCACATGTGACCGGGCATCCCCATCTTGTCGTCCTTCATCGGATCCTTCTTCATCGAATCCTTCTTCATCGAATCCTTCTTCATCGGATCCTTCTTCGTCGCGCCCTTCTTCATCGGATCCTTCTTCATCCCGCCCATCTTCATCCCGTCCATCCCCATCATCCCGCCGCCCATCTCCATCATCCCGCCGCCCATCTCCATCATCTCGCCGCCCATCTCCATCATCTCGTCGGGCTCCATGGCCATGCCTGGATCTGCTGCCTTGTCCGGCATTGCGGGCATGCCTGGGCTCTTCATCTTGTCGCCGGTCGTCTTCATCTGGCCGCCCATCTTCTTCATCTTCCCGGCCATCGGTTTCATCTCGGCTTTCTCCATCATCGTCGCGGCCATCGCCATCATCTCGCCCCCCTTCATCATCATCGCGGCGTGCTGCGCCGCCATGTCACCGTCCTTGGCGGGGTGATTCATCTTGGCGGCCATGGCTTTCATCGCCGCGCCCATGTCCTTCATCTTCCCGCCGGTCTCCTTCATGTCATCGGGCTTCATCCCCGCCATCCCGGCGTCCGCAGCTCCGCTCGGGTTCGCGGCTCCATGATCTGGCATCGGCGGTTGTGCGGCTTCATGACCGGCCGCCCCGGGCGAGCAGGGTGGGAGCTGAGCACTGAGCTTTG
Organism: Kofleriaceae bacterium; assembly: GCA_037720695.1. Taxonomy (GTDB): domain Bacteria; phylum Myxococcota_A; class Polyangia; order Haliangiales; family Haliangiaceae; genus JABFXX01. The sequence continues at coordinate 19,867 of JBBJLY010000036.1, read as the reverse complement.
GATCTCGGTCCGTGGGCGCACGCGTGTCAGGCTGACCGACCGCCATGTTTCCCATCCCGGGTTCGGCAGTCGCTGACCCCGAGCTCTCACCCATCTTCATCGTCGATCCACTGCCACTTCCGGGCTTGCAAGCGGTCGACAGAGTCGCCACGACAAGGATCGCGGTGAACGTGGAAGCAAAGCGCATTCGAGTCGTCATGGCAGATACCTTCCTTCGGTGTTGAGCAGCGAGTCGCGCTCGTCGAACAGCCGACCAAAGACGGTCTCGAAGCTGCCGGTCAACGCGAGCTTGATCGAATGTTCCTGGTCATCGCCAAACGAGCTGGGAATCGCGGTGTCGCGGCGCTGGAACTGATACTGGAGACCGACCTCGACGGTCGCGCCGATCGCATGAAACGCGTTGGCCGCGATGCTCCACTGGTCGCGCGCTGCCTCCGTGTACCGGCGGTAGCCGCCAATGACGTTCGTCCGCCACGCTGGCATCAGCCGTCGGCGGTACGTGTAGCCGAGCGAGGCGACCGCAGCGACCGCGCGGGCCCGCTGGGTCGCGGCGGGCGTGTCGAGCATGATGTCCTCGGTGCCGAACGAGTACATTCCCTGGACGCGCAGGTCGACGGAGTGCACCGGATCGAGCACGAGCCCGAGCCACGCGGCGGCAAGCATGTCGGCGGTCCAGGTCTGCGCCGCGCTATCGACGCGGTAGAGGTTCGTGCCGATCGCGAGCTGGCGGATCGCAGACAACGGCGCGAGGGCCGGGATCTGCCGGTACCCTGCATCGAAGCCGAGCGAGTTGATGCGAAACGCACGTTCGTCCGCCGGGCGCAGCGCACTCGACGCTAGGTTCTCGGCATGGACCTCGACGTACCAGCGTGGTGCCGGCCAGAGCGAGAGATCAACGGTGTTGCCGTACTGCAGGTCCGCGGTGCCGATTCCATCGGAGAACGGATTCGAGACGTCGGTGTAGCGGATCAGATCGTCGTCGCGGAGCGTGGGCATCGGGATCAGGCGGCTCTTCAGGCGGCCCCGACCCACGCGAAGCGTTCCGTACCGGTGATCGAGGAACGCGTGCGCGTCGGCGAGAAACAGCGTGCCTGGCTCGTCGTAAACGTCCGGAAACGTGATGCCGAACAATGCGCCTGCGCGAAGGTCCGACTCGTACATCGAAATGCGAGGACGCAGGAACACGTAGGTATCGGAGAAGTCGATCGCGCTCGTGGCATCCCCGTTGTGCATGAGCACACCATTCACCGACGTCACGGCACGGATGCCGATCGCGAGCTCCGGCTCGAGATCGGCGGCGGTGGGATCACGCGGCGCCTCGGCGGGATCGACCTGGGCCACGGCGACTGTCGGGATTGCGACGACAATTGCCGCGACCGCGCACGACATCAACCAGTTACTCGTCAAGCGACACCGCCGGCTTGTAGTCGCTCGTGAAGCCCTCGTACTCGATGTCGGTCATCGCTCCGCCCGGATAGATGCCGTTGTTCGTCGTGTGGGTGACGTCGTGGTCGTGCAGCGCCCACAGACCCGGGTTGTCGGCGAGAAACACGATGTCCTCCGTCTTGCCGGGGACGACGTGGATCGTGCTCATGCGGACCGGAGAGGGTAGCGGCGCCCCATCGGTGCACACGTGATAGAAGTCGTGGCCGTGCAGGTGCATCGAGTGCGGCACGTTGCCGGCATTGATGAATCGGAGCCGCGTCCACTCCCCTTCGCGCACCTTGATCGGTTCGGTCGCGGGATACGATTTGCCGTTGATCGTAAAAAAGTTCGGCTGCGCGATCGCGGGCGTCGTGCGTGAGCGTGCGTAGACCGGCGGGTTCCCAGCGGCGACGTCGGCGCGCAAGGCCTTCACATTGTGGTAGCGAGCCTGGGTCGGCAGGTCGAGCGCGCCGCGCTGCATGAGGGCGTCACGTTGACGCATCCGCGAGAACATCGAGTTCATCTGGGCGCGCACGAACACGGTGTCGATCGACGACAGGATCAACGCGTGATCGCGCGTGTACGGAAACCGCTCGCGGACCGGATCGTCGGGGCGCTCGACGATGAACGCGCCGTACATGCCCGCCTGCATGTGCATGCTCGTCCCGAAGTGGCAGTGATAGAAGTGCGTGCCGTACGGGTTCGCGCGAAACACGTAGCGATAGCGCTCGCCGGTCATGATTGGGTCCTGGTTCAGGTACGGGACCCCGTCCATTCGGTACGGCACGATCAACCCGTGCCAGTGGATCGTGTGCATCTCGTCGCTGGCATTAGTGAGGTCGACCCAGACCCAGTCCCCTTCGTTCACCCGGATCGTTGGCGCGGGCACCTGTCCGGCGTAGCCCATCATGTGGACGACCACGCCAGGAACGAGCTCGTGCTGGATCACCAGCAGCTCGAGTGCAAAGCGCTTGTAGAGCTGGCTCGCCTCCGGAGGAGCGCCTTTGGGTAGGGGCGGTTGTGCCCCGCTCTTGCCCGATCGCACGGGCGCCGGAGGCTGCGCGTTCGCCGTGGGTCCGTTGTGGTTCGTTGGCTGCGCGCTCGCTCGGCCCGCGTACGAGAGCACGGTGCCGCCGATCGCGAGCGATGCGGCGGATTCCAAGAACCGCCTCCGCGGCTCATCAATGTCCGACATCGAGAGCGGTGTGTGCAAGTGCGGGCCCGCGACGTGTCATGAGAAACCACGTCGGGAACGCGCGAGGATTGCGCGGTGCGGGAAACACGCGCAATCTTCGCGCACGTCCGTGACCGAGCGGGTTACACGAAGCTGGAGGATGCGTCGATCGCTGTCCACACCCAGGGTCGCGGCGGACATGATGTGCCGAGCTGAAAACGCTGCGCCGGTTCCACTTCTCCCCACGTGTGCGAACGCCAGCGGCAAACCCCGGCGAGTCGCCTCGCAAGCTCTGCGGCGACGCGTACAGCGACCTTGCGCTCGGGTGGTATGCACCTTGCTGCCTCCGCGTTCATGGAGTCGTCACACGAACGAGGAGGCTCGGACACGCGCGATCGAGTGCGCGGCTGGAAAGATCGTGAGCAATGAAGCGCAATGCCGCCGGTCTCGTTCTCAGCCTCCTGGGAATCCTGATTGCGGGCACTGGCCTGTACTTGATGTTCATGCGACCGCCGATGCTGCCGGAGGACGCAGCATTCACGAACATCGCGATCGGGACGCTGCCTCCCAAGCTCAGCACCTGGCTATCGATCGTGTTCGCGACGTGGGGCGGATTCGTCACCGGGTTCGGGGTGATGCTCGTTGGAGCGGCCCTTACACTGATGACGTCTCAGCAGCGCTGGCTCTGCGTCGGAACGGCCGCCGGAGTTCTCATCGCGACGAGTCGCTTCCTAGTCAGCAACCTCATTCTCGGGTCCGACTTCCTCTGGTTCGTCATCGTGATCGCATTTCTCTCCGCGCTCGCCGCAGCCTTGCTGATCGCGAACCAAGGAGCGCAGCTCGGAACACGCACCCCGTCAGACAATCACAGCCCACCATGACCTCCAGGATCAGCTGTGGACGCGGCGTCCACGACGACTTCGTAGGCTACGCGGCGAGTACATTGCGGTGGTGGTCCTCCACGCTCAAGCATGAGATGCCGGCGGCGCCGGGGCGTGGCTCGCGCGTGTCACCCGGACCGCGACGGCAGTGCCGGCGCCGACGTTCGGGTTCGCGTCGCCGTTCGGTGCGATTCGTGATCGGAATTACCTGGCGCTGTTTTGGCTCGAACAGTGACCCGTTCGGTCACGAGGTGCAGCGTCGCCCGCGTTGTATCCCGTGATAGTCGGCCGCCGGTGCGTCTAGCGCGCAACATCCTGTTCTCGTGGAGGGAAGGCTGTGGCACGAGCGCTGCATCCTGTCTTCTCATGAACAAGAACATCGACACCAGCCCGACGCGCACCGAGACCACGAACACTGACGCGATCGAGAGCATCGAGGGCATCGAGCTCGACAACGTCACCGGCGGCTGTGCAGCCTGCGGCTGCTCAAACCCGACCACGTCGGCGCGCCCGGCTGCCGTCGGCGCCGTGGGCACCCCGTTCTTGGGAAGCTGGCTACGGTGATGAACGGGCGCGCCCACGCCATCGCGCACCCAAATAAGAGCGCTAAACCTGCGCGCTGAATCCCAGGGCTCGGTCCTCCAGGCACGCGCTCGAGCCCAGTCCGTGGATCGGCCGTCGCGTCGCAGCGCGGGCGCTGCCGTGAGGTTCGCAATACGCATGTGACCGTCTCGGTCACACTGCTTATCGCCCGCATTCCCTACGACGTAGCCGCCACGGCCGGCGCCCTTTGCCAGCAGCAGCATCTGCGACAGACAGCTGGAGCTATTGGTTGCGTTGTAACTGCCGATGCGCTCGAGCCTCCTTGATGCTCGTCGTCGCTCGTCCGACGCCGAGGTGAGCGGCACCAACGTCATGCGACAGCGCATGTTATGAGCGAAGCACGTGATCGAGCCCAAACCTCGCAGAACGACCGCCCGTCGCATCGCCGGTGCATTCGGATTGGTCTTGCTGCTATTCGCTCTTGCCTTGGTCGTAATCATCGTGTCCCTCGATCGCATCGGAGCGGCGGAGCATGCGGTCGCTCGCCTCGATAGGGCGAAGCACGCCGGGCACCACGCGGCTGCGATGGCGCGCGAGCAGTACATGCACCAGGCCCACACGATGCTCGCCTGGGACGACTCCCACATGCACCACTATGGCGAGACGGCGGACGGTGCCAGGCATGCGACTGAGCACCTAGAGCACGAGGTCCAGGGTCATCCGGGTGCGGCGCAGGCGAGAGAGATCTCGCGATTGATCGCCGAGAGTGACCGCCGGTTCCGCGAAGAAGTGTTACCGGCGATCCAGCGCAATGACCGCAGCCGGATGGCCGAGCTCCACGAGCGTACCGAACACCCGGTTCAGGACGTCGTTGCGCTGAACACCACACTCAACAAGTCACTCGAAGCCGAGAGCGACGCTGCTCGTCGCGATGCCGACGAGATCCGCGAGACCGCGAGGTTTGCCGTGATCGGATGTTTCGCACTCGCGATCGCGGCGGCAACCGCCGTGGGCTTCTACCTGCTCCGCTCGATCTCTCGTCCGGTTGCAGCGTTGCGAGCGGGCGCCGTGAAGATCGGCGCCGGCGATCTCGAGGCCCGAGTCGGGTTGCCCGGAGATGACGAGCTCGCGGAACTCGCGCGCGTGTTCGATCAGATGACCGCGGATTTGAAACGTCATCAGACCGAGCTGCTCGAAGCACATCGCCTCGCGTCGATCGGACAGGTCGCGTCGGGCGTCGCACACGAGATCAATAATCCCCTCGGCGTGATCCTCGGCTACATCACGCTCATGCGTCGCGACGAGACCCTCTCTGGTCGTGAGGAGCTACGGATCATCGAGGACGAGGTTCGCCAGTCGCTCGCCATCGTCGCCGGCTTGCTGGATCTGGCCCGGCCCGTTCGTCTCGATCCGAGTGATGTGGATCTCGGAGAGGTCGCGCGTGAGGCAGGAACCCGGCTCGAGGAGATCGGCCGCGCAGGCGGCGTCGAGCTCCGGTTCAAGGGCGAGTCGATGCCCGCCGTCCTCGCCGACGAGGGCAAGGTCCGCCAGATTGCGCTGAACCTCCTGACCAACGCCGTGGAAGCCGCTCGCGATCCTGGCGCGTCGTCCGCGCTCGTCGAGATCACCTGGTTCCAGCGTGACCGCTGCGCATGGCTCCAAATCGATGACCATGGCCCAGGGATTCCACCGGAGACGATGGCGCGCATCTTCGAGCCGTTCTTCACCACGAGGTCCAAGGGCCACGGACTCGGGCTCGCGATCGCGCGAACGCTCGCGCGCGCACATGAAGGTGACGTTCGCCTGGAGCCGCGACCGGGTGCCCCCGGGACCCGCGCAATGCTGTCGTTGCCGCTCCACGGTGCGGCGAGAAAGGCGCGCGCAGCATGAAGGCTCGGGTTCTCGTCTGCGATGACAAGGAGAACTTCACGAAGTTGTTCCGCCGGATTCTTCCGGAGGATCGCTACGACGTGACGACAGCGGAAGATGGCGCGCGTGCCCTCGCCCTCGTCGCCGCCGGCGACTTCGACGTCATCGTCACGGACATCCGCATGCCCAACGCGGATGGGCTGGCTGTGTTGCGAGAAGCGCGGAGTCGCGATCCTGATGCCGAAGTCATCCTGATGACCGCGTACGCGACGGTCCCCGCAGCCGTCGATGCGATCCGCGAGGGTGCGTACGATTATCTACCGAAGCCGTTCGAGCCGGACGAGGCATTGCTCGTCGTCGATCGTGCGCTCGAGCGAAGGCGACTACGTCAGCAGGCTCGCGATCTGCGCCGCGCGCTCGAGGGGATCCACCGGATCGACAATCTTGTAGCGCGCAGCCCTGCGATGGCGTCGGCCGTCGCGCTCGTGCAGCGCGCCGCATCGACCGAGGCGACGGTCTTGCTCACGGGCGAGAGTGGGACGGGCAAGGAGGTGGTGGCGCGCGCCATCCACAACACCGGTGATCGCCGCACCGCGAAGTTCATCGCCGTCAACTGCGGCGCGATTCCCGAGAACCTGATCGAGAGCGAGCTGTTCGGGCACACCAAGGGTAGCTTCACGGGAGCCACCTACGAGCATCGCGGCCTGTTCGAGGAAGCAAACGGAGGAACGATCTTCCTCGACGAGATCGCGGATCTCCCGCTGTCGATGCAAGTGAAGCTCAACCGCATCCTGCAGGAACGCAAGGTTCGCCGCGTCGGCGCGTCGGAAGAGCACGCCGTGAACGTCCGGATCGTCGCGGCCACCAACGTCGACCTCAAGGCGCGCATAGCAGGCGGGCAGTTCCGGGAGGATCTGTACTACCGGATCAACGTCCTCCACATCGAGCTGCCGCCTCTTCGCGCCCGGCGCGAGGATATCCCCGCCATCGCAGCATTCCTTCTCGAGCGGCACGGCGCGAAGCGCGAAGAGCGTCCCGAGGGGTTCACCGAGGAGGCACTCTCGGCGCTGGTGCAGTACCAGTGGCCCGGAAATGTGCGTGAGCTGGAGAACGCCATCGAGCGCGCACTCGCGGTCACGGACGGTCCTCGCATCGAGCTCGAGGCCCTCCCGAGCGAAGTAGCCGCAGTCTTGCGACCGCGCGCGACGCACGGGACGGAGATGCACCTGTCGTATCGCGAAGTCGTCGATCTCGCGCGCGACCGAGCTTCTCGAGAGTACCTCATCACGCTGATGCGCGAGCTCGGCGGCAACGTCACCGAGGCCGCTCGGAGAGCCGGCATGGAGCGGGAGAGCCTGCACCGCCTGCTCAAACGCTATGGCGTACGATCCGAAGACTTCAAGCAGCGCAGCTAGCTGCGTTCGCGGAAGTCTTCGGCGATCAAATGGTGGCGCCGGAGCAGACGATGGAGACTTTCACGCTTCATCTTGGCTCCACGAGCGGCATCGGTAACGCTGCCGCCATGGTGACTGAGCAGGGCCATCAGGTAGCGGCGAGTCGCCGCATACCGGGCCAGCTCGATGTAGTCGTCGTAGGGGACGGTGCCCACGACATCCGTTCGCGCCTGTGCGCGGTGAGCCTCCTCGAGTCGCCGGACCGCTTGATGTACGGCCGCTTGAATGGAAGCTGCGCCTGCGTCGGCCTCCAGCTCCATCGCGCCTCTGAACGTCTCGTCGACCGCGCCAACGGTGAGCACCGCGAGGTAGCCGCCGGTCGCAGCGAGCGCGCGCCCTTGGTCGGGATCGTCGGTGACCGTCAGGCTGTAGTCATCTCCAATTGCTGTCCGGACCGCGCGCGCGTGCGTCGCAGCAGCCACGACAAGCACGGGCAGCTTCATCGCAGCGTGCGCTTTGCAACGTGTGCGCCGCTCTGCGGCCGTTAGGTGTCGGCGGAGTAGACGGTGGCCGCGTGATCTCGCGCATCACCTGTAACCAGAGTCGTCACATGTTCAAGGCGCGACTTCGAGCTCGCCCATCATCCCGCGCTCCGCGTGCTCGAGAATGTGGCAGTGGAACATCCATCGGCCCGGCGAGTCGATCTTCACGACGAACCGCCGTGTCGTCTCCCGGGTGACGTTGAACGTGTCTTTCCAGCCGAGCGGCGCGATCGGAGCGCCCGCATCGTCGAGTACCTGAAATGACATCCCGTGGAGGTGGAACGGGTGGTCCATCTCGCTCTCGTTCTCGATCTCCCACACTTCGGTGCCCATCGATGCCCGTACGGGCGTGATGTCCGGAAATGCCTCGTCGTTGATTGTGAACACGGGTGCACCAGGGATTGAATCGTCTTCGCGCAACACGAAGTGTCGACGCAGCGTGCCCACATCAAACGCCACCGGGATCACTGCACCGAACGTCGCCGGCATCGGATCTTGTGCAGCTCTGCGTGCACCGAGCTCGACCGTCAGCAAGTCGATCGGACCGGGATCGGGGATGTTGTGGCCCCGATCATAGTGCAGCGTGCGCAGCGAGAGCTTGTCTCCTGGCGCCCCAGCGAGCTCGACGATGACGTCGTAGCGCTCGCCAGGCGTGAGAAGTAGTCGCTCGGTTTCGTACGGCGTGTTCACGAGCCCACCGTCCCAGCCAACGACGAGGAACTTGTACCCAGGGAGCTCGAGGTTGAAGAAGCGACCGTTCGCCGTGTTCACGAACCGCCAGCGCTCGCGGCTACCGGAGGCCGCATCAACCACGCGACCGGTCTCCCCGTTGACCATGATGACGTTACCTTGGCGGCCGAGCATGAGATCGAGGTTGTCGGTCAGGTCCGAGAGCTTGCCCGTCGATGCGAGCTTCACGTCGTCGAGCACGAACACGCGATCCGCGGCGACATCGATGCTGTCGTCCGCAAGCACGCGAAGCGGCGCGTAGAGCCCGCGCTCGATCTGAACATCGCCACGCATGTGCGGGTGGAACCAGAACAGGCCCGCGTCCAGCAACGGGAACTCGTAGTCAAAGGTGCCGCCCGGCGAAATCGGCTGCTGCGATGCGGGCGTTCCATCGTGACGATGGGCAAGCCGAATGCCGTGCCAGTGGATCGTGGTCTCCTCGGGCAGGTCGTTCCTGAAGTGGACGATCACGCGATCGCCGAGCTTGCCTTCGAGCATCGGCCCAGGAATCGTGACCCCCGAACCGGCGCGCGCGCCGTCACGAAAGCCCCACACGTCCGCGAGCTTCCCCGCGAGATACTCATGCGTGCCCTCGGCCGCGACGAGCTCGACCTCGACGATGTTCGGATCTGGGTTGGTGTCAGTCAGCGTCGCGATGCCCTGATCAGCGGTCGAGTTGCCGCACGCAGCCAGCCAGACGAGCATCGCGTTACTCAACAACAAACGCATGCGCCAATCGTGCGCGCACCTGCCGTTCCTCTCAACCCCGAACTCGAGAACACGCGGAGTTGTCGCGGCACGAGTTGCGCGACTTAGAACCTGTGACTTGATCGGTCACAGTTGACGGAAATCGCATTCTCGTGATTATCGAAGGACATGCGCTACGCCATCTCCGCCTCGGTCGTCCTCCTCGCTTTCGTCTCGGCCTGCGGTTCCGAGCACGGTGACGCAGCTGCCCCGCCGGTCGCCCCGACCAACCTTGTCGTGTCGAACGTTGGCGGTGGTGGTCACCTCGCGTGGAAGGACAACTCCGACAACGAGGACCACTTCATGGTGCAGCGCAAGCCGATGGGCGGCGCCTACGACGATGTCGCCATGGTCGACTTCAACGGCACCCAGTATCACGACTCGTCCGTCGCCGCAGGGATCACGTACGTCTACCAGATCATGGCGATGAACGCGGCAGGCGAGACAAGTTCGAACGAGGTCATGTTCACGCCGTGACGGTGTTCCGTCGCCCGTAGCCGGTCTCGCCCCACGGCTTGAACACCGACAGCGTGGTTGCGACCATCAAGATCACCAGCCCGCCCACTACGTTGAACAACGAGGTGTTCTTCAGCTCACTGGCGCGCGAGGGACAGCGTCTCGGACGCGATCTCTCGACGTCCTGGCTGGGTGATCCCAGTGAGACTATCAATCGCAGCGCGCGCAGCGCTTGGCTCTCGATCGTCGCCACACGAACAGGGCGACCACCAACCCGATGCCAAGCAACGGGATCAGAACGTCCATCAGTGCTTGTGGGCGCCCGGCGGCTTTGGCGCGTCCTTCTTCGGGGCATCGTGAGCATGTCCGTGGTCGTGGCCCTGACCCTCATGAGCGCCTCCTTTGTGCGCGGCATCGAAGGCATCAGCCCACGCTGCGATCAGCGCGAGGTCGTCGCCCTTCACCGCACCCGGCTTGCCTTTGGGCATTGTCGGCTTGTCACCGGTCAGGCCGAGCACATCACGTACCGCCTCGCCGAGCTCCATCGCGTGATGCCCTGCGAATGGATAGGTGCTGATGTCGAAGTGGTCGAGCGTCTTCTTCTTCGCGTTCTTCTGCCCCTTGCTATGACAGCTCGCGCAGAACTTCGCGAACACTGGCTTTGATTTCTCGTACGCCGCCATCTCGAGGGCGAGGAGGTCCGCTTTGATCTTCGCGGGATCGGGCGCTGCCGGCGTGGACTCCGGCGCAGGCTCGACGAGTGCAGGGGGCACAGACACCGGTGTCGGAGTGGGCTCCGCAACCGACGTGGGCTCGGGCGCGGCGGGTGCTGGATTCGATGAACCGCCGCCGCACGCAGCGACAACGACGAGGAGAGAAAAGACTTTCAATGTTGCTGGCTCCTAGACCTTGATGCCGTCTCGTGCGAGCTCGGCCGCGGTTGCTTCGATCGCGACATCACCGGGACGGTCCTGGTACCATCCTGGATCGACGTCGCCCTTGATGTCCTTGCGCACCTTGAGGATGGTGAACATCCCACCCATATCGATCATGCCGTGCGGCCCATCGCCTCCCAACATCGAGATGCTGTTGTCGGGGAGCTCCATCTTGTGCATGTCGCCCATTCCGTTCGCGCCCATCGTCATGTACCCGGGCACCACGCGATTGACGCGCGCATCGAGTCCCTTGGTGTTGGCTCCGATCAGGTTCGGCGCGTCGTGCCCCATCTGGTTCATCACGTGATGAGTCATGTGGCAATGGAACGCCCAGTCCCCGGGCGCATCCGCGACGAATTCGAGCACGCGGACCTGGCCGACGGGGACAAGCGTCGTGGTCTCCGGCCATCGTGCGGACTTGGGAATCTGCCCGCCGTCAGTCTCCGTCACCTCGAACGAGTAGCCGTGCAGGTGAATCGGGTGGTGATCCATCGGGCCGAGATTGCCGAGCCTGATCCGAACCAAGTCACCTAGCTCCGCAACCATCGGCTCGGTCGCCGGGAAGGCCTTGCTGTTGAACGTGAGCACGTTGAAGTCGCTCATCGCCATCGGGTCCGGTCGGCGCTGGCCGATCGGGATCATCCACTCGTGCGCCATCAGCGAGTAGTCGCGCGTACGGCGAGCTGCGCGCCCGCGCGGGTGCACGACGATCATGCCCACCATCCCGAGCGCGATCTGCGTCATCTCGTCGAAGTGCGGGTGGTACATGAACGTGCCCGGCTTCACCATCGTGAACTCGTACCGGAAGGTCTTGCCGGCAGGGATCGCCTTCTGCGAGAGCCCAGCGACGCCATCCATCCCGTTTGGCAAGAACACACCATGCCAGTGCACGGTCGTGGCCTCCGGCAGTTTGTTCGTGACGTAGATCCGAACCTTGTCACCCACCACGCATTCGATCAGTGGACCGGGTGTCGAGCCGTTGTATCCCCACGCCTCGATCTCGAGGCCTGGCGCGATCGTGTGGTTCACCGGTTGAGCGATCAGATGGAAGACCTTGACGTCCCCCTTCTTCTCGAACGGCAGCGTCCAGCCGTTGGGCTGAACCACCGGAATATAGAGCTCGCCCGCAACCGCGCGGCCCTTCGTCAGCTTGACGGGACCGATCGGTGCCTTGGGTTTCTGAGCGCCCGTGCCTGTGGCCGGCGCACCGTGACCCGCGTGCTGTGCAGCCGCGATCTTCGCGCGCGCAAGAATCGCTGCGCTCGCGGCGAGACTCGTCTGGAGGATCGTTCGTCGATTCATCATGGCAATTCCTAGTGTTCTTCGCTGCCGCCGCCTTCCGATGCAGTGGAGCGTTGTTCGGAGCTCGACATCATGGGCATCGCACCGCGCCCTGTCGAGCGCGCCTCTGCTTCCGCCCGCCAGTACCGTCTCAGAGCATCTATGTACTGCCGTCCCGCATCGACGAGATCGCGACGCGCAGCAAGCAGCTCGAACGTCGACGCGTTCATCGCATTGTACTGCTTCAGCGACTCGTCGACGATCCGCTGCCGGAGAGGTAACACGACGTCAAAGAGATGCCGAGCTTCCGCGTGAGCCGCGAGGACGCGCTGCCGGGTCGCGCGCGCACGGGCACGTAGCTCGACCGAAGTAGCAGCGGCGAGGTTTCGTGCACGACTCAGCTCCGCGTTTGCACGAGCACGTGGCCCCTGCCCCTGGTTGAAGATCGGGAGACCGAAGCTGATCGCCGGGCCGACCTCCCACTCGCCGTCCTGCCGGTCTGCCGCAATCCCGACGCCGAGCTCCGGCAGGACCGATCGTATCCGAGCAACGCCGACCCGACCGGCGGCGGCCTCCGCATCAGCGCGTGTCGCAGCGAGCTCGAGACTCGACGCGACCGCATCTCGCTCGAGGTGGTCGAGCTCTGGAGGAGACCCGGGTACGGCATCGAGCTGCACCGTTATCGTCCAACCCGTTTCCTTGCCCGTGAGACCGAGCTCCTCGTTGAGGGCTTCGCGCGCAACCTCCACATCGAGCTGCGCGCGCGCGAGCTCGATGCGCGCCTGTTCGCGCTGATCACGCTCGCGCGCAATACCGAGCTCGGGCAAGTTCCCTGCGGCGAACATGCGCTCAGCGATCTCCGCAGACGCACTGGCAGCATCGAACACGCTCTGTCGGAGCTGGAGCTCTTGTTGCGCCGCGACGGCGTCGATGTACGCACCCTCGACGCGAGCTGCAAGCTCCACGGTGGCACCGACTGCTCGTGCCCGCGCAGCCGCGAGCTCGGCATTGGCGATTCCACGCCGCTGTGAGATCTGCAACAGATCGAGGACGTCCTGGATCACGTCGAGCTCGATCTCTCTCGACGACGTCTCGGTCGCGAACTTGTATTCGATATCGACTGTCGTGGGAGCAAGCACGGTCGCAGCTGCGATCGCGCTCGCCGCGATCCCGAGCTGATCGTACTGCGCCTGCAGGCGGCGATTCTTCGCCAGTGCGATCCTCACCGCGGTCTGACGGTCGAGCGGTTTCTCGAGCAACGCGGTGATTGCTGCCGGCACACGCTCATCGGAAGACCACGTCGCATCGAGGTTCAGACGACGGTTGATCTCGCGATCGACGGGTCCGAACACCTGCGTACGTGACGGTACGCAGCTCGCGGTCATCGCGAGCAACGACAAGGCGACAACCTTCATCAGTGACCTTCGTGAGCTGCGGGCGGTTGCGGTGGAGCGGACATCTTGTGTCCCTCGTGGCCCGCCGGCGCCGGCTTCGCGGGTGGTTTCGCAGGCGGCTTCTCGGCCGGTTTCGCCGGCATGTCGTGACCCTCGTGACCCGTCGGTGCAGGTTTGGCCGGCGGTTTCGCGGGCGGCGTCTCCGCCGGTTTCGAGGGCATGTCGTGACCTTCACGGCCCGTCTTGTCGTGACCCTCGTGACCCGTCTGGGTGGCGGGCTTCGCAGGCGCCTTCGGCTTGGGCTTCTTGGCTGCTGACTTCTTCGGCGTTGCGGGTTTCTCGACCGCGGACGGGGTCTTGGGATCCGGCGTTGCAGGATCCGCCATTACCGAGCCGTCGGGCATGACGTGACCCGGCGGATGTCCCTCGGCTGGCGTGGCGGGTGTTGTCTGCTCGCGCGGCGGAGTCGGGGTCTCCGTCGCGACGCCGGGGCGCAGCGCCGCGGGCGCCCCCGCGAGTCGCCCCGTTTCTGCATCGGGGTTCGCTGGGTGCGTCGTCGGGAGATCCATCGCGCGGGGCGTGCACGCACCGACGCTGAACACCGCAGCGACCAACCACGATCGAGTACGCGTGCGCATCAGTGCGTGCCCATCTCGCACGTGCCGCGCGCGAAGTGCTGCGCGTGCATCCGCATCTCGGTCTGGAGCTTGCCAACGTCGCCGCCGTTCGCGATGAACGCGATCCTTGCGCCATTCGGCACCTCCGCCGACGTCGCCTTCGAGTGCACGCCGATCATTCCGCCCGCGTGGCCGGCATGCTTGCCCATCTTGCTCATGTCGTGACCTTCGTGACCGGTGGCGCCGCTGCCCATCTCGCTCATGTCGTGGCCTTCATGGCCGGTGGCGCCGCTGCCCATCTTGCTCATGTCGTGACCTTCGTGCCCCCCGTCGCCGCCGGTTCCGTCAGGCAGCGGGCCCATCGAGCCATGATGGTCGTTATGCATCTGCGCCATCGTGCTCACGCGCTTGCGAACCTCGGCAACATCACCGGTGGTGACGAAGACTAGCGCCGCTCCCGTATCTGTGTCTTCGACGTTGACCGACGTGCCCGCGACCGTCACCGGGCAGGATGGATCATCCGTGGCTACCGGCTTCGTCTCACGCGCGGTCGCGGGCGCGGACGACGAACCACCACCACCGCAGGCAATCACCGAGGCCGAGACCAGGAACGAGGTTACGATCGAACGAAAGCTATTGAAGGACATGCCTACTCTCTAGCGCAAGCCCCGGACCAACGGGGATGCGCGACACGCCCAATGGCTGCGCGGACCTACGTGCCCGATCTGTGACGTCTACGGTTACAGGTGACTGGCAGCCTCACGTTCCGAACCCCGACGACGTATCTCCTGCCCGCTCGGTGCCGTTCGGAGTTACTTTCTCAGGATACGCGCCGACGCGCTCGTGTGCGAGATCAGTATCCGCGGGCCGTGCCTGACAGGCCGCCGCGGCGAGCACGACGAATACCGAGCGCATCGCGCGTGCGTACCACGACCGCTCCGAGGGAAGGATGGCCGTTCGGGTGCCTGCTACTTTCATCATCGAGCAGTGACGACGTCGACGTAGCCGATCGGAATCACGCCCGGGAAGAAGCTCGGCGTGGCGCACCTCAAAACCTGCCTTCTCGATTGCCGCCGAGAGCGCCTTCGCGGTGAACCGACGCTGCCCCGGAAAACCGGTCAGAGCGAACAGTCTCGAACCATGCGCGAGGTGAACGCTCCGTCGGCGCACGCGGAGCGCGTGGCTTCGCTCGCGGAATGGGCCCCGCCAGAATCCGCGTCGACCGCAACCCCAGACGTGGTCTCGGTCGGGGACACAGCCGGCGACTATTTCGACACGATCTTTATCACCTAGCAGAACCTCCTCGGGTGATCGTCAGTGCACGATCGCGAGCCCGTGGTGTGCCGCACAGGCCACCTCCGCTGAAGTGTTCACCTGCACGACACAATCGAACTGCGCGCTCCGCTCGCGTGTTGGAGAGGGCTGTCGTCCGATATGCAGACCGGGTCCGTGAGCAAGGATGACGGTGGCTCCGTGATCGAGCGAAGCGCGCGATTCCAGTGCTGCGAATACAGAGTGCTCGATGAGGATCCAGCAGCCGAGCTCGCTTCCCTTCTTTGCCGCCGCGTCAACCGCTCGGTCAATTCCAGCGCCGTTCGGCACGGTGACTTCGATCAGGCCGACGGAGCGCATCCTCTGCTTGGGAACATCCTCGATGTTGTGGTGAAGGTAGACTACCGGATTCTCGCCCACTCGCGGCGTGAACGCGGGATCGCTCGGACGAAACACCGAACGAGTGCCTCCTGAGCAGGCAATGCTCGCGACCCCGCCAAGTAGTGTCACGACAATCGACGATATGGTGCCCCTTCTCATCCGAGGCCAGAATGCGTCCATCGCCCGTCGAGCTGTCAAGAGTGACCGGCTCAGTCACAGCTATGACGACGAACCTCCTGGAAGCTCATGACGGTGGGCCGGGATCTGGGACCTCTGCATCTCCGAACAGGCGCGGGAGGTTCGCGTTCATCAGCTGACACTGTTCGGGCGTGACCTGTGTGCCGTTGTTCATCAGGTTGCGATACCGTCGTGTGGTCACTGGTGTTCATCAACATGTGATCGAGCTCCTGACCGAGCGTCGGGGCAGCCATCGGCCGGGGTAGCGAGCCGTAGACTACATACTCCGGCACCACGAGCACCGAGTTGCGATGCGGATAGTCCTCCGGGTGGTGGTAGATGTTCGGCGGGTTCGACAAGCCGCCGGGAACGGACAGCTGTCCACGGTGAACACGGAGATCGCGTTCTTCGACGAGAACTGTTGCCGTAGCTGAATAGCTCGACGGATTCGGCAGTGAGCCGTTCGTTCTGCTGGTAGTCGAAGCTCACGATCTCCGCATTCGTACGCACTCGACTTCCGATCAGACAGCGATGGAGCTCAGCGAGCGAACCCTCAGGGAATGTCTCTGGTCCTAGTCCTGTTACTGGTTGGACGTCTTACTGGTTGGGCGTCGCTCGGTACTGTGTTAGCTGTATAGAGAGTCTCGATGCGTCCCTCTCGAATTCACCGCATTCTGGCGTCCATCGCGGCGCTCATGCTGCTGGTGATCGGGGCTCGCTCTGCACAGGCGACCACGTATCGTTGTGCTGGCGACGGTGAGTCACGGTCTGAATGTTGTTGCCCGCAAGCCGATGACGATCGCGATGACGATCGCGGAATCGTCATCGAACCAGCGTGCTGTTGCGACGTCGAGCTCGCACGGTTGTTTCCGTCCGTGGATGTTCGAATCGAATCTCATGGCGCGTCGTCGCACGAGCTCGTCGCGGTCCCCGTTTTTTACGACGTGCGGGTAGCGGTAGCAGTCGACACGTCGCATCGAGTAAACGTACCCGAGGACGTCCGCCGATCCGCGGGACCGCCGCTTCGCTTCGTCAAGCAGTCGTTCCTGATCTGAGCCCTCGCACGGCAGGATGTGGCGCACATCACTCGATGTGGTGCGCCTTAACTTGCAAGTGATCGGGGCACCACAAACGTCTCGTCATCGAGCGTCTCGTGTCGCCTCTGCACCGAGGAGCTCGAATGACGCGACGTGTTTCCAGAGGACTGACGAGCATTCGATACGTCTGCGCGCTGAGCGTGGGCGCATTCGCCTCGCTGGCGTCCGGGTGCATGCCGCACGGGCGTCACGATGAGTTTCCGGAGTTCGCGCGATCGGCCAGCGTTCCCACGAGCAGCCAGACCACCAAGGAGGATCTGGCCGCGGACGAGGCGAGCCTCGCGACGACCGTTCGACTCGACGTGATCCTGAGGCTCGCCTTGGCTCGCAACGCGGACCTCCTCGAAGAGGAAGCCCGCGTGCTCGAGCGACTCGCGCGCATCTCGCCGTCGGGCCGGCTTCCAGACCTCGAGCTGAAGTACGAACAGTGGGGCGTCCCGCTGGCCCGACCGTATGCGCTCGGCAATGCGGACACGCTGATGCTCGGCGTGCGCCAGACATTCCCGGCCCGCGGCACGCTCGCTGCCCGCGAGCGTGCTGCCGCATCCGAGGCCGACGTTGCACTGTTCTCGCTCCGCGCGCGGCAGCTCGACGTCGTGCGGCAGGTCGTCCGTACGTACGCCGCGTTGTTCCTCGCTGACCGCGAGTACGAGCTCCACCTCGAGCACCTGCAGCTCACCGAGCGGATCCTCGAGCTGCTGCGCTCGAACTTCCGAACCGGCAGCGGCACGGAGCAGGATGTGCTTAGGGTCGCGGTCGAGCTCAAAGGCCTTCACCGCGAGATCGCGAGGATCGATCAGCGCAAGCGGTCTGCGACGGCACTGCTGAACGCAACGATCGCACGAGACGCGAACGCGCCGCTCGGCGCGGTGGCCGATCTCCAGCCCACCGAGCTAAGAGTTGAGCTTCCCGCGCTCGAGGCACTGGTCCAGTCGGGCCGAGCGGAGGTGGTAGCGGCGGGTCACCGCGTGAAGCGCGCCCAGGCCGATGTCGACCTCGCGAGCAGCAACGCAAGGTGGCCGACCGTCATGGCCGGCATCGACTACTGGTTCATGCCGACCCTCGACGAGCGTCACGGATACGGCGCGATGATCTCCATCAACCTTCCCTGGCTCAATGCCAAGCGCCGTGAGGACGTGACCGTCGCGGAACGCGGCGTCACGGCGGACCGCCGTGCGCTCGAGGCGGTCCGGATCGCCGTGCGCTATGAGGTCGACGACGCATTCGCGAGGTACACCGCGGCTCGCGCGACGTATCTGCTCACGCGCGACGAGCTGGTGCCGACCGCGCGCCAGAGCTTCGGTGCGGCGCAAGCCGGGTTCGCCGCCGGGCGGGGCAACGCGCTCGGCCTGGTCGATGCGCTGCGGTCACTGCTGCAACTGCGGCTCGAAGAAGTCCGCGAGCTCGTCGATCTCAGAATCGCGATCGCGGATCTGGAGCGAGCCATCGGAACCGATCTCGAGGAGACGCCAATCGCGCCGTCGCAAGGAATTCAACCATGACTGACAGCAACCCGCCGATTTCTCCCGATCTGGACCGCAAGCCCGACGCAGAACGCACCGAGCCGCCGTCGGTGCTCCCAACGGCGCGGGTCGTGGAGGAGGCAGCCGCCCACGATGGTCACGATCCGATGCACGAAGGTGAGGAAGAGGTCCCTCGCGGCGTGCGGGTGATGACGTTCGTGCGCTGGGGACTCGTCCTCCTGATGGCGCTCGCCGCGGTCTTTGGGCTCAACCAACGGTTCGCGTGGTTCAGCCTGGAAGGCAGCAGCGCGTTGGCATCGGAGACCACCTACTACTGCCCGATGCATCCGAGTATCAAACAGGATCATTCCGGTGCCTGTCCGATCTGCAGCATGACGCTCGTGCCGATGCCCAAGGCGGGCGACGTCAAGGCCGGGCAAGCAGCCCTGGAGGCGATGGGCTCGGGTGCGCACGATCATGCGATGGGCAGCGGCGCGTACTACTGCCCGATGCACCCGGAGGTCGCGTCGGACGATCCGAACGCGACGTGTGACAAGTGCGGCGGAATGAAGCTCCAGCCCAAGCCCGCGGGTGCCGCGACGTCGCCCTCGGCTGCGGTGGCTCCACCGCCTGGCGCCGAAGGTGTGAAGGGCCTCGTTCCGCTGACGCTGTCCCAGGATCGCATCCAACTGATGGGCATGCGCACGGCCAAGGTCGTGCGCGGAACGCTCGCCCCCGAGTTCCGCACCGTGGGGACCGTCGCTGCGAATGAAAAGGGCCTCGCGGTGATCCAGACCCGATTCGCCGGCTGGATCGAAGATCTGAAGGTCGAGCAAACGGGCCAGAAGGTCGAGAAGGGTCAGGTGCTGGCCACGATCTACAGCCCCGAGCTACTCACCGCGCAGCAGGAGTACCTGAACGCGCTGAAGTGGGCGAAGCAGCCGAGCGTGGGTCGAGTCTCGGATCTGTCGCAAGACCTCCACAAGGACGCTCGCCGACGCCTCGAGCTGCTCGGCATCGACGCAAAGGAGATCGACGCGATCGAACGCACCGGCGAGCCGGTGCGCGCGATCTCCATTCGCTCTCCCGTCCGTGGCTACGTGACGCAGAAGAACGCGGTGCAGGGCGTGTCGGTCCAGCCCGGCACCCCGCTGTTCCAGATCGCCGATCTGTCGACGGTCTGGGTGGTGGCGGACGTCTACGAGTACGAGCTGGGGCGCGTCAAGGTCGGTCAAGCATCGTCGATCGAGTTCGCGGCGTATCCCGGGGAGAACTTCAAGGGCAAGCTGACCTTCAGCGATCCGTCGCTGAACGTCGACACCCGCACGCTGCGCGTCCGGCTCGAATTCAAGAACCCCGAGCTCCGGCTCAAGCCTGGCATGTACGGCAACGTCAAGATCGAGCTGGCGCGCGCCGAGTCGCTGCTCGTCTCGGTCGAAGCGATCGTCGATACCGGCGTAAACCAGTACGTGTTCGTGTCCTTGCCGGGC
>JBBJLY010000186.1:0-17137 GCA_037720695.1 Kofleriaceae bacterium | reverse complement strand
TGATCGACGCCGGGTAGTGGTCCGGCAGCTTGCGGAACGCTGCCGCGGCGCCGGGCAGGTCGGCGAGGTCATCGCGCAGCAGCTTGCCGAGCTCGAGCTGCGCGTCGTCGAGCCAGATCGAGAAATACGAGCCGGCGCCGAACGCGACCTCGCGGGTGGCGAGCAGCGCGCGCAGCCGGGTCGCCGCGCCTCGTGGATCGCCGAGCGCACGCGACAACCGGGCCGCGTGCCAGCGCGCGTCGTCGCGCAGCCCGCTGTTCGGATGATCGGTCGGGATCCGATCGTAGAGCGCCCGTGCACCCGCGGGATTCGCCAGCTCGTGCTCGGTGAGGTCGGCGAGCGACCACACGAGGTTGTCGGCCACCGTGGTCGCCGCGAGCGAGGTGAGCAGCGACCCGAGCTGTTCTGCGAGCGCGCGCGGGTCGCGCCGCCGGCCTTGTTCGAGCAGCGTCCGCAGTGCATCGCCGGCGGCACCCTCGTCCGGCCACGCGGTGACAGTGCGCCAGAGTGCGGTCCACGCCGCCGCGGTGTCAGCGCGCTGGAGCAACAGCAGGCCAGCGCGGTAGGTCGCGGTCGCGGCGGTCGCGGGGTCGCCACGGACGCGCGCGGGGATCGCGAGATAGACCTCGAGCGCCGGCTGCGTGCGCGCCGCACGCTCGAGCACCTCGCCCTCGCCGAGCAGCGCATCCGCACACGCTTCGCGCGCCCGGCGCGGTGGCTCGAGTGCCTGGCACGTGGTCTGCGCAGCCTGATACGCCGCGACCGCGCCATCGGTGTCGCCCGCATCCGCACGGGCCTCCGCGAGCCGCAGCTCCGAGAGCGTCGCCGGGGCGGAGCACGCGACGACGAGGAGCCAGAGGCAGACGCCGCGAAGCATCAGATCACGACGCGGCGGCGAGCTCCGCGATGACCCGCCCGGCGCGCGTCACGCCGGCGGTGTCGACGTCGAGGTGGGTGACTGCGCGGATCCGCTGCGGGCCGGCGCTGCCCAGTAGGATGCCGTGCTCCCTGGCACGAGCGATCACCGCCTCGGCGGTGCCGCTCGCGAGATCGATCATCACGATGTTGGTGTGGACCCGCCCGACGTCGACCGTCAGGTTGGGCGCGCCGGCAAGCTGCTCGGCGAGCATCCGCGCGTTCGCGTGGTCGTCGCCGAGGCGCGCGCGATGGTGTTGCACGGCATGGAGACCACCGGCGGCGAGGATGCCGGCCTGGCGCATGCCACCGCCGTGCATCTTGCGGAACCGGAAGCAGCGGCGGATGAAGTCCCGCTCGCCGCACACGACCGAGCCGACCGGCGCGCCGAGCCCCTTCGAAAGACAGACGCTGATCGAGTCGAAGCCCGCGGCCAGCTCGCGCTCGCTGTGCCGCGTCGCGGCGGCCGCGTTCCATAACCGCGCGCCGTCGAGGTGCGTGGCCAGGCCGAGCGCGTGCGCGGCGTCGGTCACCTCGCGCAGCGCGGCGAGCTCCCAGCACGTGCCGCCGCCCATGTTGTGCGTGTTCTCGACCGCCACGACCCGGGTCTGGGCGACGTACGGATCCTCGGGCTTGCAGGCCGCCTTGACCTCCGCGGCGGTGAACATGTGGCCGGGCAGCTGGCAGGTCTGCACCCCGGCGATCGCCGCGAGCGCGCCGGACTCGTGACGCCAGCAGTGCGCGTCCTTGCTGATGATGATCTCGTCACCAGGACGCGTGTGGGCGCGCAGCGCGATCTGATTCGCCATCGTGCCGGTGGGGACGAACAGCGCTGCCTCGGTGCCGATCAAGTCGGCGACGAATTCCTCGAGCTGCTTGACCGTCGGGTCCTCGCCGTACACGTCGTCGCCGACCTCGGCGTTGGCCATCGCCGCGCGCATCGCGGCGGTCGGCCGGGTGACGGTGTCGCTGCGTAGATCGACGGGTGGCATCGCCATGGCGGCGAGCGTACGCGATCTCAGGGCGTCGGCGAGATCGGCGGTCCACCCTCGTTCGGATCGCGGGCGGGCGGATCCTTGGGAGGCTCGTCCTTCGGAGGTTTCGGGGCGTGCGGATCCTTGGGCCCGTCACCCGGCGGCTTGGCCGGGGCGGTGTTCGGCGAGCCGAGCTCGGCGCGCAGCTTGCGCTCCAGCCGTTGCAGCATCGCGATCTCCATCCAGCTCGGGCGATCGGGGATCGTGATCACGAACCGGACGCTGGTGCGCCCCTCGGTCTTGATCGTCAACAGCTCGAGCGAGCCGCGATACGACTTGCCGGAGTCGCGGAGCTCGAACAGCACGTATCCGGCTTCCGCATCCTTCTCGAGGATCTTGACGCTCTCGTCGACGACCAGGAACCGCACGGTGGTCGGCCACACCGCATCGCGCGGGTAGGCGAGCGTCTTCTCGGAGCGCGCGAACGCGGTCGCGAGCAGGAGCACGCATGCGAGGCCGAAGCCGACGACGCTAGGGAGGGTTCGTCGCATCGGCAGCATCGTCGCTGCCGCTGGCAGGACTCGCCAGTTTCTTGCCCGCGAGCGGCTCGGCCGCAGCCTCCGGGGCCGGGACGGGGGAGGCGGGCTTGCCGTTGGCCGGCGTCGCCTCCGTGCCCTTGCGCGCGATCTTGAGGTCCGCGAGCGACACCCACGGCGTGGCGAGCCCCAGCAGCCCGAGGCCGACGTACCACAGCACCTGGAGGATGTACTGCACGTTCGCGAACGCGAAGGCCGTGGTGTAGACCGCGGCCTGCTTGTCCGATGCGCCCGGAATGTAGAGCGAGAGCCCGAGCAGCGTGAACGCCTGGAACTGGCCGACCAGCCCCGGCGAGTTGGGCAGCGAGATCCCGACCGCGACGAGGCCCATCGTCGCGAAGCCACCGAACAGCGAGAGGTCGAAGCTCGGATCGATGTGATAGAAGGCGCGCGCCAGCACCCACAGGCCGAGCCCGTTCGCGCTCCAGTAGACGAGGCTCCACACGAGGAACATCGTCATGTTGCGGACGTCCTTCAGGACGACGAGCCCGCGGATGATATCGAGCACCTTGCGCTCGACGACCTGCGCAAACCGTGGCGCGATGCGGGGCAGCAGCGACATCTTGAGACAGAACCGGACCGTCGCCTCGGAGCGCCACAGCGCGAAGATCAGGAACACCAGCGCGGCGGTGAACACACCGAGCGCGGTCCACGCGGCGGGCATCATCCAGCCGGGCGCGCTCGGGCCGCGCAGCGAGAAGCAGGCACCGAACACGAACAGCGAGATCAGGAGCCCGTCGACCACCCGCTCGACCGCGACGGTGCCGAGCGCCGCCGACGCCGAGATGCCGCGCTTGCGGAGCAGGCCGGGCCGCACGAACTCGCCGAGCCGGGCGGGCAGGGCGAGGATCGCCATGAACCCGACGGAGGAGATCGCGAGCAGCGGCCCCGCGGGAATCTTCACGCCGAGCGGCGCGAGCAGGTAGTTCCAGCGCAGCGACCGGCACAGATGGACGACGATCTGGAGCAGCAGGAACGCGAACAGGTACGGCGCGAAGTCCGCCCACTCGAGCGCGAGGATGCCGGCCTTCACGGCCTCGTAGGTGCGGTCGTCCGGCCACACGAGCCAGACGCACAGGGCGAGCATGCCGAACGACAGGATGAGGTTTACCGCGAGCTTCATGTCAATCCGGCAGCTCGCCGCGCAGGATCTGGCGCGGCGCATGATCGAACAACCGGGTCACGGTCGCGTGCCCGAGCTTCTTGTCGATCCAGGCGAGCCCGGCTGCGGCCTGCTGGAGATCGCCGACGCGATGAGCGTCGGTCGCGACCGCGGCGACCAGGCCCTCCTCGAGCAAGTGGCGGGCGGCCTTGGTCTCGCGCTTGCCATGAAATCCACCCACCGCGCCAAGGTCGACGACGAACGCGCACACGTTATGGAGGGAGCGCGCCAGCGCGTCGTCGTCCCACAGCGCGTGATAGCGCTCGGGGTGCGCGAGCACGGCGAGCTTGCCGGCGCGCTGGAACTGGTAACAACGCTCCAGCATGCCGGGCGGCATCAGCGGTGGCGGGATCTCGACGAGGAACGCTGGCGTGTCGGCATAGCCGGGAATCGTGTTGTCCTGGGCGCGCTGGTAGAACACATCGTCCCACATGTTTTCCGCCCCGAGGCGGAGCGTCGGGTGATGTGGCTTGCGCACCGTCTCGAGCGCCGCGTAGGTCGCCTCGATGCGATCCCACGCCGGCAGATATTGCGAGGCCTTCTGATGAGGCGTCACGCACTGCTCGGTGACACCGAGTGCGGCGAGTGCGTCGAGCATGGCGAGCGCGGTCGCCTGGTCGGGAGCGCCGTCGTCCAGACCGTACAGCACGTGGCTGTGGAGATCGACGTAGCCCATCGGGGTCGCGGTGTATCTCAGGCACGCGCGACACACAACATCGCGTTGCTGCGCGGGATCCGGCATGATACTGATCATCAGTCCCGCGGCGTGTGCCGGGGCACGAAGGACGTTCCATGGCTCAGCCCGAGAAGCGTGAAAACTCCGTCCTGTTCTCGCTGCGCGAGCTCCGTCAAATCGAGGAGAATCGCGTCCAGGAAGAAGAGCAGGCGGTCAAGAGCGCCGAGCAGGCGCGAGTTCAGGCCCAGCAGGAGGCCGAGCGCCGCAAGCGTGAAGAAGAGGACGCGCGGGTCCGGTCGGAGCGCGATGCGCAGCTCCAGATCGAGACGGCCCGCGAGAACGCCGAGCGCGAGGCGCGGATGCGCGTCGAATCGGCCGAAGCCTCCGAGCGCCAGCGCCAGCAAGCTGCCCTCGAGCAGCAGCGGCTCGCCCAGGAGATGGAGCTTCGCCGCGCGGAAGTCGCGAAGAAGCGCCCGACCTGGATGCTCGCCGTCACGGGACTCGCCGTCGTCGGCGTCGTCGTCGCGATCATCTTGATCGTCAAGGCGCAGTCGAGCGAGTCTGCCGCCCAGGCGGCCAAGCGTGATGCCGAGGCCGCTGCCGAAGTCGCGCGCAAGGACGCGGACGCGGCCAAGGCCGAGGTCGACAAGCTGGACCGCGAGGGCAAGCAGATCGCCGAAGCAATGGCCGCCGCCGAGAAGGTCGCGACCAGCACGATCGACAAGGCCGAGGCATCCGCTGCCAAGGCGCGCCTGATCGAGCTGCAGAAGCAGCAGTACGAGATGAACCAGCGGATCGCCGAGGCCAAGGCCAAGGCGGTGAAGGCGGAGCGTCAGAAGGGCATCACCGTCCGCAAGGAGTGCCAGGACAACCCGCTCGCGAAGGGCTGCATGTAACTCACGACCGCGGTCGTGTGACGAATCAGGGCGCTCCGGCGCCCTGGTCTTGTTTCGGCGCTGCAATCGCGGGCGTGACGCCGTGTCGACCGCTCATGCAGGTCGTCAGGTTCGAAGGCTCACTCCTGTCCTCGCTCTCGGAGCTCAAGGCGATCGAGGAGCAACGGATCGCGGAGGAGCGCACCGCGCGCGCGAGAGAGATCGCGGAGCGTGCCGCGTCGGCCGAGGCCGCCGCGCAGCAGCAACGCGACGATGTCGCCGCCGAGCTCGCGGCCGAACGCGACGCCACGCTGGCGGCCGCGCGCGAACGGTACGAGGCCGAGCGCGAGGCACGGATCCGGGTCGAGCTTGCCGAGGCGGCCGAGCGCACCCGCCATCAGGCGCAGCTGTTGGCGCAGCGCCAGGCCGAGGAGCTGGCCCTCGCGCGCGAGCAAGTCGCGAAGCAACGGCCGACCTGGATGATCGCGGTGACCGCGGTCGCGCTCGTCGTGACGTCGGTCATGGTGTGGCTCGCCATCTCGTCGGTATCGGGCGTCCGCGATCGCCGATGCCAGACGAGCCGCGTCCGACGCCGATGCCCGGCGGCCAAGCAGGACGCGAAAACATCGCGCGAGGCGCTGCTCCAGCTCGAGGCAAACCTCGCGGCGCTCGACGGAAAGATCGCCCGCGCGCTGGCTCTCGCCGAGCAGGCGAACACCAAGGCCGAGGCCGAAGCCGCCGCGAAGGCGGTCGCCGAGCTCGCCGGCAACAAGCAGCCGAGCGCGCCGCGATCGAGAAGGCGCGGCACGAGGACTGGCTGCGCAAGCGACGCGAGGGGATCGAAGTCGACGACCGGCAAGAGCTCGTCGCTCTGCTGACCGTGCTCGTGACAGTTGACCCCACGTGATCCGCTCCACGCGTCAGCAGCGCACAGTATCGGCCGCGGCGGCGGCGAGCGTACGATACGCACGATGCGCTGATCCTGACCGTCGATCAGCACGCTGTTCGGTGTGCTCGCTCCGAGCTGTAGCTGTAACAACTCCAACCCCGATGGACCGGATGCGGGCAGCTGCAATCCAGCCTGCGAGGACGGCACCGTCTGTCGCTACCAGACGTGCGTCCCGCCGCCGACCGCGTGCGACGACAACAGCGACTGTCCCGGCGATCAGTACTGCGACACGACGGCGGGCGAGTGCCTGCCGTGGGGCGTCGGTCCCGGTGGCAGCAACGACACCGAGTGCCTGCGCGAGCCGGTGCCCGGCGTGTTCTTTCCCGGCGCGCAGTGCGAGTGGCTGGGGCCGCCGGCAGGCGATCCGTTTCCGGCCCACTCGAACGTGCTGGCGACCCCGATGGTCGCGTCGTTCTACAACACGCGCGGCGAGTTCGCCTCGCCGTCGATCGTGTTTACCTCGTACAACTTCTCCGACGGCGGGGCGGAGTCGTGCCAGGGCACCAACCCGCTGTACTACGGCGTGCTGCGCATCATCGACGGCCAGACCTGCGAGCAGCAGGCGTCGATCGCGATGCCAAAGATCGTGGCGTCGGCGTCGGTCGCGATCGCGCAGCTCGGCGGCGACGATGCGATCCCGGAGATCGTGGCGGCGCGGCAGGACGGCGGGCTGGTCGCGTTCACGCTACGCGCGGGAGGCTGGGAGGTGCTGTGGGAGACCACGTCGACGTTCGCCGACACGCTGTGCGACTGGGCGGGCCCCTCGATCCACGATCTCGATGACGACGGCAAGCCCGAGGTGCTATTCTACGGCTCGGTCTACGACGGCGCGACTGGCGCGACGATCGACGAGACGCTCGGTAGCACGGTCGACGCGATCAGCACCGGCTACCTGCCGGTCGCCGCGGATGTCGACGGTGACATGAACGTCGATCTGGTGACCGGCTCGCAGCTCTACACGTGGGAGCGCACGATGCGGCGCTGGGTCGTCAAGCAGGCGTTGCCGTTCCAGAACGGTCACACCGCGGTCGCGGACTTCGGCACGTTCCCGCAGGCCGGCGCCGATGTCCGCGAGACGCTGGATGGCGTCGCCGAGATCGTGGTGATCCGATCGGGCGTCGCGAAGGTGTTCAACATCTTCGGGCGCGAGGTGTTCACCGCGAACCTGATCGCGATCCCTGCTGGCGCGCTGATCGGCAAGGGTGGCCCGCCGACCGTCGCGGACTTCGATGGCGACGGGCGCGTCGAGTTCGCATCCGCAGGCGGCAGCGCGTATCACGTGTTCGACCTCGACTGTCGCGGCACCCCCGACGCTACGGCGTGTCCGTCGCTGCGCACCGACGGCATCGCGTGGGCGCAGGAATCGCAGGACAAGTCGTCGAACACCACGGGCTCGTCCGTGTTCGACTTCGACGGCGACTCGCGCGCGGAGGCGGTCTACGGCGACGAGTGCTTCACCCGCGTGTACGACGGCGTCACTGGCAGCGTCGTGTACTCGCGTTACCGCAACTCCTGCACCTGGTACGAGAACCCGATCGTCGCCGATGTCGACGCCGACTTCAACGCGGAGATCGTGTCGACCTCGAACACCAACTGCGAGGTCGTGTGCCCGCTGGTTGACCCGATCTTCGACGGCGTCAACTGCCTCGACGACTCCGATTGCCCGGCGACCACGCGCTGCGATCGCGAGCAGGCGAGCGACAAGCTCGGGCGCTGCCGCTGCACGATGGATGTCGACTGCGGCGGCGATGGCTTCGTGTGCCTCGATCCGATCGCCGGTCCGTCGGCGGCGGGCAAGGTGTGCCGCGCTTCGCATCCGGCGACCACGGAGCAGGCGGGCGTGAGAGTCCTCGCCGACGGCATCGACCGCTGGGTCAACACGCGCACGATCTGGAACCAGCACGCGTACTCGGTGACCAACATCGACTCGACCGGCGAGGTCCCGCGGACCTCCCAGTGGCTGCGCAACTGGACGCAGCCGGCGCTCAACAACTTCCGGCAGAACGCGCCGGGCGACGGCAACTACCCGGCGGGTGCGATTCCGGATCTCACGGTTCGCCAGGTCAAGACGACGTGCGAGAGCAATGTCGCGACCGTGACCGCCGAGGTTTGCAACCGCGGCACCGAGCCGGTGGCGGCGGGACTACCGGTGGCGGTCTACGGTGCCGCCGGCGATGTTCGCTGCACGACGCAGACGATGGCGCGGCTGTTTCCGGGCAATTGCCTCGAGGCGAGCTGCGTGTGGACCGGAGCGTTCGGTGATGGCGTGGTCGCGGTCGACGATCGCGGCGACGGCACCGGCATCGGGTTCGAGTGCCGCGAGGACAACAACCGGATGACGTTCCCGGTCAGCTGTCCGTAGGCGCTACCAGCCGCAGGCCGCGGCGCCGGCCTTCTGGATCGAGTCGGCGGTGCCCTTGCACTGGGTCGCGAGCGCCGCCGGATCGGTGCCAGCCGCGCTGCCCGACGCCATCAGGGTCTCGGCCTGCTTGGACAGCTGCGCCTTGGCAGAGTTATCGAACTTTGCGCACTGGTTCATCTTCGCGATCGCGTCCCGCAGGTCCGTGCACTCGACCGGCACGCCGGCGGACCCGGCAGGCGCGGTCGGCGCGGTGGGCTTGGGCTGCGCGTTCTGCGTCGGCGACGGGGCGGGGCGCGCTTCATCGATGCGCTCGACCGGGGTGTCGTCCTTGCGCTCCTCGGGCTTCTTGTTGTTGCACCCGAGACCGAGCAGCGCGACGAGCAGGCAAAGCTTCATCATGGAGTACTTCATAACACCTTCCTTCACCGCTTCCACACGGTGACGAGGAGCGCTCCGAACAGCGCGAGCACGAGGAGGCTGGCGACGATCATGTACATCATGATCGCGCGCTTGTTGTCGCGGCCGGTCTTGCGGTTGAACCGCGCGCCGCACGCCGTGCACTCGACGTGATTCAGGAGCTTGGGACCGAGCACGCCGCCCCACCACGTGAACCCGATCCCGCGCGGCTCGCCGTGCTGGTGGCAGCTGGGACATTCCATTGCGGCAGTCTAACGCTCTCTGGTGCCGCCGGCGGCTGTGTTACCAACGAGCGATGCGCGCGTTGTGCCTGGTGCTGATCATCGCGGGGTGCGGGACGGACTAGCCGGATCCAGATCCGGTGCCGCCCGGTGCGCCCTCGGTCGAGGGCACGCGGGTCGACAGCTTCGAGACCTCGACGTGCTCGACCGGCGTCGTGCTCTCGCTGTCGCGGCAGATCTCCGAGGAGGTCAACTGCATCCTGCCCGGACAGCTCGTCCGGTTCGAGGCGCAGGCGGGCATCGAGCTGACGAGCGATGGCGTCCTGCCGTACCTCGGCGAGCGCGCGCGTGCGGATCTCTACGCGGCGGCCGCGGCGGGCGGTGGCAAGGTCGTGCGGGTCAACAGCGCGTTCCGCACCGTCGTCCAGCAGTACCTGTTGCGGCGCTGGTTCGAGCTCCTGCGGTGCGGCATCCCGGCGGCTGCGCAGCCCGGCGAGTCCAATCACGAGAGCGGCCGCGCGCTCGATGTCGACAACTACGAGGCCTGGGTCTCGATCTTTGCGGCCAACGGCTGGGATCATTCGGTGCCCGGAGACCCGGTGCACTTCGACCATCTGGCCTCGGATGACATCCGCGGGGCCGACGTCCTGGCCTTCCAGCGGCTGTGGAACCGTAATGCACCCGACGATCTGATCGACGAAGATGGGGATTTTGGCCCCGCGACCCGGGATCGGGTGAAGCGGGCTCCCGCAGAAGGCTTTGGAATCGGGGCTACTTGCGCGGGAGCGCGGCTCGGCGGCGACTAGCCCTTGCGCACTGTCAGAGGGTTCGGGGATGGTACGCCCCTGATGGAGACCAACGAAACTAGCGAAGACACCACCACCGACACGACCGGGGCCAAGGCGCCGGCTCGGTACACCGAGTTGCAGACCCTCGTGGCCGGCATGGCCGCGGACTTCGACAAGTTCTACAACCAGAACAACAAGGCTGCTGGCACGCGCGTTCGTAACGCGATGCAGGAGCTGAAGACGTTCGCACAGACCGTGCGCAACGAGGTGTCGCAGATCAAGAACCAGGTCAAAGGCGAAGGCGGCGGCACCGAGGATGCTGCTGACTCCTCCGACGCGGCCGACTAGCGCGTGACCGTTCGAGCGACCGCCGTGCGCGGGCTCGCGTCGGGCACTCGCTCGCACGCGTGATCGCGCGCGGGTGATCGCGTTTCAACGAACCAAGCAGCTGGCACGAGCGGCGAGCGGCGCGTGGTAGCGTCGGACGCTTGCCATGACGCTGCCCGCGATCGCACTCGGCGTGCTCGTGATCCTCGCGCTCGGTTACCGGTTCTACGGCCGGCTGATCGCGCGCCAGTACGCGTTGTCGGGGACCGCCGACACCCCCGCGCACCGGCTTGCCGACGGGGTCGACTTCGTGCCGACGCGGCCGTTCTACCTGTTCGGCCAGCACTTCAGCGCGATCGCGGCCGCCGGCCCGATCGTCGGTCCGATCATCGCGGCGCAGCAGTTCGGCTGGCTGCCGGCGCTGGTGTGGATCTGCGTCGGCGTGGTGTTCATCGGCGCGGTGCACGACTTCACGACGCTGGTCGCGTCCGTGCGCCACGATGCGAAGTCGATCGCCGAGGTGGCGAAGGTGAACCTCGGACCGCGCGCGTGGCTCGCGATGCTGGCGTTCATCTGGCTCGCGCTGATCTACGTGATCGTCGCGTTCGTCGACGTCACGGCGACCTCGTTCACCTCGAAGGTGATCGAGACGGGCGTGTCGTCGAGCTTTGACCAGGGTGGCGCCGTGGCGCTGTCCGGCGTGCTGTACCTCGTGCTCGCACTGGTGATGGGGCTCGTCGACCGGTACCTCAAGCCGCCGCTGTGGCTGTCGACGATCGTGTTCGTGCCGGCGATCTTCGTGATCGTCTGGTTCGGCACCCAGCACTCCAGCTGGCTCGCGTTTGGCTGGTCGTCGTGGGTGATCGCGATCCTCGCGTACTGCTTCGCGGCGTCGCTATCCCCGATGTGGTTGCTGCTCCAGCCGCGCGGCTACCTCGGCGGGTTCGTGCTGTATGCGGCGCTGCTGATCGGCACGCTCGGCATCTTCGTCGGCGGGTTCGAGATCGAGCGGCCCGCGATCACCAGCTTCGACACCGGTGGCGCGAACGGGCTGATGTTCCCATTCCTGTTCGTGACGATCGCATGCGGTGCGTGCTCGGGCTTCCACGGGCTGGTGTGCTCGGGCACCACCTCGAAGCAGATCGATCGCGAGCAGCACTGCCACCCGATTGGCTACGGCGCGATGTTGCTCGAGGCGTTCGTCGCGGTGATCGCACTCGCGACCATCATGATCGTCGCACCGGCCGTGGTGCCGCCCGGAGGAAAACCACCGGGCCCCGGCGCGATCTACGCGCAGGGCATCGGGACGTTCGTCCACACGCTCACCGGGATGGACAAGGTCGCCGCGACCACGTTCGGCGCGATGGTGCTGTCGACGTTCATCTTCGACACGCTCGACTCGGCCACCCGGCTCGGTCGCTACATCCTGCAGGAGCTGTTCGGGCGGCGCGATCTCGCGACCGGCATCGCGGCGACGCTGCTCACGGTCCTGGTGCCGCTGGCGTTCCTGCTCGCGTCCGGGCAGGACAGCTACCAGCTGTTCTGGGCACTGTTTGGAACCTCGAACCAGTTGCTCGCCGCGCTCTCGCTGCTCGCGATCACGGTGTGGTTGAAAAAGCAGGGCAAGCCGTACTGGTACACCGTGGTACCGATGCTGTTCGTGATGGCGGTGACCGTGACGGCGCTGGTGCTGCAGGCGCGCGCGATCGTCAATGCCACCGTGCTGACCGCGCCGTGGATCAACGGCCTGGTCTCGGCGATTCTGCTCGGGCTGGCGGCCACGCTCGTGCTCTACGCGGCCAGGGCCTGGAAAACACCCGGTTAACGACGCGTCCAATATAACGGAAATCGTGCTAGGGTGGGGTCATTCTGACGCACCGCCGCTCCCATCTCCAGGCCCTCGAGGACGAGGCCGTCCACATCCTCCGCGAGCTGATCGCCGAGCGCGAGCGGCCGTGTCTGCTGTTCTCGGGCGGCAAGGACTCGATCGTCCTCCTGCGCCTGGCCGAGAAGGCGTTCCGCCCGGCCCGCTTCCCGTTCCCGCTGGTCCACATCGACACCGGGCACAACTTTCCGGAGACGATCGAGTACCGCGACCGCACCGTCGCGGCGCTCGGCGAGCGGCTGATCGTGGGCAGCGTCCAGGACTCGATCGATCGCGGGCGGGTGTCCGAGGAGACCGGGCCGCGTGCGTCCCGCAACCGACTGCAGACCGTGACGCTGCTCGACACGCTCGCGGAGCACGCGTTCGATGCGGCGATCGGTGGCGCCCGCCGCGACGAGGAGCGTGCTCGCGCGAAGGAGCGCATCTTCAGTCACCGCGACGAGTTCGGGCAGTGGGATCCCAAGCAGCAGCGTCCGGAGCTGTGGTCGCTCTACAACGCGCGGCTCAACAAGGGCGAGCACCTGCGCGTGTTCCCGCTGTCGAACTGGACCGAGCTCGACGTCTGGCAGTACATCGCCCGCGAGGACCTCGATCTGCCGTCGATCTACTTCTCGCACACGCGTGATGTGTTCGAGCGCGACCACATGCTGTACGCCGCCAACCCGTTCGTGAGGCTGCTGCCGACCGAGTCGATCCGGCCCGAGGTCGTGCGGTTCCGGACGATCGGCGACATGTCCTGTACTGGCGCCGTCCGCTCGACCGCGCGCACGCTCGACGACGTGATCGCCGAGGTCGCCGCGGCCCGGGTCACGGAGCGCGGCGCGACGAGGGCCGACGATCGATTCACCGAGGCCGCGATGGAAGACCGCAAGCGCGAGGGATATTTCTGATGGTCACTGCACTCGCACGCGACATCACCCCCACCGAACCCACCGAGCACGACGACAACGAGCCGGAGCTGCTGCGGTTCAGTACCGCGGGCTCGGTCGACGACGGCAAGTCGACGCTGATCGGTCGCCTGCTGTACGACACCAAGACCGCGTTCGAGGACCAGCTCGCTCACGTCGAGGACGTGTCGCGACGGCGCGGTGACGAGCGCGTCAACCTGGCGCTGCTCACCGACGGCCTCCGCGCCGAGCGCGAGCAGGGGATCACGATCGACGTCGCGTACCGCTACTTCGCGACCCCACGGCGCAAGTTCATCATCGCCGACACGCCGGGCCACATCCAGTACACGCGCAACATGGTCACCGGTGCGTCGACCGCGAGCCTCGCGATCGTGCTGGTCGATGCGCGCCAGGGCATCGTCGAGCAGACCCGGCGGCACGCGCTGATCGCCTCGCTGCTGCGCATCCCGCACCTGGTGTTCGCGGTCAACAAGATGGATCTCGTCGACTGGAGTCGGGCGCGGTTCGACGAGCTCGCGGCCGAGCTGGTACCGCTCGCGGCGCGCCTCGAGATCCCGGCGATCACCACGATCCCGATCAGCGCGCTGACTGGCGCGAATGTGGTCGAGCGCAGCGCGGAGATGCCGTGGTATCGCGGGCGCGCGCTGCTCGAGCACCTCGAGACCGTCACCGTCGAGCACCTGCCGAGCGAGCTCCGGTTCCCCGTCCAGTGGGTGATCCGCCCGCAGTCGGACGAGTTCCACGACTACCGCGGCTACGCCGGGCAGCTCGCGGGTGGCGTCGTGCGCACCGGCGATCCAGTCGTCGTGCTGCCGTCGGGGCACACCACGCGGATCTCGCGCATTCGGGCCGCGTCGTCGACTCGGCGGCCGCACCGGCGAGCGTGACGCTCCACCTCGCCGACGATCTCGATGTCGGCCGCGGCGATCTGATCTGCCGTCCCACCGAGCAGCCGGCCGCGAGCCAGGACCTCGAGGCGATGGTGTGCTGGATGTCCGATCGGCCGCTGGTGCCGAATGGGCGCTACGCGCTCAAGCACACCACGAAGTGGACCCGGGCGATCGCGACCGAGATCACGTACCGGCTCGACATCAACACCGGCCACTGCGACGAGAGCGCGCGGGAATTGCGCGCCAATGACCTCGCCCGCATCAAGCTGCGCACGATGGCGCCGATCTTCTCCGACCCGTACACCCGGAACCGGCTGACCGGTTCGTTCGCGCTGGTCGACGAGTCGACCCACGCGACGGTGGCGGCCGGTATGTTGCTCTGAAGCGACACGCGCGCAGCGGTGACGGGCCACGGCCAAGGCAGCGACCAAGCGCAGGCGGTCGTCACGCCCGGGAGGTGTGACAGCTTCGCGGCGCGGACAGTCAGCGCTGTGATTGCACGCGTGCGGGCGGCAGGTTCGAGCGGGTGGTCTGCACGCGCAGCATCGCGCCAACGAGGTCGCAGACGATCGCCGCAGCGATCAGCACCGCGCCGATCACCGGCTTCGGGCCGGCGTAGCGGATGCCGATCAGCTCGAGTCCCGCGAGCACGATGCCGCGCAGCCAGGCACCCGTGTACATGTGCGCCGTCCCGAACGTGACGCAGCACGCGAGCAACAGCGCGACCCCGGTCCGGCGCTTGCGTTCCACCCGCTGCTCCACCCACACCGCGTCTCCCTCGACGTCTTCATCGGGATCGCTCGCAACGGGGCTGTTGCGAATCTCGCCGAGCAGCGTGGTCGCGGCCTCCGCATCGCGCTCGTCGACCGAGATGTCGAGCGTCAGGAAGCCGTCGCCGAGCCCGCCGAGCATGCTGGCGTGATTCTCGGCGCCGATCACGACCTCGATCTCGTGGGCCGAGAGCACGGAGCGAACGAGCGCCGCGTCGGCGGCTCCAGTACAGACCCCGATCCTGACGCGACTCATGAACCGATGGTACCGGATCGCACCGCGTTCCGAGCGCGTCGTTCTCGCCGCGTCAAGACGATGTCCAGGTGGTGTGCGCGAGCGCGCCGGCATGCGCCGGTGCCTCGGCGTGGCGCGTGACAGCGGCGATCGCGCGGTCCTGCGGTGGAACGTGGGTTGCTCCGGGTATCCGGGCAACGCGCACCAACAAGGGAAATACCATCATGGAATCGACACCAGACGCTCGGGGCGTCTCGCAGCTGGCTCGCGGGCTCGGCTGGTTCAGCATCGGCCTCGGGCTCGCGGAGCTCGCGGCACCCAGGGCGGTCTCGCGGTTGATCGGCATCGAACCGTCGGGGCGAGCGAGCGGGACCCTGCGCGCCCTCGGCGCGCGCGAGCTCGCGAGTGGTCTCGGGATCCTGGCGCGCCCCCGCGACTCGCGGCCGCTGTGGTCGCGCGTCGTTGGCGACGCGATCGATCTCGGCCTGCTCGGCTGGGCGTTCGGTGCCAAGCGCACCAGCACGCAGCGGTTGGTCGCCGCCTCCGTGGCCATGCTCGGCATGACCGCGCTCGACGTGCTGACCAGTCGCAAGCTCCAGGCAGCGGTCGCGAAGCCGCAGCTCGCGCAGGCGCGCGCGACCATCCGCCGCAGCCCGAGCGAGGTCTACGCCGAGTGGCGTCAGTTCGAGCGCCTGCCGCGGTTCATGCAGCACCTCGAGTCGGTCACCGACCTCGGTGGCGGCAAGTCTCACTGGGTCGTCAAGCTGCCAACCGGTAACACGGTCGAGTGGGACGCCGAGATCGTGGCGGATCTTCCGGGTGAGCGGATCGCGTGGCGGACGCTCGAGGGCAGCGACCTCACGATCCGCGGCACGATCTCGTTCGAGACCGCGCCCGGAGACCGCGGGACCGAAGTCCATATCAAGATGGAGGTCGACGCTCCCGGCGGCGCGATCGGCGATGCGATCGCGAAGCGGTTTGCCGAGGCCGATACCAAGGGTGACCTGCGGCGGTTCAAGCAGGTGCTCGAGACTGGCGAGGTCGTGAAGTCAGACGCGAGCATTCACGCGACGCCGCACCCGGCACGCCCGAGCGCGAAGAAGGAGCTGCCATGAAGGCGAACTGCTGGATGGGTAAGAAGAACGTGTCGGTGGTCGACGTTCCGGATCCTCAGATCCTGAACCAGCGCGATGCAATCGTGAAGATCACGTCCACCGCGATCTGCGGGTCCGATCTGCACCTCTATAACGGCCTCGTCCCGACGATGATGCGCGGCGACATCCTCGGGCACGAGTTCATGGGCGAGGTGATGGAGGTCGGCCGCGAGGTGAAGAACTTGAAGGTCGGCGACCGCGTCGTCGTGCCGTTCCCGATCGCGTGCGGTGCCTGCGGTGCTTGCGTCGCGCAGCAGTTCTCGCTGTGCGAGAACTCGAACCCGAACGCTTGGATCGCCGAAAAGATGATGGGCCACTCGCCCGCCGGGCTGTTCGGCTACACGCACATGCTCGGCGGCTACGCCGGCGGGCAAGCGGAGTATGCGCGCGTGCCGTTCGCCGACGTCGGGCCGATCAAGGTGCCGGCAGGACTCAGCGACGAGAAGGTGCTGTTCCTGTCGGACATCTTCCCGACCGGCTACATGGGCGCCGAGATGTGCGACATCAAGCCCGGCGACGTGATCGCCGTCTGGGGCTGCGGTCCGGTCGGGCAGTTCGCCATCGCGAGCGCCTACCTGCTCGGGCCGAGCGGGTCATCGCGATCGACCGGTTCCGTATCGGCTTCGGATGTCGCGAGCACTCGCACGCGGAGACGATCAACTACGAAGAGGTCAAGGTCTACGATACCCTGATGGAGATGACGGGCGGGGCGCGGTCCGACGCTGCATCGATGCAGTCGGTACGGAGGCACATCCTGCCCGCTCTACGCCTTCGACCGGGTGATGCAGGCGACGATGATGGAGTCTGACCGTCCGTTCGCCCTGCGTGAGGCGATCATGGCCTGCCGCAACGGTGGCGCCGTCTCGGTGATCGGCGTCTACGGCGGGTTCATCGACAAGTTCCCGATGGGTTCGGTCATGAATCGCGGCCTGACGATCCGGTCCGGCCAGTGCCATGTCCAGCGCTACATGGAGCCGTTGATGGAACGCATCCAGAAGGGTGAGATCGACCCAAGCTTCGTCATCACCCATCG
>JBBJLY010000185.1:0-17149 GCA_037720695.1 Kofleriaceae bacterium | reverse complement strand
TCGTCGGAAAGCCACCCGTTTCCCGGGAGCCGCTAGAAAGGTACCAACCAGTATCATCGTGATATTGCGGTTCATATGCCTCTGGTAAATGACGTGACGACCGTCATGCTGCGGGTAGGTGCGTGTTCCAGTAACCCTCGAATGCAGCGCCTGCGGAACGTCCGAGCGAACCGTCGGGGTCTTGCCTTGCCAACGCGGCGAGACAAGACGCTACTGCAGCGCTTTGCGCGGGGGTCATGCACTCGACCAGAGCGTTGAAGCGCCTGTGCCCCAGCCCGGAGTCTTCTCCTGCAAGGGGCTTCGCGAGAAGCAGCGTCAACATCTCCGTCGCGGGTGACCCCACCCCGTCCTCGACCATTGCATTCAGGTAGACGGGCAAGACAGCCACGAGCTGCCGGGTGCCGAGGAACCCGAGCGCATCAGATCTGCGCACGAGGTAGGCGCGATCTAGTTCGGTCCAAGTCCTGCCTTCGAGCTGTGCTCGGTATGGTGCTGCATCTGGGTAGGAGCTCCCCCACTCTGTGAAGGCACCAATTGACTCGATTTCTTCGTCGGGAAACGCGGCATGGAGTTGCTCGACAATGTTGTGTTCAGATTCCATGATGTCTTTCTACTATGGTGTTTTCGCAGATCGGAGCTCTGGGTCTCCGAGCGTCGAGCTCCTCGGCCGGTCACTTGCCAGGTTGCGTGTAAATCTGCGATCCACGTCGTGATCGTGCACGTGGAGGCGAAGTAGCTCGCCGAACGCGCGACTTGCATTCGGGCCTGGGCGGTGGCTCCATCCGCCGATGCGAACCGCCCGCTGCCTCGTGCTCCTGCTGATCGCCGGCTGTGGTGGCGCACCGCCCGCGCCGAGCGTGCCCGCGCCGGTCGCGGCCGCACCGAAGCCCGCGCCGGACCTTGCAGCAGCGGCACCGCTCGACGAGCGCGCGCCAGTCGTCCGCATGCTGGTGCCTGGCACCGCGCCGCGCAAGCGCATGCGCTACCAGCTGGTCGCCAACACGATCGAGTACATCGAGCTCGACATGCGGATGACGATCGGCACCAGGTTCGATGACCCCACGTTCGCCGAGCGCAAGACCAACGTCGCGATCCCGACCTTGCGCACGACCTTCAAGACCACGGTCACCGAGGTCACCCCATCCGGTGACGCACGGCTGGCGTTCGAGCACGTCAGCACCGAGCTGCTGCAGGACGTCGCGCTCGCTCCGGGTCCGCGCAAGGCGGTCGAGGCCGCGCTTGCGGAGCTCGCGGGCATGCGCGGCACCTCACGCGTGTCATCGCGTGGCGTGCCCTCCGAGATCACGTTCGAGGCGCCGAACGCGACGGCCAACCTGGCCCGCGTGATCGACAGCTTCCGCGACTCGATGCGCCAGATGTACGTGCCGCTCCCTGAGGACGAGGTCGGCAAGGGCGCGAAGTGGGAGGTCACCGCGCGCCACGCGATCAACGGCATGATGATGGACTCGAAGCTGGTCTACGAGCTCACCGAGGCGTCGAGCACCACGCTCGCGGTCCGCGTCGAGACGGAACTGGCGGCGTCACCGCAGGATATCCCTCTGGCACCCGGGACGACGGGGCGGATCACCGCACTCTCGGGCAAGGGCACCGGCACCCTGCGCCAGCCGATGACGCGGGTCGTCGGCACGGGGACCAACGCGGTGACCACCGATGCGGAGCTCACGGTCAACGACGGCAAGCAGACGCTGCTCGCGACGATGCACATGGACGTGGTGATCGGCATGCGCCCCGGCAAGCCTCCCGGCCGGCCTTAGATCGAACGCCCGAAAGGCGCACCTGCCGGTTGGCGTAAGGGAGGTCGAACAACCAAGGACTCCCACATGTACCGGCTGATTGCAGTGTGCGCTCTCGCTGCGGGCTGCCTGCCCGCGCCCCACGGTCCCAGATCCGGGGCCGTACCCACCGGCGATCGAGTCGCCGTCGTCGACGACGTCAAGACCTGGACCACCACCTACGAAGAGAAGGTCGGCAGCACCGACTACAAGAACGCCGATGGCGAGGTCGTCGCGTCTTCGGATCGCTACGCGACGCGCCAGCAGCGCCACGCGAAGAAGATCTGGTACCCGGTGCAGGGTCCCAGCCAGATCACCGACGAGGACTTCTTCCGGATCACCGGCGATCAGCTCTCGCTCGAGCGGAGCGAGGCGCTGCGCGCGAAGGGCCGGCGCTACGCCGCGCTTGGCACGGGTAGCATGCTCGTCGGCATCGCCTCGATGATCGCGGCGCGCTTCGTGACCGGCAACCAGGGGCTCATGATCGGCCTGTACTCGGGCGGCGGGATCGTCGGGCTCGCCGGGGGCTATGGCTTCATGCGCGGGAGGGAGATGCAGAGCCCCGACAACCACGCGGTCGATCGCTCGACCGCCGAGCTCGATGCCCGGCGCTACAACGGCTCGCTCGGTCGCCCAGCGCTCGGGATCGGCGGCCGGTTCTAGCCAGCGGGCGCATCGCCGAGGCGCGCGACCACGAATGCGTAGAGGCCGAGCGCGTCGAACGTGTGGCGCACGACCACGCGCCAGCCGATCTGCGAGAAGTGGTCGGCCTCGATCTCGGCGAGGGTCTCGCCCCAGTACTGGGACGACACCGGGACGATGCCGTCGTTCGGACCGGCGACCTTGCGCAGGTAGGCGTGAGCGGGGATCAGCGTGAGCGGGACGACCGAGTCGCTGCGATGGAGTCCTCCGACGACGCACGCGTAGCGAACACCGGACACGTCCGGCGTCTCGTGGTTGAACTTCGCGAGCCCGTCGGTCGTGAGCCAGTCGATCGCCGCGAGCGGGATCCCGATCGTGCGGATCAGGATCCGGGCTTGCTTGAGCGCGCCGCGGGCGACCAGGTCGGCGATCGGCGTCCCGCGATGCGGCGTGCCGACGGTGACCAGCGAGCGCACGCGCGAGGCGACGCCGAGGTGGGTGATCGCGTAGCGTGCATCGAGGCCGCCCATGCTGTGGGCGATCAGATCGATACGGTCGTGCCCGAGTGCGTCGATCGCGGCGACCAGTTGCTTCGCACGCTCGGGGACGGAGGCCGCGGGGGGCAGCTTGACGGCATGCGCCTGGCAGCCAAGCGTGTCGAGGTGCTTCGCGATGCCGCGCCAGTAGTCGAAGTGCGCCCCCGGGACCCCGACCCGATCGAAGCCGAACAGACCGTGCACCAGCACGACCGGCAGCGGTGCGACCCGCGGGGGTGGGGCAGGGATCGCGGCCACGCCTTCGAGCGGCGGCGGTGCGATCGCGGTCTCGGGCGACAGCTCGACGGCGGACTTCGCACGGCGGCCGAGCCCGACCACGACGACCGCGGCGACGAGCAGCGCGATGATCAGCGCGACGACCACGAGCGTCAGCAAGGCGGATCCAGGGTGGCACGCCTCGCGCGGCGAGGGAGCGTCACGTTAGGGTGCGCCCATGTTGCGAGTGGTTTGCATCCTGGTGGTGGTGGCGTGCGGTGGAGCGCAACCACCTCGACCGATCGAGAACACGCCGGCCACGCCCGCCCCGCTGGCTGGCAGCGACGCATCCGGTAGTGCGGCCGGCAGCGGAAGCGCGGTGGTCCAGACAGGCTCGCCGGGAGACCGGGATGGGGACGGGCTGCGCGATGGGGCCGATCAATGTCCCGATTCCCCCGAGGACTTCGACGGGTTCCTGGACGAGGACGGCTGCGCGGATCCCGACAACGACCGCGACGGGATCCTCGATCAGGACGACCGCTGCCCCGTGATCCCCGAGGACAAGGACGGCTACGAGGACGCGGACGGCTGTCCCGAGAGCAACCGCAACGATCGTGACGGCGATGGCGTGCTGGACGCGAGCGATCGCTGCCCCGACGAGCCGGAGACTTCGATCAGATGGACGACACGGACGGCTGTCCCGATCCCGACAACGACAGCGACGGCGTGCTCGACACCGACGATCTGTGTCCGAATGATCCGGAGGACAAGGACGGGTTCGAGGACGCGGACGGCTGCCCGGAGCTCGACAACGACAAGGACAGGATCCTCGACAGGGTTGATCGGTGCCCGAACGAGCCGGAGACCTACAACGGGCGGAACGACGCCGACGGTTGTCCGGATCGATGACCGGATCGATGACCCTTGCGGCGACCCGCCGGCACCCTGCGACCGAATGTCGCGCGGATCTCCCGGTCGCTACTGCGAACTCTTGCCGCAGCAGGTGCATCGTCGGGTCCTGCGATAACGCGCATCTCAGGATCGAAGTGATGCCGGCTGCTGCGACCAGACGCCACCCCAAGAAACGACCGCCCAACCTTGTGGAAGTCCCACGGGTTGTGGTGCAACGCGATCGCGTGCGGCGCTCCCGTTAGCACACCACCAGACGCAGGAACTCCCATGCCGCGTTTCACATTCCCCGAATGGACCGAGACCCTCAAGAAGTTCATCAGCCTTCTTGCTCTCGGCGCGCCGGTCTACATCGTGTTTCTCGTGTGGTACGGCGTCACGCCGGAAGCATTGAGGATCGGATATCAGCCGACGCAACCTGTCCCGTATAGCCACGCCCTGCATGCAGGGGAGCTCGGGATGGATTGTCGCTACTGCCACTCGACCGTCGAGAAGGCAGGCGAGGCGGCGATCCCGCCCGCCGCGGTGTGCATGAACTGCCACACCACGGTGAAGAAGGACTCCGATCTGCTGCAGCCGATCCGGGCCGCGTTCGCAGAGAACCAGCCCATCCACTGGACCCGCGTCCACGACGTCCCGGACTACGTGTACTTCAATCACGAAGCGCACGTGAACGCGACGATCGGCTGCGAGACCTGCCACGGTCGCGTCGATCAGATGGTGAAGGTCTTCCAGGCCAAGCCCCTGACGATGGAATGGTGCATCGACTGCCACCGCAATCCGGTGCAGCACCTGCGTCCCCCGGAGGAGCTCACGACGATGGGCTACGACCGCAAGAAGACGCCCAACTTCTCGAGCCCGATCAAATCCGCCCCCACCAATTGCTCCACTTGCCACCGCTAGGAGCTGACGATGTCCGCCGACGATCATAACCACGACGAGCATCGGGACAACTACGACGCGGCCTACGCCGAGTCGGACCTGCAACCCTTGCCTCCCACGCCCGAGCACGGCTTCTGGCGATCGCTGCGCGAGCTCGAAGGCCGCGCCGACGTTCAGACCGATCGGCGCGATAACGAGTTCCCCGCCGGTCACGAGACACAGGTCATCGATCCGCTCTCGCGCCGGAACTTCTTCCACCTGATGGGCGCCTCGATGGGCCTGGCAGGCGTCGGCCTCGCGGGCTGCCGCTACGAGAAGGAGGAGATCGTTCCGCTCGCGCGCCGTCCCGAGGATCACATCCCGGGTCAGTCGCAGCAGTACGCCACCGCGTTCGAGCTCGGCGGCGTCGGCCATGCGCTGCTCGCCACCTCGTTCGAGGGTCGCCCGATCAAGCTCGATGGCAACCCCGATCACCCGTTCGCCAGCGGCGGTGTCGTGCCGGGGACCGAACGCCACGCCGGCTGCTCGACCTTCGCGCAGGCCTCGATCCTCC
Organism: Kofleriaceae bacterium; assembly: GCA_037720695.1. GTDB lineage: Bacteria > Myxococcota_A > Polyangia > Haliangiales > Haliangiaceae > JABFXX01. The sequence goes on along the minus strand of JBBJLY010000185.1, from coordinate 11,618 downwards.
ACCTCTACGATCCGGATCGCTCGCAGAACCCGGCGCAGAAGGGCAGCGTGACCGGCACCGAGATGCTGCGCGCGATGCTCGCGAAGCTGCCGGAGCGGCTCGGTGCGGGTGCCCGCGTGCTCGCCGAGGCTTCGTCCTCGCCAACGCTCGCGCGCCTGCGCGCCGCGCTGATCGCGAAGGGCGTGCAGTGGCACGAGTACGAGTCGCTGTCGTGGGACAACGAACGGCTCGGCACCAAGCTCGCGTTTGGAACGCCGGCCCGGCCGATCGCCCACCTCGAGCGAGCAGAGACGATCGTCACGATCGACTGCGATCTGTTCGTCGAGCACCCCGCGGCGATGCGCTACAACCGCGACTTCGCGCGCTCGCGCCGGATGAGCGGCTCGCTCGGCATCGGCAAGATGAACCGGCTGTGGTCGGTCGAGAGCACGCTCAGCCACACCGGTGCGATGGCAGATCATCGCCTGCCCCTGCGCTCCGAGCTCGGCCTCCCGTTCGTGCAGGCGATCGACGCCGCGCTCGGCGGTGGCAGCCCGCAGCCGACCTCGGCCTTCCTCAAGGAAGGCAAGATCCCCGAGTTCCTCGCGGTCCTGATCGAGGAGCTCAAGGGGAACACCGGCAAGGCCGTCGTGCTCGCCGGACGCCGGCAACCGCCCGAGGTCCACGCGCTGGTGGCACGGATCAACGAGAAGCTCGGCGCCGTCGGCGCCACGCTCGAGTACGCGGCCGACAGCGACCCCGAGCGCGCGCCTCACGTGCAATCGATCTCGACGCTGGCCAAGGACATGGCCGGTGGCCAGGTCAAGACCCTCGTCATCCTCGGTGGCAACCCGGTCTACGACGCGCCCGCGGATCTCGACTTCACCGCGGCGCTCAAGAATGTCGAGCTGTCGCTGCACCTGAGCGACTACCTCGACGAGACGTCGTTGCTCAGCACGTGGCACGTGCCGCGCGCCCACTTCCTCGAGGCGTGGGGCGACACCCGCACGTGGGACGGCACGATCACGATCGCGCAGCCGCTGATCGCCCCGATGTTCGGCGGGGTGTCGGCGATCGAGGTGATCTCGATGCTGCTCGGCGAGAACAAGGGCGGCGAGCAGCTGGTGCGCGAGGCGCACGATGCGTTGCAGCTCGCCAACAACTGGCGCCAGAACGTGCACGACGGCTTTGTCCGCGGCACCGAGGCACCGCCGGCCGCCGTCAAGGTGGCCAACTTCGCGGTCCCCGAGCTGACGGCCAGCCAGAAGGCGAGCCTGCTGCCGAAGGGCTCGAACATCGAGGTCACGTTCCAGTACTCGCCGTTCGCGTACGACGGTCGCTACGCGAACAACGCGTGGCTGCAGGAGACCCCGGACTTCCTGACCAAGGTCACCTGGGACAACTACGCGCTGGTTGGGCCGTCGACGGCCAAGGCGCTGAAGCTCACGAACGACACCATGATCAAGGTGAGCGTCGGCGAGCGCACCATCACGCTGCCGTGCCACACGATGCCCGGTCAGGCAGCTGGCTCGATCGCGCTCGTGCTCGGCGGAGGTCGCACCGCGGCCGGCCGCGTCGGTGGGCAGGGCAAGCGGGTCACGGGCGGGAACACGAACCGCGTCCGCACGACGGCCGCGTTCGACATCGTGCCGGTGCACTCGGACAGCCGCCAGACCACGCCGCCGGCGCGGGTCACGGGCACCGACGAAGCCTACGTGCTCGCCAGCACGCAGGAGCACTGGGACATCCGCAAGGGTCTCAAGCACGACATCACCCAGGAGGGCATCGCGGAGCGGTTGCCCGTCCTCGTCCGTGAGGTCACGGCTGACAAGCTGAATTCCGACAAGGCGTACCGCGCCGAGCCGTCGGCCGAGCTGTACTGGGATGACAGCCACCTCGACGGCCCCAAGCGCCACCAGTCGCTGTTCGTCGAGCACGTCTACACCGGCCATCGCTGGGGCATGGCGATCGACCTCTCGACCTGCACCGGTTGCAACTCGTGCATGGTCGCCTGCCAGGCCGAGAACAACCTCCCGATCGTCGGTCGCAAGGAAGTCCACAACAACCGCGAGATGCACTGGATCCGGATCGACCGCTACTTCAGCGGGACGCCCGACGATCCGATCGTCGCGCACCAGCCGGTCCACTGCCAGCAGTGCGAGAACGCCCCGTGCGAGCAGGTGTGCCCGGTCGGCGCGACCACGCACTCCGACGAGGGTCTGAACGACCAGGCGTACAACCGCTGCATCGGCACGCGCTACTGCGCGAACAACTGCCCGTACAAGGTCCGCAAGTTCAACTTCTTCGACTGGAACAAGGAGTGGCGAGAGGCGCGGAACAAGGTCCGGCGGTTGCTGTTCAACCCCGAGGTCACGGTTCGCATGCGCGGCGTGATGGAGAAGTGCACGTGGTGCGTGCAGCGGATCCAGAACGCGAAGATCAAGGCCAAGGCGCAGATCCGTAGCGGGCAGCGGCCCGGCGCGGTCGATGCCCCGCTGCCGGACGGCGAGATCTCGACGGCGTGCCAGCAGGCATGTCCGACCGAGGCGATCGTGTTCGGCGATCTGGCGGATCCCAAGAGCCGCGTCTCGAACCTCCACGCCGATGGCCGGCAGTACGGGCTCCTCCCGGAGACCTATACCAAGCCGCGCAACCGGTTCCTGGCGCGCGTTCGCAATCCCCATCCCAAGCTCGCGGCGGCCTCTGGTTCCGGCCCCGCGGCGACCTCCCACGGTGGGCACTAGGCCATGAGCATCACGACCGAGACAATGGATCACGTCGAGCCCGTGCACGAGCCCGGGAAAGCACGCGAAGCGTTCCGCGCGGTCACGCGTGATGTCGCCTGGGTTGCCGAGGCGCCGAAGCCGCACAAGCTGTGGCTCGCCGTGCTCGGCATCGCGCTGCTGATGCTCGCGATCGGCGTCTACAGCATCTTCGTGCTGGTCACCCAAGGCATCGGCGTGTGGGGTAACTCCAACACCGTCGGCTGGGCGTGGGACATCACGAACTTCGTCTGGTGGATCGGTATCGGTCACGCCGGCACGCTGATCTCCGCCGTGCTGTACCTGACGCGGCAGACCTGGCGCGTCAGCATCAACCGCGCTGCCGAGGCCATGACGATCTTCGCCGTCATGTGCGCGGGTCTGTTCCCGCTGCTCCACACAGGTCGCCCGTGGTTCGCGTGGTGGATGATCCCTCACCCGAATGACATGGGCATGTGGCCGCAGTTCCGCAGCCCGCTGATGTGGGACGTGTTCGCGGTGTCGACGTACATGACGACGTCGATCCTGTTCTGGTACATGGGCATGGTCCCCGACCTCGCCACGTTCCGCGATCGCTGCGCTGCGCGCGGCGAGAAGCTGAAGGCGATCCTCTACGGGATCTTCTCTCTCGGCTGGCGCGGCTCGGCTCGCAACTGGCACCGTTACGAGCGCGCGTACCTGATCCTCGCGGGTCTCGCGACGCCGCTCGTGTTCTCGGTCCACTCGGTCGTGTCGTTCGACTTCGCGACCTCTCAGCTGCCCGGCTGGCACACCACGATCTTCCCGCCGTACTTCGTCGCCGGCGCGATCTTCAGCGGCTTCGCGATGGTGCTGACGCTGATGCTACCGCTGCGTCACCTGTTCAACCTGAAGCACATCATCAAGGAAGAGCACATCGAGGCGATGTGCAAGATCATGCTGGCCACCGGCATGATGGTCGGTCTCGCGTACGCGACCGAGCTCTTCATCGCCTGGTACTCGGGCAACATGTACGAGCGCTTCGCGTTCGCCAACCGCGCGTTCGGCCCGTTCTGGTGGGCGTACTTCGCGATGGTGAGCTGCAACGTGCTCGTGCCGCAGATGTTCTGGTCGAAGAAGGTGCGCCGCAACCCGGTGCTCATCTTCGTGCTCTGCATCTTCATCAACATCGGAATGTGGTTCGAGCGCTTCGTCATCATCGCGACGTCGCTCGCCCGCTCGTTCCTGCCGGCCAACTGGAGCTACTACATGCCAACCCGTTACGACGTCGGGTTGTTCGTCGGTACGCTTGGCCTGTTCTTCACGCTGTTCCTGCTGTTCTTCCGGTACCTGCCCGTCATCGCGATGTCGGAAGTCAAGGGCGCGATGCCCGAGGCCCACGCAGGCAAGAGGCACTAGGAGTCCGCCATGGCATACGACGAACACATCGAAGACGTCGCGCCGCTCCCCGAGCACGGTGCGCTGTATGGCGTGCTGGCGGAGTACGACACCCCCGGCGAGCTGGTCGAAGCCGCTCGCAAGGTGCGCGACGCCGGGTACACCGAATTTGACTGCTTCAGCCCGTTCCCGGTGCACGGCATCGATGAGGCGATGGGGATCAAGCGAACGATCCTGCCGCTGATCATCTTCGCCGTCGGATTCGCCGGAACGGTCGGCGGCATCCTGCTCCAGTGGTGGACCAACGCCTACGACTGGAAGTGGAACATCGCCGGCAAGCCGACGTGGTCGATCCCCGCGAACGTGCCGATCGCGTTCGAGACCACGATCTTGCTGTCGGTCCTCGCAGCGTTCTTCGGGATGTGGATCCTGAACAAGCTGCCGCAGGTCTGGCACCCGTTCTTTCGCGTCGAGCGATTCGGTCGCGTCACCGATGACGCGTTCCTGCTCGGTATCGAGGCTCGCGACGAGCGATTCGACGGCGAACGCACGGCGAAGCTGCTCGCCGATGCCGGCGCGATCGCGATCGAGAGCTGTTACCTCGATCCAGATCCGGCCAGGAGGCAGATGCCGAAGTGGATCATGGCCTTCATCGTGGCCAGCACCGTGTTCGCGTTCATCCCGCTCGCGATCGCGTTCAAGGCGCGGAACTCGACGTCTGCCGATCCGCACATGCACATCTTCCCGGACATGGACTTCCAGCCGAAGTTCAAGGCGGACACCGCCTCGGACCTGTTCGCGGACGGACGCGCCAACCGCGGTCAGATCGCCGGCACGGTCGCTCGCGGCCTGCTCAACGCGGACGACGAGCTCTATCGCGGCATCGCGCGCACCAACGCGGACGCGCAGTGGACCCAGGGCTTCCCGAAGCAGATCGAGATCAACGCCGGGCTGATGAAGCGCGGCCAGAACCGGTTCAACATCTACTGCGCGCCGTGCCACGGCTACGATGGTCGCGGCATGGGCGCGGTCCCGCAGCGAGTCGCGCAGTCCGGTGGCTCGTGGCTCCCGGCGAACCTCGTGCTACCGCCCGATGACAAGGGCATCGGTGGTCGCGCGATCAAGATGCCGAACGGCCAGCTGTTCAACACGATCTCGAACGGCTTCAACACGATGATGGGCTACGCCAACCAGATCACGCACGCCGACCGCTGGGCGATCGTGCTCTACGTCCGCGCCCTCCAGCGTTCGTACAATGCCCAGGACAAGGACATCCCGCCCGGGCTGAAGGAGGGCATGCAAGCACCCAACGCGCCGGGCGCAGCGCCACCTGCTGCCCCAGCCGCGCCTGGATCGGGCGCGCCCGGATCCGGCGCACCCGCGGCACCCGCCGCACCGGCCGGCTCGGCCGCCCCCGCACCGACGCCCGCACCGACGGAGCCATCCAAATGAGCGCGCTCATCAAGTCCCTGCATCCCGACGAGAAGGTCAAGGCCGGCAAGCTCGGTGCGAGCATGTGGAAGGCCGGCATGGGCATCGCCGTGCTGTTCATGGTCGTGTCGCTCGTGTTCGGCTGGATGGCCGGCGACAACTGGAAGCGGTTTCTCCACGCCTACGTGATCGGCTGGGCGTACGTGTTCAGCATCTGCGTCGGCGCGATGTTCCTCGTCATCCTCCACCACCTCGCGCGTGGTCGGTGGGCGACGGTGGTCCGGCGTGTGGCCGAGGCGATGACGATGGCGCTGCCGATCGTGTTCGTCGCCGGCCTCGGGTTCATCATCCCGCTGGTCGCTGGCTACAAGGACCTCTACTACTGGGCACACCCGGACGCGCATAACCCGGAGCTCAACCACCACCTGCACCACAAGCTCGGCTGGCTATCGCCGACGTTCTTCGCGATCCGCTACGTGCTCTACGGCGTCGTGCTGACCGCGATCGCGCGCTACTTCCACAAGACGTCGAAGCAGCAGGACGAGTCGGGCGATCCCAAGCTGTCCGTCAACATGCGCGTGGTCGCTGGCCCGGCCGTCATCGTCTACGCACTCGTCGTCTGCATGGCCGCGTTCGACATCCTGATGTCGTTCGCGCCCAAGTGGTACTCCACGATCTACGGCGTCAACTTCTGGGGCAGCGCGTGCGTCGGCGGCTTCGCCGCGCTCGGCCTGCTCGTGCTCGGCATCCAGCGCTCGGGTCGGCTCGTCCACTCGGTGACCGCGGAGCACTACCACGACATCGGAAAGTGGATGTTCGCGTTCACCTTCTTCTGGGCCTACACCGCGTTCTCGCAGTTCATGCTGCAGTGGTACGGCAACATGCCGGAGGAGACGCACTGGTACAAGTACCGGTTGTTCGGCGAGTGGCAGTGGGTGAGCATCGCGATGCTCGTCGGCTTCTGGGCCTTCCCGTTCGTGTTCCTGATCTCGCGCTGGACCAAGCGGATCGTGCCGTCACTGGTGTTCTTCTCGGTGTGGCAGCTCGTGTTCCACTGGCTCGACCTGTACTGGAACGTGATGCCGCAGTACGACTGGCAGATCGTCCAGAGCGGTAGCCAGGTGATCAACGCCGGCCCGCTGATGGGTAACACCGCTTACCACCACGTAGGGTTTTCTCCGGTCGACATCACGGTATGGATCGCGCTCGTCGGTGTCCTCGTTGCCGGGATCGGGCGTAACCTCAAGGGCAACCTGATCCCGATCAAGGATCCGACGTTGCCGCTCTCGCTCGCCCACGAGAACCTGTAAGGACCATGGAAATGTCCGGACCCAAGCGCAACCCCGACAAGCTCAACACCATCGGTGTCGTCGTCGTTGGTATCTGCGGCGCCGTGCTCGTCTACGTCACGATCGTGGCGCTCCAGGCGTTCTACATGGACGACACGTCGGAGATCCAGACCATGGCCGACTACGGCGGTCAGGACACGACATTCCAGGCGCTGCGCTCGCAGCAGCGGAACAACATCAGCGAGCCCGCCCCGAACCCGCTCACCCCGTCGGGCAAGCAGACCTATCGGATCCCGATCGACGAGGCGATGAAGATCGTCGTCACGGAGGCGAAGCTCGATCCGGCGAACCTCGTGCCGTCGCAGGGCCGCTCCGATCGTCCGACGGCGCTGCCGATCTACGGCCGCCCGAAGGAGATCAGCACAGGCAGCGGTGCCGGCTCCGCCGCGCAGCCCGCACCGGGCGCAGGCTCGGGGTCGGCCACCGCGGACGGCGCGCCCGTGATCGACGCGCCCACGGTCAAGCCCACTGCGACCGGCGGCCAGGGTCCTGGCGGCGGCGCACCGAAGGGCACCCAGGGGCGTCCGGTCAGCAAGCCCGGCGTTCCCACCACCAGCCCCGCGCCCGCAGGCGCCACTCCTCCGAAAGGCAATGCGCGGTAGTCCGCTGTTCGGGCTGATCCTGACCGCCGTGCTCGCCGTGCCGAGCGCGTACGCGGGGGACGGCGCGCGCCCGCAGCCCGACCTCGGCGAGCAGGTGCTGGCCCCACCGCCGACCTACAAGGCGGGCGGCGTCGCCATCGAGGAGAAGCTCGGCGCGCGGCTGCCGCTCGACGCCACGTTCCGGACCCACGAGGGCAAGCTCGTCACGCTGGGCTCGGTGCTCACCGGCGATCTGCCGACCATCCTCACGTTCAACTACGCCGACTGCCCGATGCTGTGCAGCCTGCAGCTCAACGGCTTGACCGCCGCGCTGCCCGAAGCGGCGAAGCTCGGCGACCCGCCGGTAGGTGCGAAGAAGCCTGACGCGATGGCGTTCCGGCTCGGCGCGCAGTTCCGCGTGGTGACGATCAGCCTCGAGCCGACGGAGTCGCTCGACAAGATCACGAAGATGCGCGAGCGCTACATCACCCGGCTCCCGGCCGAGCTCCAGGCCGGCGCGCGCGAGGCGTGGACGTTCCTGGTCGCCGCCACCCCGGGCGATCCGGCGTCTATTCGTCGCATCGCGGAGACCGTGGGTTTCAAGTACACGTACGTCACCGAGCGCGCCGAATGGGCGCACCCGGCGGCGCTGATCTTCCTCAGTACGCGCGGCGTCGTTACCCGCTACGTCCACGGTCTCGAGTTTCCTGCCGACATGCTCCGTGAATCGATCTTCAAGGCTGGCCTTGCCGAACCGTCGACCTCGGCAGGGTTCCTCGCGCGCTGCTACCACTACGACCCGGGCGCAAACGATCACTCGCGCGGCGGGATGATGGCGCTGCGGCTGGGGGCGGCTGGGTTCGTCGTCTTGCTGGCGGGCGGGTTCGGGTTGCTTCGTTTGCTTCGTCGTCGTCATCATCATCACGATTCTCGCTCCCTCGGCCCGACGGCCCCGGGAGACTCGGGCCAACCCCGAGTGCGGGAGGTGCCATGAAGTTCGTCCGATACATCCTCACGATCGCCGTTTCCGCTGTCGTGGCGTGGGCCCTGGCGGTTGCCTTCCTCGGTTCACCCACTGCCGGCGCGCAACCCGCCGGCAGTGCGAAGCCCGAGGGTTCCGCCGTATCGTCGGCAGCACCGCCCGTCGTTACCGACGACCAGCAAGCGCCGGTGCAGCGCGGTTCCGCCGATCCGACGATCACGCCCGGCTCGGCTGCGCCTGCCGCAGGTTCGGCTGCGCCGGCCGCAGGTTCGGCTGCGCCGGCCGCAGGTTCGGGTGCCGCAGGCTCTGCCGGCGCAATCGCCTGGTACGACGTGATCGCCAATCACGAGATCGAGGAGGACGGCAACTTCTGGATGCCGCGCGCAGTGAACAAGGAGGCCGACTCGACCGACCAGATGTTCTACGCGGTCCTGGGCCTGTCGGTGTTCTTCTTCTTCGGCATCGCGATTGCGGTCGTCTACCTGGTGGTCAAGTACCGCCACCGTCCCGGCCACAAGTCCCAGCCGTCGGCCGCGCACCACGACGCGCTCGAGATCACGTGGACGATCATCCCGACCATCATCTCGGTGTTCTTGTTCTATTACGGCTGGCGCACGTACATCAACGTGGTCACGCCGCCCAACAAGGCGGTCGAGATCCAGGTGACCGCGGCCCGCTGGAGCTGGAACTTCGTCCACCAGAACGGCGCGACGGACTCCGACCTGCACGTTCCGGCGAACGTGCCGGTGCGCCTTGTGATGACGTCGACCGACGTGCTGCACGCGTTCTACGCGCCGGCGATGCGCGTCAAGCAGGACATCATCCCGCGCCGCTACACGTATGTGTGGTTCAACGCGACCAAGCCCGGGACCTACCGGCTGACCTGCGCGGAGTACTGCGGGCGCGATCACTCGCAGATGTCGTGCCTCGACATCGACAAGAAGACCGGCGCCTGTCATCGCCGCGCGGTCGTCGTGGTCCACAAGGACATGGCGACTTATGAGCGCTACGTCCAGGACAAGGGCGCGCTGACGGGCGGTGATCCGGAGAAGGTCGGGGCTGCCGTCTACAAGAAGGCGTGCGCGACCTGCCATTCGACGGTCGCGGGCGAGATCAAGGTCGGCCCGTCGTGGGCCAAGTCCTTCGGCACGGACGTCAAGCTCACCGACGGCTCGACCGTGAAGATGGACGAGAACTACATCCGCGAATCGATCGTGAATCCCAGCGCGAAGATGCGACCCGGGTTCCCGGCCGGCCAGATGCAGTCCTTCGAGGGACAGCTGAAGGAAAAAGAGATCGCGGGCGTCATCGAATACATCAAGTCGCTGAAGTAGCGAGGACGACCATGAGCAGAACCACAGAGCGAAACGACGGCCCCGTCAACGAGCCGGACTTCCTCCACGTCAAGAAGGGCCTCGGGAGCTGGCTCGTCACGCTCGATCACAAGCGGATCGGCATGATGTACCTGACCGGCATCCTGATCTCGCTGATCATCGGCGGCGTGTTCGCGCTGCTGATCCGCACCGAGCTATGGGCCGCGGGCAAGACGATCGTCGACCAGAACACGTACAACAAGTTCTTCACGCTGCACGGCGCGGTGATGGTGTTCCTCGTCATCATCCCGGGCATCCCGGCGGCGCTCGGCAACATCATCATGCCGATCCAGCTCGGCGCGCCGGACGTCGCGTTCCCGCGGCTCAACCTGGCGTCGTTCTACTTCTGGATCGCCGGCGCGCTGCTGCTGGTCGGCGCCGTGCCGTTCGGTGGCCTCGACACCGGGTGGACGCTGTACACGCCGTACAGCCTCGAGAGCCAGACGCCGGTGCTGGTCGCGGTCTGCGGCGTGTTCTTGCTCGGGTTCTCGTCGATCTTCACCGGCCTCAACTTCCTGGTGACGATCCACAAGTTCAGACCGCAAGGCATGGGTTGGTTCCAGATGCCGCTCAACATCTGGGCGATCTACGCGACCGCGATCATGCAGGTGCTGGCGACCCCGGTGCTCGCCATCACGGTGCTGCTGCTCGCGGTCGAGCGGTTTGCCCATATCGGCATCTTCGATGCGACGCTCGGTGGCGACCCGGTGCTGTTCCAGCACTTCTTCTGGTTCTACTCGCACCCGGCCGTCTACATCATGATCATTCCTGCGATGGGCGTGATCAGCGAGATCCTGTCGACGTTCTCGCGCAAGCCGATCTTCGGTTACCGCTTTATCGCCTACTCCTCCGTCTCGCTCGCGCTGCTGTCGTTCCTCGTCTGGGGCCACCACATGTTCGTGTCGGGCCAGTCGCGGCTCGCGAACATGGTGTTCTCGGCGCTGACGTTCACGGTCGGCATCCCCGCCGCGATCAAGGTCTTCAACTGGGTCGCGACGCTCTACAAGGGCGACATCCGGCTGAAGACCCCGATGCTGTACGCGCTGTCGTTCCTGCTGCTGTTCACGATCGGCGGCCTCACCGGGTTGTTCCTCGGCGTGCTCGCGATCGACGTCCACCTCCACGACACCTACTTCGTGGTCGCGCACTTCCACTACGTGATGATGGGCTCGACGCTGGTCGCGTTCCTCGGCGCGCTCCACCACTGGTGGCCGAAGTTCACCGGCAAGCTCTACAACGAGCTCGTCGGTCGCTGGTGCGCGGTCGGCGTATTCGTCGGGTTCAACCTGACGTTCTTGCCGCAGTTCGTGATGGGTGCGCAGGGCATGCCGCGCCGGTACTGGGACTACGACGTTCGTTACGTCACGTACCACCAGCTGTCGACGATCGGCGCGTTCGTGCTCGGCATCTCGATGTTCATCAGCCTGGTCTCGCTGGTGTCGTCGCTGTGGACCGGCCGCCGCGCGCCGCGCAACCCGTGGGGTGGTAGCTCGCTCGAGTGGCAGGCGCCGACGCCGCCGCCGCTCTATAACTTCGAGAAGCCGCCAGTCCTCCACGAGATCTACAACTACGACGATCTCGTCGAGGTCGAGGAAGACGTGTGGGAGCGCCGCGCGCCGCTCGAGGTCGAGCCCGAGGAAGCCCCGGGCACCGCCCACGAGCACGCGAAGCCGGAGAACAATCCGCCGGTCGAGCCGACCGCGGCCACGCTGCCGTCGGCCGGCGCGCCGGTTGACCCGACAGAACCGCCGACGGGCGGGAAGGACGACAAGAGAACGCCCACCATCAGCACGCAGCCCACGGAG
>JBBJLY010000419.1:0-5014 GCA_037720695.1 Kofleriaceae bacterium | reverse complement strand
TCGGCTCGGCGACGATCACGAGCCCGTTCGGATGCAGCGGGTGTATCCCGACCGGCGCGATCACGTCGGGCCAGGCGCGGATCGCGAGCACCGCCGCATCGAGCGGCGAGTCGAAGCCGAGGAAGTGGCGCGGCATCACACGCCAGCGCTGCGCGACGGGGATCGCATCAGGCCGCAGGCTGACCGGCACGCGCGCGTACCACGCGACCATGAACAGGATGTGACGCTCGGGGACGATCGCGACGGCTCCCGCGGGCAGACGGCCGCGAACCGCCTGCGCGGCGGCGATCATCGCGGGATGCGCGAGCACGCGCCCGTCGGTCCGAGTCCCCGGTGTGCGGAGCGCGAGGGCGCCGAGCACGATCGCGACCGCGATCCACGCGGCGCGCTGGACCTGGCGAGCGACGGCTGATTCGTCGAGCCCACCGCGCCGGATCAACGCCGCGCGGAACCGGCTGCGCGCGATCCCGAGTCCGGCGCCGGCGACGATCGCCCCGCACAGCGCGAGCGGCACGAACGCGGCGAGCCGGAGTCGAAACGCGAGCCCTTGCGCGCTCGAGACGTCGAGCCACGGTAGCCCGATCAGCAGCGCGAGCACGACACTCGCCCACGCGACGACGCGCAGGCCGGCGGCACGCCGCTGGTCACCGGGCGACGTCGCGAGCACCGCGGCAGCGAGCACGCCCAGCACGAGCGCGATCGCCGCCTCGTGACCGAGCGCGAGCGTGCGCCCACCACGCGCCAGCGCCGGCAGCGTCCACTGCGCGCCGGTCGTGACCAGCTCGCCGACCAGCGCGAGGTCGGCGGGTGACAGGAACCGCTGCGGCGCGGCGAGCCCGACGACGATCATCGCGAGAGTGGCGGCGCCGAGCAGGCCGATCAGATAGATCAGCCGGCGCCCTCGCAGCTGGCCGCGGGCGGCGGCCTGGGCCAGCACGGCCGGGATCGCGATCCCGGTGGCCAGCGCGGCTGCCATCTTGTGCGCGAGCATGGCGAGTACGAGCGCCAGGATCACGCCGGCGATCGCGCCGCGTCGGCCGCTCGAGCGCGCGCAGCAGGAGCCACAGCGCGGCCATCGCGAGCGTCAAGCCGAGGCCGTTCTTGACGAACTCGATCGACAGGTACATCGAGCCCGCGCTGCGCGTCGCGAGCAGCGCGGCGACCAGGCCCACGCCCCGCGATCGGCCGAGCCGAGCCCCGGCGCCATAGCTCGGGAACGCGAGCAACGCGCCGAACAGCGCGGCGCCGAGCTTTGCGCCGACGATCGGATCGGTCGCCGCGGCGAGCGGCGCCATCAGCCAGAAGGCGAGCGGCGAGGCTGGGTAGCGGAGCGCGCCGGTCTCGAGCAGCGAGCGCACCTGGATCGGATAGAAATAGCCGTCGACGCCGACCGGAAACGGCGTGCTCGCCAGCACGTCCCAGCGCTCCGCGAACGACCACGCGGCGAGCCCGACGAGGACCACCGCGATCGCGATTGGCTCGAGCTTTCCGCGCGCGCTTCCCACCGCGCGATCTAGTCCTTCTTGCGGACCTGCGCCTTCGGCAACGGCTCCGGCTCGGCCTTTTCGGACTTGTTGCCGGGGCCCGACGGATCCTCCTGGCCCATCATCCGCTTGATCTTGGGTGCGGTGAGGAACAGCGCGCCGGCCATCACGAGCGACGCGATGATGAGGAACACGAACAGGAAGTCGAAGCCACGGCCCGCAGAGATCGCGCTGGCACGACCCGCGAGGTAGACGCCGATCGCGGTGCCGAGGAACCAGGTGCCCATCACCATGCCGGCGAGCCGCTGCGGCGCCAGCTTCGACATGCTGGACAGCCCGACCGGCGAGATGCACAGCTCGGCGCAGGTGTAGAGGAAGTACAGCGCGATCAGGTAGAGCGGGCTGACCTTGATGCCGGCGTCAACGTTCGGCAAAGACGGCAGCATCACGACGAACGACAGCGCGAGGATCACCATGCCGATCGCGAACTTGTTGACGCTGGTCGGCTCCTTGTTGGCCTTCGCGAGCCGGATCCAGATGTACGCGAACAGCGGCGCCAGCGCGACGATGAAGAAGCCGTTGACGCTCTGGTACCAGGCCTTCGGGACGCCCATGCCCATCAGGTCGTCGGCGGTGTAGTTGATCGCGAACGTGTTGAGCGTGGTCGGCGCCTGCTCGAAGATCGCGAAGAAGCCGATCGCGCCGAGATAGAGCGGGATCATCGCGATGATGCGGCGGCGCTCGCCGGCATCGCGGGCCGACTTGTAGAGCCCGACGAACAGCGCGATCGAGCCGAGCACGAGGCCGATGCCGGTGAAGTCGCGGATGAAGTCGCCCGACGGCTTCAGGAACACGACGAGGAGTCCCATCACGACCAGCGCCGCGGCGATCGCACCGAGCACCGTGCGATCGCGGGCGGCCCGCTTGGGATCGCTCGGGATCGTGGGCTCCTTGCCCGCATCTCCGAGCCAGCGCTGCGTGATCGAGTACTGGATCAGGCCACCGACCATGCCGAGCGCGGCCGCACCGAACGCCCAGTGCCAGCACATGTTCGGATCGATGTCCTTGCTCTCGAGCCACACCCGGAAACCGCTGGTCTGGGCGATGCCCGGGATCATCGCGGTCGCCGCGAGGTAGCCGCACACCAGCGGCGCCAGCGTGGCGCCGATGTTGATGCCCATGTAGTAGATCGTGTAGCCACTGTCGCGGCGCTTGTCGTCCGCCGTGTAGAGCTGGCCGACGATGGTAGAGATGTTCGGCTTGAGGAAGCCCGTGCCGATCGCGATCAGCACGAGGCCGACGTAGAACAGATCTCCCGCGTCCGGGTACGCGAGCAGGCCGTTGCCGAGCGCGATCCCGATGCCGCCGACGAACACGGCCTTGCGCTGGCCCATGAAGCGGTCCGCGATCCAGCCGCCCGGCAGGGACAGCAGGTAGACCGCGGCCCCGAACACTCCGACGACCGCGCCGGCGCCCGCGTTGGCCTCGTACTCGCCGCCCTTGTTGACGAAGAACATGCCGCGACCGCCGAGGTCCTCCGGCGCGGCGAGGTACGCGATCAGGAATGCGCGCATCCCGTAGTAGCTGAAGCGCTCCCACATCTCGGTGAAGAACAGGGCCGCCAGACCCATCGGATGGCCGAAGAATGCGGTGTCGCGATCGCGTGGCATCGTCGCGGACACTAACGTAAGGACTCCCGGGCGCAAACCCCCTTCTCGACTGCGACCGGCCGGCGTCGCACCGAGGCCCGGGCGCTGCGTGTTGCAAACCTCGGGGCTTTGGTGAAGATCCGGGCCCATGAAGATCTGTGTCGTCGCGGCGCTGATCACGGCACTGGGCACCGCGACCCTCGGATCCTGCCATCCGGCGACGCCGAAGTTCGCGTTCACCCACGCCGAGCGGCGCGGCCGGCTCGATGCCAACGGGCTTCGCTTCGTGCTGATGCCGGACGCGTCGACGCAGCTGGTCGAGGTCGACGTTCGCTACGAGGTCGGCTCGCGCGAGGACCCCGCGGGCAAGGCTGGGCTGGCGCACCTGGTCGAGCATCTGATGTTCAACCTGCGCCCCGATGGTGCGCAGGCGCCGCCGCTGATGCAGAGCATCAACGACCTCACCACCGCGTTCAACGCGTTCACGAACTGGGACACCACCCAGTACATGAACACGGCGCGGGTGGAGCACCTCGATGCGGTGCTGAAGATCGAGGCGATGCGGTTGTTCTATGGCTGCCAGACCCTGTCGCCCGCGGAGTTCCTCCGCGAGCGCGAGGTCGTCCGCAACGAGATCCGCGAGCGCAGCGGGACCGCCGAGGGCCAGATCCCGCAGCTCGTGATGTCCTCCGTGTATCCGGAGGGCCACGCCTACGCGCGCATGATCGGCGGCGACGACGCGCAGCTGACCACGATCACGCTCGACGATGCCTGCAAGTTCATCAAGGACTTCTACGTCCCCGAGCGCGCCACGGTGATCATCGCGGGCGGCATCGAGGTCGATCCCACGGTCGCGCTGATCAAGAAGTGGTTTGGCAAGCTCGAGAACCGGACCGGCGCGCCGCGAGTCGAGGTCAAGCCGCTGGCAGTCGGCCTGTCCCACGCGAGGTTCGAGCTCGACGTCGAGCGTCCGAGCGTCCACATCGCATGGCCGCTGCCGCCCGGGAACACGCTCGAGGGCGAGGCAGCCCGGTTCGGCATCGCGAGTGCGTGGTCGCGGATCGCACGCAAGGGGGACGAGTATAACTTCGCATACTCGGTCGACGGCAACCTCCTCGGCGGCAAGCTCGCGCCGATCTTCCTGCTGTCGATCGAGCTCACGGGGATGGACAAGCTCGACGAGGCGATCGCGTTCGCGAGCAGCGCCGCGCGCCAGGCGTACCGCGGGTTCGACGAGGGCACCTACGAGCAGATCGAGGAGATCAAGAACCAGCACAAGGCGGCGTTCATCCAGGACATGGAGCCGCTCGATGCGCGGACACAGGTCGTCGGCGAGCTGGTGCAGTTCTCGCCCGACTTCAAGTTCGACGGCGACGGGCTGTACCTGTTTCACGAGCTCGAGAAGATCGGCAGGTTCGACGGCGCGCGGATCGCGGCGGTGGTCAAGAAGTACTTCGACCCGGACCGCAGCCGCGTCGTCGTGATCACGCCGAGCAAGCAGGGCATGAAGGGCGACACCCGCGCGAAGGTCGCGTTCCAGACCCAGTCGCACGATCAGATCGCGGTGCCCGACGTCGATCCACGCGAGGCGCACCAGCCGATCAAGCTATCGGGCGAGCTCAAGGGCCTGGTCGGCGCGAGACGGATCACGCTCGGCAACGGGATGACGATCGTGATGCTGCCCGTGAAGTCGATGCCGCTGATCTCGACCCGGCTCGTGTTCAAGCACGCCGGCGATGCCCGCCTGCCAGACAACCCGCTGGTGCCCGGGCTCGCGGCGAGCTACCTGCGGCTGCCTCCCGCCGCCGTGGCGTTCGCGAAGCCGGGCGGCGGCGTCGGGTGCGAGTCCTCGCCGGACGCGACGATCTGCGTGTCTCGCTG
>JBBJLY010000184.1:0-17206 GCA_037720695.1 Kofleriaceae bacterium | reverse complement strand
CTCTAACGGTGACGAAGCCGAAGCATCCGTTTGCGCAGCTCGAGCAGCTGCGCGCGTCACTTCCCGTCGGAGATCCTCCGGTAGTGAAACCCGCGACCGCTGCGGTGGTGCGTGGACCTGCGCGCGCGGTGGTCCGCATGGAACGCAAAGGTCGCGGCGGAAAGGAAGCGACGATCATCGAGAAGCTCGCGCTGCCCGCGGCCGAGCTCGAGCGCTGGTGCGCGGAGCTCAAGAAGGCGCTCGGATGCGGTGGTGCGGTGGATGGTGACGTGATCGTGCTGCAGGGTGATCTGCGCCCACGATTGTCCGCACTCCTCGTCGATCGGGGGGTCGGCAAGGTGATCCTGGGATGAGCCTCCCCGGCCAGTCGAGTTGCCTGTGCGGGGGTGGGGCTCCGGTCCCGCGGCTGATCGAGTTGGCGGAAGGCCAGGTTTCAACGCGTTGCGTCGGATGTGGCGGCGGCTAACCGACTTGATCTACTCGGCGCGACGCGTGATTTCCGTGAGCTCGACCCGGGTCGGGGTTGGCCAACGCCTTGCTCCTGGATGGGTTCGCCATGCGGAACCATCTGATCGCGACGAGCCTCACCATCCTGGCGACTGCATGCACCGGAGGCCCCGAGGAGTACAAAGAGCCTCCGGTGCTGAAGGTCACCTCGCCGCAGCGCAGCCTGGTCAAGGGTGACGCCGCGCCCGTGCTGGTCACCGGCACCGTGGCGCCGAACTCGACCGGCGACGCGGTCGAGAAGGTGCTCGTCAACGGCGTCCAGGCGACGCTCGGCGCCGATGGCAGCTTCCAGGCGCTGGTCCAGATCCAGCCCGGCGCGACGCTGCTCGAGACCGTCGCTCGCGATGCCAACGGTGGCGAGGCGAAGGACGCGCGTGCGGTGCACGCCGGCGAGCTCCGCGATGCGGGCTCCAACATCGAGCGCGCGGTTGCCGCGTCGATCTCGGCCGAGTCGTTCGCGAAGATCTCCACCGCCGCGGGCGGCATGGTGAAGGGCATGAACTTCGGCGAGATGCTCGCGCCGATGCAGCCGATGATCCGCGCCGACGACGAGCAGGGCGAGGACTGCAAGTTCGTCCGCGGCTGGATCAACGACCTCACGTTCAGCGACTTCAAGCTCTCGCTCGTGCCGGTCGCCGGTGGCCTGGCATTCAGCGCCGAGGTCGACGACCTGTTCGTCCCCGGCCGTGCGCGGTACGCGTTCGCGTGCGCGAACGGCGAGACCAACTTCAGCGTTGGCGCATCCAAGATCGTCGTCTCCGGCACGCTGCTCGTCACCCCCAAGGGCGGGATGCAGGGCTTCAAGACCCAGCTCGTCGATCAGAACGTCACCGTCGAGGGCCTCGACATCCGCGCGGACGGCTTCCCGGGCTGGGTGATCGACGCGATGGACCTCGACCAGAAGATCCAGGGCATCGTCGCGAAGGGCGCCGAGCTCGCGATGGAGCCGGCGATGAACGCCGCGATGGGCGGCCTCGCGGGTCCCAAGACCCTCGAGGTCCTCGGGCACACGATGCAGATGGAGATCGCGCCGGCCGACATCTCGTTCGATCCCGCGAACGGTCTGGTCGGGCTCGACATGCGGATGATGATCGCGGGCGCCGAGAACGCGAAGTACATCTACACCGACAACGGCACACCGACGATGGACCCGGGCAACGGCTTCCAGCTCGCGCTCGCCGACGACTTCGCGAACGAGATGTTCTCCGAGGCGCACGCGCTCGGCCTCCTGAACTTCCCGTTCCCGGCGCACGGTGGCACGTTCGACAACGCGAACATCTCGATGAGCCTGCCGCCGATGATCAGCGCCGACCCGGCCGACGGCAACATGCGCGTCATGCTCGGCGACATGATGGTGACGTTCACCCAGCTCGGTACGCCGGTGGCCAAGGCCGCGCTGAACGCGAAGATCGACCTCAAGATCGTCGAGGCCTCGAACGGCTACGCGGTCGCCATCCAGCTCGGTGAGCCCGAGATCGTCGTCAACGTCGTCGACGACATCGGCAACGCGACCACGTTCGCCGATGAGGACCTCGAGAAGATCATGCAGGCCTGCCTGAAGGCGCAGATCGAGAGCATCTCGAAGCTGCTCGTCGCCATCCCGCTGCCGTCGGTCGGTGGCCTGCAGATGCGGAACTTCTCGGTCGGTGGCGACAACGGCTACGTGATGATCAACGGCTCGCTGGAGTAAGCGCACCCCAAGAGTACTTGCTCGCCTCGCGGCTCGCTGGCGTAAGCTCGCTGGATGGCGAAGCCCCCCAGCCGACCGAAGTCCAAGCGCGGCGCGAAAGCGTCGCGTTCGGCGTTTCGGGCCAAGCCGGCGAAGCCGAAGCCGAAGCGCAAGGCTCCCGCGAAGCCGAAGGCCCGCGCGAAACCCCGGACCAAACCGAAGGCCCGCGCGAGGCCGAGGGCCGTCACGACGTTCGGCGAGCTCGTGCTCGGCAAGATCACCGTGCCGTCGGGCCGGGTCGGCATCTTCGACCTCGGGCTAATCGGCTACCTGCCGCGACCCGCGCTCGAGCCCGCGATCGTGATCGCAGACGTCCCGGCTGATCGGCCGCTGCCCGTGATCGACGCCCGGCTCGGCCGCGGCCGGTTCTCCGACTCGTGGGACCAGGTGTCGATCGTGCTCGGCGATGGCGTGGTCTCCAGCTCCAAGAAGCTCGGCGAGGCCGCCGCCGACTTCGCGCGGCTCGCCTGCATGGACCTCGCGCTCCTCGATCACTGGGAGCATGAAGACAGCCTCGACGGTCGCGCCGACTTCGTGTTCTCGGGCCGCGACGAGCGCCTGCTCGCGGCGGCAATGGTGGCGCCCCGCCAGGCCGATGGCTACGGCTGGGTCGACGTCAAGCTCGCCGATGCGGAGGCGAGATCCGATGTCGCTGCCCGCAAGAAGGCCGAGAACAAGTGGCTGCTGACGATGGAGCTGCGGCCGCACTCGCACCACTACCAGATCGCGGCGGCATCGCGCGCAAACCGGCTGGGGGCGGGCACACTCGAGCTCGCGGGGGCGCAGATGCTGATGTTCCTGACCACGTGGGGCAACGGCGTGTTCCCGATCTATCTGGATCGCGACGCCGCCGACCGTCCGGTCCGGATCCGGATCCAGCTCGCCAGCGCCGACGCACGGTCGATGGCGGCGGCCGAGGCCCGGCGGTAGGCTCGGCGCGATGGCCGCGCGCGCGAAGCCGAAGTCGAAGTCGAAGTCGCAGCGCCCGAAGGCGGTCTCGCAGATCGCGCCTCCCGACCCGGTGGAGGCGCACCGCTTGCTGCAGGCGGTGCTAGATGATCCCGACGACGATGAGGCGCGGCGCGGCTACGCCGGCTACCTCACCGGCCATGGCGATCCGCGGGGCGAGATGATCGCGGTGCAGTGCGAGCTCGCGAAGCGCGGCGGCCTCACGGCGCAAGACGATCCAGACAGCGCGGACCTGTGGGACAAGTTTCGCGAGCTGCACTCCGCGCACGCGGCGAAGTGGACCAAGCCGCTGCGCGTGCTCGGCAAGGAGACGAAGTGGGAGCTGCAGCGCGGGTTTGTTGGCCGGCTGCTGATCGACTCCGCCGACGCCGGCTGCACACCCGACGCGCTCACCGAGATCTTCGCGAGCGAGCCCGTCGTCGAGCTCACGCTCGGCGGCTCCGAGACCCAGCTTCGCAAGCTGCTGGACGTGCCCGGCATCGAGCGGATCCGGCGGCTCGCCGTCCACGACTGGTCGCCCGCCGACGGAGGCAGCCACGTCTGCACGGCGGTCGCCGCGTCAGAAGAGCTGACCGGGGTCATCGAGCTGCGGCTCGGCGTCAAGCTCGGGGATGCCGGCATCCGCGCGCTCGTGACGCCACGCGCGCTCCAGGCGGTGACGCACCTCGCGCTCTGCGCACCGGATTGCAGCGCGAACGTGTTCGGCGAGCTCGCGCGCTCACCGCTTGGCCAGCGCCTCGAGATCCTCGAGTGGACGCGCGAGGACGTCACGCCGCAGATCGTGGAGCTCGTCGTCGCGCTGCCGGCGCTCCGCACGTTCGTCGTGTCCGCCGGCTACTTCGACGCCATGCAGAACGTGCTCGTGCAGCGGTTCGGTGATCGCCTGGTCATCGAGGACGAGGCCGGCAACGACCATGTCACCGGTGGCGTCACCGGCGTCAGCCTGCGGACCTGGCCGAAGCGATCGTAGGTCACTTCCATCCAAGCCCGAGCGACAGGCCCGCCGAAACGGCGACGTCCTCGATCGCGTCCTGGTTGGCTGCGAGGTACCGGAGCAGGGCGCGCGCCAGGTCGAAGTGGTCCTCGACCTGATCGAGCATCTCCTCGCGATCGACCTGCAACGCGATCACCGGGGTCGCGGCGACCGCCGAGGTGATCCGAGGCGTATCGGCGAGCTCCTCGACGTGCGCGAGCAGTGCGGGTCCCGTGCGGCGTGCGACACGACCGCCGGGCAATGCGAGATCGACCGCGCCCTGCACCAGCACCGAGACCACACCGGAACGTTGGCCGGCAGGTGCGATCATCTCGCCCGCCGCGAACCGCACCTCGACGGCGCGTTGCCCGAGGGTCGCGAGCGCTTGCATCGAGACATTCGCGAACACCGGCATGTGGGTGAGCAGGATGATCCGCTCGAGCAAGGACAGCTCGACGTTCGCGAACCTGCTCGACGGCGCGCCATCGGGTTCGAAGGAAAACGCGCTCGTGACGTCGGTCAGGGCCACCAGCTGGGTGCCGAGCTCGCTGCTGGCGCGCGCCAGGATCCGGTGGGTGACATCGAAGTTGTCTTCGAGGTACTCGAGGTAGTCGATGGCATCGAGCTCGAGGATGCGCGAGGCCGTCGTGGTGACAGCGGTCCGCGCGTACGGGCGCCCGAGCAGCACGTCGATCAGACCCGCGATGCCAGCCGAGATCGTCCATGCCGTCGAGGTCGAGGCCCGGAGCTCGACCTGTCCACTGATCACCTGAACAACCTGAGAGGCAGGAGCCCCCTTCGTGTAGAGCACCTGACCAGCATCCAGCTCGACCTGCCGTGTGATCGAGATCAGATGCTCGAGCTGCTGCGCCGATGCGAACATCCCGAGGCCGAGCCGGATATCGAGCTCGCGCTGCCCCTCGTCGAACTGCTCGAGCTCACCTGACACGGGTACTCGCATGCACGAGACCGAGGGGCGCGAACAGCGGCCGGCGTCTCTCGATCTCGGCGATCGCGATCTCGAGCGTCGGCAACTTGAGCTCGAGTGCGTGATACCCGGCGAACGCCGCGAGCAGGGTATCCTCCTCGTGCGCCAGCCGGCCGACCGCCTCGGCAAGGGTCGCCGGGATGTCGGCGGAGATTCCGAGCCGCGTGAGCCGCTCGCGATGACCGAGATCTTCGCCGACGATCAGGAGGCGCTCGCGCACACCCTCCATCTCGAGTCGACCGTAGGTCGGAGACCGCGTCAGCGTATCGAGAAACTCCATGCCGTGGGCGCGTGCTCGCGCATCGTCGCCCTGCACCGCGCGTTCGACCGCGCGGATTGGCTCATCAGGATGGAGCGCTTGCAGCGCGATGAATGCGCGATCGAGCGCTTGCGAGATCTTGTCCTGCACGATCCCGCGCAACAGGACGGCGCTCTCGCTCATGTCGTCATCTTCGAACAGTGGCACGGCGACCGCGAGCAGCCTCGTGTACTCGTGCAGGTGGGCCTGGAGCTCGGCGAGCAGCAGGGCCGGATCCACCGCGATCTCGGCGCGTACGGCCAGTTGCGAGAGCGCTCGCAACAGCCGGTAACGGACGGGGCCTGCGGGCTCGCGCACCAGCTGCTTGCCGAGGACCGCCGCCGCCTGGCTACTGCCGAACACGGCGATCGTCGACGGAACGTGGAGTCGCACGCGTGCCGGCGTGTCGGCACGCTGCAACGCGTCCTCGAGTGCGATCAGCGCCGGCTGACCGATCGCACGCAGCGCGAGCCGGGTACCCGGCCGACTCGCTCGCGTGCCCAACCGGCCGATCAGGAACGAGACGAACCGCGGATCGGGGATCTGCTGGATCGCGAGCACCAGCCGCTCGATCGTGTTGTCGTCGGGGGAGCGCGCCAGCTCGAGCATGACCTCGACCCATCGCGGGTCACCCTCGGCGCGAATCGCTTCGAGCAGCTGCCCGTGGGCGCTCACACCGCGACTGCCGGTCTCCGCGATCAGGGTGGTCACTGCAGGGTTGGCGAGGATCTCGGCCGCCGACGCGCGCTTGAGGCTCCAGAACACACCGTGCGCGACGACACCCGGATCGTCGTCGCACAGGCCGGCGACGATTGCGGTCTCGTCGTCGATCTGGGCCAGCGCGCGAAGCGCGATCGTGCGGGCGCGTGGATCCGGCGCGTTGAGCAGCCGCTGCGTGCGCGGAATCCAGTCCGTGCGTCCAGGCGTCGCCATCGCCGACAACGCAGCTGCCACCACGTCGACCGACTCGTGGCGGAGCAACAGCGCCGGTAGCAGCTTGGGTCTTCGCCGGGCGACCAGGACGTTGATCGCCGCGATCACGCGACGCGCGTCATCGCTCGAGAGCGCTTCGACCACCGCGTCGAGCGAGTTCACATCCAGCTGGATCTCCGGGCGTGGAGTGTGCCGGCTCACCGACCGCTCGAGTTGACCGAGATACTTCTGGCGCAGGCGTGCGGCCGTGACCGTCCACACGAGCGCGATGCCGCACAAGATCGCGCCGACGACCGGCAGGGATGCGTGCCCGAGCGTGACGAGCAGGAGCAGCAGGGCGGCGGTGAGCGCCTGGACCACCCGCATGACGACGCTCTCGAGTGGTTCGCGAACGCCTGCACGGACGTTGTCCGCCACCGGCATCCACAGCAGCTCGTTCGCGACCCGGTTGACCGAGTAGCGCAGCGACGCGTCGGCGCCCTTGGTCAGCCCCACCGCCAGGAAGGCACCGCCGGTCAGCACGCACGCGATGCCACCGCCGAGCATGAGCACCGGCAGCAGCAGCGACATGCCGAGGACGCCGACCTTGCGCGCGAGCCACGCTGCTCCCACGACCTGGAACAGCAAGGACAGGCCGGCGACGGTGCCGTTGTAGCGCGCGATGAACTGCGCGAGCCCCTCGGTGTCGAACGCGGCAGCCGCCGCCGACTTGAGCAAGTAGTCGGCGAGGAGCGCCGCCGCCGTCGCGCAGATCGTGAGCGTCGCAAGGCTGACCACGTAGCGATTCCCGCGGATGCCCGCCACGAGCTCGCTCTGTCGCCGCTTGACCTGACCCAGGTGGACGCGCGGCTCGACGGTTTCGCGGTCGAGCGCGAGCACCACCGCGGGCAGCACGTACAACGCGGCTGCGATGACGAGGAGATGTTCGATCTCGAGCACGTGAAGCAGCAGCCACGCGGCACCGGCACCGATCAGCGTGCCGACGGCTCCGAGCGCCGCGATCGGACCAAACAGCCGCTTCGCCTCGGCGCTGGTGAACCGCGTCCCG
The DNA here is from genome assembly GCA_037720695.1 of Kofleriaceae bacterium. Lineage (GTDB taxonomy): Bacteria > Myxococcota_A > Polyangia > Haliangiales > Haliangiaceae > JABFXX01. The sequence goes on along the minus strand of JBBJLY010000184.1, from coordinate 9,761 downwards.
GCAAACAGCCAGAACTGCACCACCACGATGGTGCCGATCAGACCGGACCACAGGTACAACCCGAACGCTGCCGTTGGGTCACGCGGCATCCCGGCGAACGCCGAGGTACCGATCGCCGCGGCGATCAGCGTCACGGCCAAGGCGACACGGCGACCCAGTCGGCGAACCAGCCATGCGTTCAGCGCGAGCGCGATGACCGCGACGCCGGCAAGGAGCAGATAGGCAATGGCGAGCTGACCGGCGCCATTGGTGCCCAGGAAGAGCGAGTCGCGCGCCGTCTCCGACATCGTGAAGCCCGCGAGGATCGAGAGCATCGCTCCGCCGAGTCGAGCCACGCGGGCGTGATCGCCGCGCCTGACGTCGAACAGCGGGGCGGCCATCCGGGGACTATACGGCGACCTGCGGCCGGTCGTCTGGCGCTGGCGACGTGCGAGTGGCCACGGCCCGTGCGTGACTCGCTGAGACGATTGGGACGGGTTGCTGCGTGGACCGTGCTCGGTAAAACGCGCTACACCCGACCGATGCTCCGCGTCGTCGTTGCCGAGGACTCCGCCACCGCGCGGCTGTTGATCGTCTCTCTGCTCTCGAGTGACCCGGACATTTCGGTCGTCGGCCAGGCCAAGAACGGTGAGGAGGCGGTCGCGATGTGCGCCGCCCTCCAGCCCGACGTCGTCACGATGGACATCCAGATGCCCGTGATGGACGGCCTGGAAGCAACCCGCCAGATCGTCAAGAGCTCCGGCACGCCGATCATCATGGTCTCGACGCTCGATCCCGCCGATGTCAGCCGCTCGATGCTGGCGTTCAACGCGGGCGCGCTGGCCGTGCTGGCCAAACCGGCCGGTCCCGGCACGCCGCGGTTCGAGCGGGACTGCCGCGAGCTGATCGCCACGGTCAAGGCGTTATCGGACGCAAAGCCGACGGCCGGGCCACCGGCAGCCGAGCCGCAGCCGGCACCGCGCGCGGCCTCCGCGCAACGGACGGCCGACGCGCCTCCGATCGAGATCATCGGGCTCGTGACCTCGACCGGTGGCCCGCTCGCCCTCAGCACCTTCTTCAAGGGTCTCCCTGCCACGAACGTCCCGCCGATCATGATCGTCCAGCACATCGCGGCGGGGTTCGCGGGCGCGTTTGCGGGTTGGCTGGCGACCTCGACCAAGCGTGCCGTGGCGATCGCGGTCAATCAGAGTCGGATCGCACGCGACGTGATCTACGTGGCACCAGATGACGTGCACCTGTCGATTCGCGACGGGGCGATCGTCCTCGATCCCTCGGCTGCGGTCGATGGAGCGCGTCCCTCCGGGACCGTGCTGTTGACGGCGCTGGCCCGCGCGTATGGACCGCGGGCTGCCGGGGTCCTGCTTACCGGCACGGGCATCGACGGCCTCGCAGGTCTGCAGCACCTGCGCGACGCGGGTGGCGCGGTGTACGTTCAGGACGAGGCGTCGTGCACGACGTTCGAGACGCCAGGCGCCGCCATTCGCGCGAACATCGTCACCACCGCGACGTCACTCGCGCAGATCCCGATCCGCATCGCGAACCTCGCCGCCGGCCGTCCCGAGACCTGAGCCCCCGATCACAGCAGCCGGTCGATGGTCTCGAGCAGCACCGTCTGGTCGAAGCTACTCTTCACGAGATATGCACTGGCGCCGACGCGCAAGCCTCGGGCTCGATCCTTGTCGCTGCTGCGCGCGGTGACCAGGATGATCGGGAGCCTCGCCAGGCGCTCGATCGCGCGCACCGCTTGCGTGAGCCCGAAGCCGTCCAGGTTTGGCATGTCGATGTCCGACACGACGAGATCGAACTGGCCGTCGTTCAATTGCCGGAGCGCGGCCTCACCATCGACGGCGACCGAGACGTCATAGCCCGCGGTGCCCAGGATGTTCGCTTCGAGTGCCCGGGTGGTGGCGGAGTCATCGACGACCAAGATCCTCCGGCGAGCCATCTTGGGTGCGGGAGGAGTGTGGGCCGCGACCGTCATCCCCAGGACATCCTCGACCACATCGTTCGCGTTCAGCAGGAGGGCCACCGAGCCGCTCGGCAGGCGTGCCTGACCCATGATGTGACGCAAGCGTCCAAGACGAGCATCCAGGCTTCCGACCACGAGGTCGAACATTCCCAAGCTCGAATCCACCTGCACCGCGATGCGTCGATCGCCGTGCGTGAGAATCATCGCGATGCCGCGCTCGGCGGTTGGCGGGGTACCGCCGAGGACTTGCGCGAGGGTCCCAAGCGGCACCCAGTCCTCGCCGACGCGTGCCAGTGAACGACCATCGACGTACCGAATCTTGTCACGTCGGACGCGGATGACTCGCTCCACGGTCGAGGTCGGAATCGCATAGTGCACCTGCTCGACGACGACAACGAGCGCCGTGATCGTCGCAACCGTGGTCGGTAGCGAGACCGTGAACGAGGTGTACATCCCGGGTTTCGAATCGACCGTGATCGATCCGTGCATCGCTTCGACGTGCTGCTTCGCGACGTCGAGCCCGACGCCCCGTCCCGCGAGCTCCGTGACCGTGGTCGCGGTGGACAACCCGGGCACGAAGATCCCGCGTGCCGCGTCGGCAAGCGTGTCGACCCGATCCCGCGCTCCGCGCCACGTGCGCCGATCGCCGCGAGATCGAGGCCCGCGCCGTCGTCTCTGACGGTGACGCGGACGGCGTCGCCGACGACGTGCGCGTCGATCGTGATCCGGCCACGCTCCGGCTTGCCCACCCGGGCCCGCGCATCCGGCAGCTCGATGCCGTGTGCCACGGAGTTGCGGAGGAGCTGGACCAGGACGTCGCGCAGGACCTGGATCTGCGCGCGGTCCACCGAACCTCGCCGCCGCGCACGACGAGATCAGCGAGCTTGCCAGAGCTCGCGGCCGCATCGTGGACAAGGCGTTCGGAGCCACGACATGCATCGAGGACCGATCGCAATCTGCTCTGCCTGACCTGGACGTCGAGCAGCGTCGACGCGGTCACCAGTCGGGTCAGGCCTCGTGCAAGCGCGCGGTGCACCGCGGTGAGCTCCCTGCCCACCGCCGCGAACTGACCGGGTGACAGCGAGCGCGTGACGGCGAGCTCGAGCTGGAGCTCACCGATGCGTCTGATCGGATCGGCGAGCTCCTGCCGGGCGAGCAGCACCGTGGCGCTGTGACCCATCATGACGTCCAGATCGTCGGCGGCGACCCGGAAGCTCGGCTCGGCTGGCTCCGGCGGCGGATGTGTGGACGTGGTGGGGGCGGGCGTGGACGACTGGGTGGGTGCGGGAGGGGAACCAGCGCCGAGCTGCAGCCGAGCGACCTCGAGCTGCTTCACGAACGCCGCCGCCGCCGTCAGCATGTGCGCCGGGATCGCGGTCCCCTCCACCACCTCGGCCAACTCGGTTTCGATCTCGTGGCTACCGCGTTCGATGTCGAGCAGCGCGGCGGACCGGCTCGCACCTTTGATCACGTGGAGCAAGCGACGCAACTCGCCGAGCAAGGACGCGTCCGCCGGCTCTCGGTCGAGCGCGAGCAGCACTCGATCGAGATCGGGGATCCGGTCGGCGAGCTCCTCCGCGAACAGGAGCGCGAGTTGTGCAGCGAGCTCAGCTTCGTTCATCGGCTGGCCGACCGAATGCGTCGCGCAGCGTCGCCCCGAGCGCGGTGAGGTCGCGCGCCGCCTGGCCGACTTGCCGCGTGGTCGCGAGGTTCTGATTTGCGACGCCCGCGACATCTCGCATCGCCTGGTTGATCTGCTGCAATCCACCGGATTGCTGCCGCGCGGAGGCGGCGATCTGGGCGATCGCCTGTGCTGCACTGGACACGGCCTCGGCCAGGGTTCGCAGCGACACACCCACGCTCTCGGCAGCGCTCGACGCCTCGCCAATCCCGCGCGTGCTGGCCTCGGTCATCAGCACTGCATCGTTCGACTGCTTCTGGATCGCACCGAGCATGCGGCGGATCTGGACCGTCGCGCTCTTCGACTGCTCGGCGAGCGACTTCATCTCGGTGGCGACGATGACGAAGCCGCGACCATGGTCACCGGCATGCGCGGCCTCGAGTGCGGCGTTGAGCGCGAGGAGGTTCGACTGTTCGGCGATGTCATCGACGGTGGCAATGATGTCGCCGATCGATTGCGCCTGTTCGGCGAGCGACAGGATGCTCTTGGCGACGCGGTTTGCATGTTGGCGCGCGGACTCCATCGTCGTCGTCGCCTTCTCGAGCGCGTCATGTCCCGTCGCGCCAACCTCGGCCGCGTCGCGCGCGAGGTCCGACACCTGTTGTGCGCGCTCGGCGGCCTGGGCGGAGGTCTGCACGACCTCCTCGACGATCGCGGTCGTCTCGGCGACGGCCGCCGACTGCTCCTGGGCGCCCGACGCCTGGCTGCTTGTCGTCGAGAACAGCTCCTCGGCGGACGTCGCGAGCTGACTCGCGATCTCGCCGACCTTGACGAGCGTGCGCTCGCGTTGCGTGGACAGCGCCGCGGAGGTTTGCTCCGCCGTCTTGCGTCGGTCGACCATCTTGTTGAACGCGGCGGCCAGCTGGCCTGACTCATCCTGCGCCGTGATCGCGATCCTGTGTTCGAGATCGCCAGAGCTGACGCGCTCGACGCCGTCGCGCAGCCGCCCGATCGGCAGCACGATCGAACGTGCGATCAGCACCGCCGCCAGGATCCCGGCGAGGACGCCGAGGACGAGCGCGATGTTGACCGCATTTCTGGCGATGTCGGTGGCCGACTCGGCCTCGGCCCGCCGCGTGGCAAGCAAGCTCGATTCCGTGTCGGTGACCCCCTTGATCTCGTGCCGCACGCGGTCCATTGCCAGCTTGCCCTCCGCGAGTCGCACGCGCCCCTGCTCGATGTCGAACGGACCCTGGCGACGCACTTCGATCGACGCGGCCATCGCGGCCAGGCGCTGGGTCGTGAGCTCCCGGACTTGCTCGATCCGTACCTGCTGTGGCCGGTTGTCCCGCGTCAGCTCGATCGCGCGGTCCAGCGCACGTGAAACATCGGTCTGGGCGGTCGCGAACGGCTCCAGAAATGCGACTTCACCGGTGATGAAGTAACCGCGACCTGCGGACTCTGCGTCGATCAAACGCCCCAGCACTTCCTGCATCGTGAACTGCACCACGAGCGTGTGCTCGACCCACTCGGTCGTCGTGGTCTGTCGCGCTGACACCACGCGCGTGAGGATACCTATCGCGACCAGCAGCGCGATCGGAATCGCGAAGCCGAGGCTAATCTTGCTCTTGATCGTCATTCACGACTCCCTCGATCGAACGGTTTCCTGATGCAAACATGGGGTCCTGCAGCAAGGCCTGCACGTCCACGACGAGCACGCCATCGTGGGTCAAGCCGAGGAGCCACGGCGGCGAGCCGGGAGCACGCACGAGCGATCCAGCGACGTCGGTCAGCCCCCCGAGCTCGTCGACGGCGATCGCGAGCGACGTTGATGCGGAACCCAGGATGAGGACCGGGACATGCTCGCCGCGCGCAGCGCGGGATGCGACGCCGGCAAAGGCCCGCCCATCGAACACCGCGAGGACCTCGCCATCGGACGCGCCAAGGCCGAGCACGGCTGCAGGGACGTGCGGTAACGGCGTGATGGTCGCGAAGATCTCCACGCGCCGTACGCCGGTGAGCGGGAACGCGTAGTTCTGGTCGCCGATCCGGACGGCGATTGCCGGAACGCCAGCTTCCGCGCGTGTGGTGTCGAGTCGACGCGCGAGTCGTGCCGCCCGGCGGAGCAGGACCTCGCCGTCGGCGTCGGCCAGAGTTTCGGGTCGATCACTCACGAAGCACTCCCAACGCGACGCGGCACGCCGCGGCCAAGATCGGCGCTGGTTCGTCGGACCACGGCACCAGTGCGTCGCTCGGTAGCTGCTCGAGGATGCGCAACGCCGTGCGATATGCGCGGCGCGCGGGAGCAGTCTCTCCCCGCGACTGGTAGAGCTGACCGGCGAACACGAAGCTGAGTGGCGCATCGGGGGCGAGGTACATCGCGCGCTCGAGGTCGCGGAGCGCGGCCGGAATATCGAGGGCGGCGGCGAGCACCGCCGACAGAAAATACAGCTCCGCGTCGAGCGGGGATGCCGCGAGCTCGGCCGCCAAGGCCACCCTGGCATCGGCGTACGCGCCGCGGTCGGCGAGCATGCGCGCGCTCGGTCCCGTGCTGGCCGGCAGCGCCAGCGGGGTCGTCACCGGGCGCGCGGCCGCCCGCACCACCTCGGGCCACCGCAGAGGTGGTGGTCGCGTCGGTGGTCGCGTCGGTGGTCGCGTCGGTGGTCGGCGCGCGCTCGCAGGGACCGGCGGAGCGGCCAGCTCGGCGGCGGCCCTGGGCCGGTAATAGACGCCGCGATCCGTGATCACGGCGGTGAGCGCCGCGTGGGGGTCGAGTCGCGGATCGGAGGGCGCGACGAACAACCAGCCATCGGGATGCAGCGCCGCGGCGAGCTTTCGCGCGATCACCGCGATCGCGGCCAGATCGAAGTAGATCAGCACGTTCCGGCACAAGATCAGGTGCTGGTCGGCCGGGTAGGCATCCTCGAGGAGATTGAGCGGCGAGAATCGCACGGCCCGCTTGATCTCTTCCGGTACGCAGAGGTCCGTCCCGCACGGCTCGAGAAATCGCATCGCCGGGCTGCCTGCCCCGGTCCGCATCGAGCTACCGCGGTATCGGCCCGCCTGCGCTCGCGCGAGCGCGGGCCGCGACAGGTCCGTGCCAAGGACGTGCGACCGCCCGAGGATCTGGCGACGCGCGAGCATGAACGCGATCGTATACGGCTCCTCGCCGCGGGCGCAGCCGGCGCTCCAGACGTGCAAGGTTTCTCCCGTGCGAGCAAACCGGGCCAGCACGAGCTCGTCGACGAGCGTCAGCTGGTCGAGATCGCGGTCGAAGTAGCTCTCGTGGACGACCAGCTCGGTGAGGAGCTCGTCCAGCTGGCTTCCCGGTGTGATGCGAGACGGGTCGCTGATGTGGTGGCGAGCGAGCCACGCTTCGATCGCCGCGGTCGCCGCGGTCAGACGGATGTCGTGGAACACCAGGCCGACCCTGCTGACGACCTGGTCGAGCGCACGCGACACGAGTGCCGCGCGTGCGGTCACGGTCCTCCCTCCAGTGCTGCGAGCGCCCGCGCCAGCTGCTGGACATCCGCCGGATCGAGCACGCCGGCGAGGTCACAGAGCACGACGACACCATCGGGCAACTGGATCAGCGAGCCGACGAGCGGGTCGGTGGAGCTCCCGGCGGGGACCGAGGCAAGCACAGCGACCGTGCGGAGCTCGAGCACGCGATCAGCCCGCACGGCGACGAGCCCGATGGTTTCGACTGCGCAGATGATGAATTGTTCGGTCGGACGCACGGGCGCAGCCGCAAGTGCCAGGCGCGGCCGGAGGTCGAACACCGGAATCAAGCTGCCACGGCGATCGATCACGCCGTCCACGCCCGCTGGCGCACCCGGGAGGCGAGTCACGGCGACCGCGCGTACCAGCTCGTGCACACGGTCGCTCGGGACAGCCAGCCGACGGGATGCGACCTCGAACACCACGACGTCCGCGGTGTCGGGCATCACGGCGCGACAGGGATGGTGAACACGAAGGTCGAGCCCTCGCCGAGAACGCTGCGCGCCGACAGCGTGCCGCCTTGCGCTTCCACGATCCCCTTCGCGATGGCGAGTCCGAGGCCGACTCCACGACGCTGTTCCGTGCCGCCCTCGACCTGCCAGTAGCGCTCGAAGATGTGCTCGAGGTGCGTCGGCGCGATGCCCGGTCCGTGGTCGGCCACCGAGAACTCGAGCGCGCCCGGCAGTGGCGTGCACACCACGCGAACGATGCTGCCTTTGGGAGCGAACTTCACGGCGTTGCCGATCAGGTTCGAGAACACCTGCGACGTGCGCACGGGATCGCAGCTGACCAGCGTCGCGCCGACCGGCGCGGGCGGTAGCTCCACCACCACGCGGGGGTCGACGACCAGGCCGAACTGGTCCACGACATCATCGAGCAGGCTCTTCGCCCCGACCTTGGAAACGTCGACCCGCAGCCGGCCACTCTCGATCGCCCCCCAGTCCAGCAGATCGCGGACCAGCTTGTCCATCCGCGTCCCCGCGCGCACCGCACGCTGGAGGAGCTGGAGTTGCGGGTCGCTGAGCTCGGTCTGTTCCAGCAGCTCGGCGGCCCGCAGGACATTGCCAATTGGCGTGCGCAAGTCATGCGCGACCACGGCGAGGATATCTTCTCGCGCCGTCGTGGCACGCGTGGCGCGTTCGTACTGCCGGGCGGCATCCAGGGCCCAGGCCGCCTGCGTCACGATCTCCCGCGCGAGGAGCTCGTCGTCGGGCCGGTACTGCCGATTCGATTCCACGAAGCGCACCGTGACGTGACCGATCAAGCCCGCGGAGTCGAGCAGCGGAATCTGGAGCTGGCGGTCGACGGCGGACGGCTCCGCTGGGCCCCCGGGTTGATCCCGTAACCGCGCCTCGTCCCAGTGATATGTGATCATCCGGACGGGTACGTGGTCGACGAGATCGATCCAGCACCAGTCGCCGAGGTCCGGGACGAGGAGCCGGGTGAGGACGTGCAGGCGGCGGGCGAAGTCGAGAGTCTCGCCGAACAGCGTGGAGGTGGCGCGGTAGAGATATGACAGTCGCCGCTGTTCGTTCTCGGCCTCGATTCGCGCATTCTGATCGAAGCTGCCCGCCTTGGTATCATCCACCGGAGGACTCCCTGCGGACCATCGCGGTCACCTGCAGCGGAATCTCGGGCAGTGGGGTTCCCGCGGTCACGAGACCCGCCTTGAGTGCTGCGCCCGGCATGCCGAAGATGTCGCTGGTAGCTTCGTCCTGCGCGAACACCGCTGCTCCAGCATCGCGCATCTCGCGCAGCCCGGCGACGCCATCCTGGCCCATCCCGGTCAGGATCACGCCGATCGCGCGGTTACCTAGCGCGGCGAGGGATCGAAACAGGCTGGTTCCGGATGGGCGAAACCCGTCGACCGGCGCGGTGGAGGAGACCACGATCCGATCGTTCACGAGCTCGAGGTGACGGTCGTCGGGCGCGACGTAGGTGACGTTCGGCGTGAGTCTGGTGCCATCGCTTGCGAGCTCGACGCGGCGTCCCGTTGCGGATGCGAGCCACTCCGCGAACCCTTGCGCGAAGCCGGCAGCGATGTGTTGCACGATCAGGATCGGGGGCTCGAAGTCCGCCGGCAGGCCTGCGAGCACGCTGCGCAGGGCGTTGGGCCCGCCGGTGGAGGCGACGATGCCCACCACCACGATCCGGTGTCCCGGGGACGCCGCAGTCGGAGCGCTCACCACGCTGGGAGATGGCGAGGTTGGCCAGCGCCGGACCAGCTTGACCTGCGCCATCGCCTTGACGGTAGACAACAGCTCCTTCGTGTCGCGCTCGAACCTCGGCGATCCGGGACCGGCAGGCTTGGCCAGCACGGCCAGCGCACCCGCATTGAGCGCGTGCATCGAACGCCGGACGTCGGACGGATCCAGGCTCGACACCATGACGATTGGCGTAGCCGACTGGATCATGATCTGGCGCGTCGCTTCGACGCCATCCATGTTCGGCATCTGGATGTCCATCGTGACCAGGTCGGGCCGCAGCTTCTTGCACAGGCTCACGCCTTCGACGCCGTCGCACGCTTCCCCGACGACCTCGATCGCCGGATCGGCCCCGAGCACGGCGACCAGCAACCGCCGCGCGGTTGACGAATCCTCGACGACGAGCACGCGGAGCACACCCCTGTATAACAGACGAGCAAAACCGGGATGTCCTGGCTTGGAGCGA
>JBBJLY010000035.1:0-49695 GCA_037720695.1 Kofleriaceae bacterium | reverse complement strand
AGCGGTTCAACGACCTCGCGGCGCTCCGTCAGTTCATGCGGGTCGTGCTGTTCGGGCTGCCGCCGGGCCGCGTCGGCGAGCGCGACGCGCAGGTCGAGGGCGCACCGAAGCCGGAGCGCGCGCTGCCGGCGAGCATCGCGAAGCGCCGGTTGATCGAAGCGCTGCGCGACGTCGCGCTCGAAGATCTCGAGCTCGCAAAGGCGATCGCGCCGGTGCTCGGCGAGTTCACCGAATCGACAGCGAAGGGCGAGTGGCATGCCAGCGTCCAGGCCCTGACCGCGCTGCGCGCGAAGCACGCGGAGACGCTGTGACGACCGGTCCGTGGATCGAGCGGCTCGAGGCGATCGCGGTCGCGCGCGAGCTCGTCGCGGTCGGCGGTCGCCGCGACGCGGCCGGGGTGACCGACGGCCGCGTCCACGTGATGCCGATCTCGATGCTCGACGGCAAGGGCGCCGCATGGTCGCTGCCCGCCGGCACCGCGATCGGGGCACTCGCGTTCGCGGGCGACGAGCTCCTGCTCTCGGGCGGCGAGGATGGCCGGGTCACCGCCTGGGATGTCACCGGCCAGCGCAAGCTCGGCGAGCTGTCGCTCGGCGCCGCGGTGCGGGCGATCGCGGTCGACCTGGCGGTTGCGCGCGGTGAGTCCGGCGTCGCCGCGGTCGGGACGCTCGACGGTGCGTTGCACGTCGTGAAGCTCGCGTTCCGCGATGGCTCGGTGACGCTCGCGTCCGAGGGCCGCCACGCACTCTCGGACGGTCCGATCACCGCGGTGGCGTGGGATCCGGCCGGCGTGTGGGTGGTCGGCGCGGCGGATGGCCAGCTGCGCGTGATCGGCGAGACCGTTCGCGCCGTGTCACCCGGCGGCGATGGTGGCATCCGCGCGGTCGCATGTCTCGGTGATGGCCGCGCCGCGATCGGCTGTGGCGATGGCTCGCTGCGCTTGTGCTTCATCGTCGGCGATGTCGAGGCCGTCGATCGCAGTGGCGATCACGGTCACCAGGGCGCCGTGCGCGGCCTCGCGCTGGGGCCGGTGGTGGTCGACGATGCGGGCCGCGAGGCGCCGCGCAGGTTGTTCACGGTCGGCGAGGATGGCGCGCTCAAGGCGTGGTTTGTCGACGGCAATCGCCGTCCCAAGACGATCGAGGTCGGCATCGGGCCGGTGACCGCGCTCGTGCTGGCACCTGGACCTCTCGCGAAGATCGAGAAGGCGGCGGGCCGGCTGTGGATGACGAGCACGCGCCGCAAGGTCGCCGCGCTCGCGCTCGGTGGTGACATCGATCCGGTCGGCGATCCCACGATCATCGGCTACGCGCTCGACGGTCACGAGGCCGTGCTGCGCGACGGCAAGGCCGCGGTCAAGGACAAGCTCGTGGTCGTCTCGCAGCTCACCGAGCTCGCCGAGGACGAGGCCCGCGTGCTGCTCGACTACGCGCTCGCCAACGGTCCACCGGAGGTCCGGGTCGCGGCGACGCAGGCGATGGTGCGCTCGAAGCGGCGCGCGAGTCGTCCCGCGCTGCGCGCAGCGCTCGAGGCAACCAGCCCGAGCTTCGCGGTGCCGCGTTCCACGCGCTGCGCGACCTCGAGGCCGATCAGCCGATCGCCGCGATCCGCGCCGGCCTCGCGTCGGGACACGACGACGTCCGGACCCGCGCGGTCGAGGCGTTGATCCCGCTCGCGAAGACCTCGGTGATCGCGGCCGGGTTGATCGCCGATCGCCTACGGGACAACCACCCGAACGTGCGGCGCCGCGCATTCGCGGCACTGCTCCAGGTCCCGCCCGATCCGGAAACTGCGGTGCGCACCACGCTCGCCCGCGGCGCCACCGACGTCCGCGCGGAGGCGCTGCTCCACCTCGGCTTCGTCGTCAAGGCGACGCATCCTGCGGCGCGCCAGCTGGTCGCCGCCGCGTTCGACGATGCCGATGCCGGCGTGCGCACGTCCGCGTTCCTCGCCGCCGTGATGCAGCGCCCGCGGCTGGCCGCACGCGTGATCGCGCGGGTGCCCAGCGTCGCGCAGGCGATCCAGCAGCTGTCGCAGCAGCTCGGGTTCGCGGTCCAGGTTCCGGCAGACGACGGCAAGCCGCTCGACGATGACGAGCTCGAGCCGCTGTTCGCGCAGCTCGCGTGCCGGAGCGCCGATGCCGCGATCCGCGGGGCCGGGGCGCTGCTCGCGCTCGGTGATCCGCGCGCCGTCGGCGCCGTGCTGCAGCTGACCCGCGAGGCGGATCCCGCGCTGCGGCGCGGCGCCACCGCGAATCTCGTGCTCGCGCTCGCGACGTGGCCCGACGACGATCGCCTGGCGGCACGCCTGTCGTGGCTGCTCGACGATCCGGACGCCCAGGTCCGCGCGTTCGCGTTCGAGGCGCTGGCGAAGCTGGCGACCACCGCCGACGCCGAGCTCGATCTCGCGGAGACCGCGCTTCGCACCAGCCAGGAAGACATCCGCGTGCGCGCGCTGCAGATCCTCGTGCGCGTCGGGGCGCCGGGTAGCGCGGTCAGTGTGCGGGCGAGCAGCCTGCTCGGTGACGCGCTCGACGACGAAGCTTCGAAGGTCCGCTCCGAGGCGTTCCGCACGCTGTGGGCGTGGCACGCGGCCGAGCCGATGGTGCCGCTCGGGCGCGGCGCGACCAGCCGGCACGGCGATCTGCGCGCCCGCGTGGTCGCCGAGATCGAGCGCCGCCGCCAGGGAAAGCAAGCGACGCCCGAGATGGACCGGCTGCTGCGCGGCCTGGTCTCGGATGCGGTCGCCGCGGTCGGCCTCGCGGCCTACAAGGCGCTGACCCGCCAGCCCGACGACGACGACGACACCGAGCTCGCGATCCCGCCTGATGTTCATCTCGCCGCGATGGCGTCGCCGGTCGCGGCGGTGCGTGCGGCGGGGGCCGCGGGTAGCCACAAGGCGCCGGCGTCGGCCGTGCGTGCGCGGCTCGTCGAGCTGGTCAAGGACGACAACCCGATCGTGCACCTCGCGGCGATCGAGGCGCTCGATGCCGTCGCGCCCGGGGATCCCGAGGGCTTCGCGCTCGCGTTCGCCTCGATCTTCTACAACCTCCAGGTCCGCGCCTGCGAGCTGTGCGGCAAGCGCCGCGACCCCAAGGCGATCGCGCCGGCGCAGCGCATGCTGTCGATCCCGAACACCGACATCAACCGGCCGGGCGACGAGCTTCGTCGCCGCGCCGCGTTCGCGCTCGCAGACGTCGGCGACCCGTCGACGATCGCGTTCCAGCTCGGCCTGATCGACGACGAAGATGTGATCGTCCGCGAGATGGCAGCGCGCGGCCTCGCCACGGCCGCGCGGCCCGGCAACGAAGCTGCGCTCGCCGCGCTGGTCGCGCTGCTCGGCCACGCCGATCTGCCGGTGCGGTCGTGGGGCGGCGAAGGGCTCGCGAAGCTCGGCGATCTGCGCGCGCTGCCCGTGCTCGCCGGCACGCAGCGTCACGATCATCGACCGCTGCGGATCGGTGCGATCACCGGCTTCGTCGCGCTCGGTCCCGAAGGTGCGCGCGGGCTCCGGCAGGGACTCGAGGATCGCGATCGCGAGATCCAGGACCTCGCGCTCGCCGTGATCGTCGCGCGTGATGTCGCGCTCGCGCAGGCCGGCATCGCGCCCGATCTGCTGGTCGACGCGGTGTCGAGCCCGAGCCCCGAGATCCGGTTCGTCGCCGCGCGCCTGTTCGAGCGCCGCGCGGCTGGCGAGGGAATGTCGGCCGACGTGATCGGTGAGCTCGTCGGACCGCGCAAGCCCGACAAGGCGGCCGAGCTCAAGGAGTGGCCGCCGGCGCCACGGCGCGCGGCGTTGCTCCAGGTGCTGGCCGACGCGATCGCGAGCGATCAGTCGACCCAGCGCTACGCCGCCGCACAGGTGTTGGCGCTGCGCACGCAACCCCTGACGTTCTGGCGCGAGGCAGCACGCCTCACCGGTCCGGCACGCACGCCACCGGTCGCCCACACTGGCTGGTCGATCGAGCAGCGGGTGTCGCGCCGCACCGGCTGGCTGCGCCGGCTGGTCGGCGAGCGCCGCGACCCCGAGGCGTCGGAGCTCGAGTCGCTGGCGCGGATATTCGTGCGTGCCGGTCAGGCGACCAGCGTCGATGCGGCGGCCGCCCAGCGGCTGGTGTTCGGCGTCTATGCCGGCCTCGTGCGCCAGGCACCCGCCCGCGGCGAAGCCGACGAGACGCATCGGGTCCGCCGCGACGCACTCGGGCGCCTGGTCGAGCTCGCGCGCGAGGACGCGGTCGGCGCCGATGCCGTGCTGCCGGTGCTCGCACATGCGGTCGGCGATCCGCACCACCTCGTGCGCGGAGCGGCGATGACCGCGCTGCGCTCGCTGTACCCGACCGGCGCACTCGCGCCGCTGCAGATGGCGATCGCCGGCGCCGCGGATCTCGGCAAGGCCGCGATCGACGAGCTCGTCGGGCTCGCACTCGAAGGAGACGACCGCGCCACCGCACTCGTGCGCTCCGCACTCGACGCCGACGACGCCGAGGTCCGCGCGTATGCCGCGCTTCGGCTGTCGAAGCTGTATCCGACCGGCAGCGCGGAGCCGCAGCTGCTCGCCGCGCGGAGTCGACACGGCGACGTTCGACTCGCGGCGATCACCCAGCTCGCGACCGCGAGCGATCCGAGCCCTGCGATCACCGAGGCACTCGCCGCGGCGCTCGGGAGCGAGCACGCGGATCTCCGGCTGCGCGCTGCGGTCGCGCTGGCCCGGCGAGGCAACGCGCTCGGCATCGAGGTGCTCGGCGCGTTCCTGCGCACCGACGACAACGCGACCGAGGCGTTGCGCGCGCTGGTCTCGCTCGCAGACCGGCCCGACAGCGCGGCGGCCGCGGCCGATGCGATCGCCGCACGGCTCGATGACGATCCGGACCGCACCGCCCCGCGCGGTGCGTTGCTCTCGGCGCTGGGCACGATCGGGCATCCCAACGGTGCGGCATCTCTCGTGCGCCTCGCGGTCGACGTGCCCGCAGGCAAGGAAGCCGAGGTCGGGCCGATCATCCCGCAGCTGCTCCAGGCCGTGCGCCAGAGCCTCGAGGACCGCACGCGCAAGCCGCATCGCCTGCCGGACGGACGCACGCGCGTGCGCTTCCGCGAGGCGCTCGCGCTGCCACAGCTCGCGGAGCTCGCGAAGAGCCCGCTCGCGTCGGTGCGCGCGGCGCCGGCCAAGCTGCTCGGTGATGTCGATGCCCGCGCCGCCGAAGACACGCTGGCCCGCCTGCTCGGCGACCGGGATCCAGAGGTCCGGGTCGCAGCGGCCGAGGCACTCGCGCTGCGTGCCGAGTACGTGCCCGACGCCACGATCGTCGCGCTCGAGGCGGCGCTCCGTGGTGGCCGGCGCGAGCTCGTGTTGCCGGCGGCGCTCGGACTCGCCGCGCGCGGGCGTGCCGAGGCCTTCCAGCCCCTGCTGCTCGTGGCCAAGGCAGGCGAGGGACCGGAGCGCGAGCGCGCGTTGCTGGCCCTCGGATCGCTCGGCGATCGCCGCGCGCTCGATCACCTGCTGCCGCTGCTCGAGCCCGCCCCCGAGGACACCGCGAGCATCGAGCTCACGCCCGCGGCGGTCGAGGCCCTCGGCCGGCTCGTGCCGTCGCTGACCGGCGACGAGGCCACCGAGATCCGCGAGCGCGTGTTGCGCATCGCGATGACCGGCACCGGCGCGGTCCGGCTGCGCGCGTTGACCGGCGCACGCTATGCCGGCGAGCTCGGCACGCTCGAGTCGATCGCATCGGATCGCGAGGCCAGCAGCGACGTCCGCGTGCACGCGGTCAAGGAGCTCGGACTCGCGGCGACGGCCGGCGACAACGCTGCGCTCGAGACCGTGCTTGCCGAGCTGCTGTCCGACGACGATCACGCGGTGCGCACCGTGGCCGTCACCGCGCTCGGCAAGCTGCTCGGCGGCGACCGCACGCGGCTCAGCCTGCATGCGCTCGGCTCGCCGCATGGACACGTGTCGCGTCCCGCCGCGCTCTATCTCGCGACCGCCGGCGATCCCGCGACGCTGGTCTCGCGGCTCGGTGCGATCAAGAGCCCCGAAATTCGCCGGATGCTGCGCGAGGGCTTGATCCGCCGCGGCGCACTGCCGGCTCCCGAGCTCGCCGCCGCGCTCCACGGCACCGACCCGGCTGCACGCGCAGAGGCTGCGTGGATCGTCGGCAACGCTGGTGACGCCGGGCGCGCTCGCCGAGCCGGTCGCCGCCGCTGCCGCGCGTGGCGCCCAGCGCCCACGCGGCGTGCCACGCAACGTCGCAGCTCGCGGAGCTCGAGGCATTCTGGGCCGCGCTGTGGGCCGCTCGTCGCGTCGGTGCGCGCGCGCACCACGCCGTCGAGTCGGCGGCCGCTGCTGCTTACGGCGACGATCGTGCGCCGCCGAACGTCCGGCGCGAAGCGACGTCCGTGCTCGCGGCCTCGGCCTCGCAGACCGCGCTCCTCGCGCTCGCGAACGGGCTCGGCGATCACGACCGCGAGGTCCGGGCGATCGCGAGCGTCGCGATCGCGACCCACCAGCCGCAGCAAGCGGTCAGCGCAGTGCGCGCACTCGGTAGCCGCGCCGATGCGACGACGATCGCGCCGCTCGCATGGCAGGCGTGGGCCACGCTCGCACCTGAGCTCGTCACCGAGCCGTCGACGCGAACGTGGGCGCTGGCGGTCAGCCTGCAAGGCGCGCGGATCGACGAGCTGATCGCGATCGCCAGTGCCAAGGCGAAGGGCAAGGATCCGGGTCGGCTCGCCGCGATCGCCGCGCTCGGCCGGATCGGTGGCGACCGCGCGAAGCAGGTGCTCGAGGCGATCCACAAGGACGACGGCGAGGACGATGCGGTCAAGCTCGCCGCCTGGAAGGCCCTCAAGCGGATCGAGCGCGGCTCGAAGACCTACGCGGAAGGCCAGGACAAGGGCGGACCGAAGACCGGCGACGCGGATGGCGCCGGCGGCGACGACAGTGGCGACGACGACGATGACGGTGGCGACGACGATGATGACGATGGCGACGACGACGACGCCGGCGACGACGACGACACCGATGATGATGACGACTCCGATGACGACGAGGACGAGGACGACGATGACTGATCGCGCGCCTCACATCGTCCGGAGGGCGCAATGACCGACAAGCTGACCGACAAGCTCGGCGTGCCGGTGCGCTTTGGACCGGCGACGTCCCAGGTCGGCGACGACGGCTCGATGCGGGTCCGCGTGCCGACCGACGGTGCGCGCGGCGGCGCGAAGCTCGCGGCGCGGCTCCATCGGCCCGGCGTGATCCGCGACGCATTCCTCGCGCTCGGCGACGTGCTCGCGAGCGACCTCCGCCGCAAGGCGACCGATCGCGCCGACTACCTCGCGTATCTGATCCAGCGCGGCAAGGGCGTCGGCAAGGCGGTGTGGGACGCCCAGAAGGAATACCTCGCGTTGCAGTACGGCGCCGCGGCGAAGCTGGACGAGCCGCTCGACCCGGTACTGAGCATCTCCCCCGAGGCCGTGCGCCTCGAGGTGATGTCGCGCGACGAGGCGACCTATGCGCAGCTGACCCTGCGCCGGCCATCCGCCCTGGTCGATGCAGATCATCCCGGCGACGGCGGTCGCGATCACGGCACGACGTTCGTCGATCTGACCGCGGCGCTGACCGCGATCGGGCGCGTACGCAGCTACCGGACGACGACGCTCGATTTCGCGCCGGTCTCCGAAGGCGCGACCGCACGCGAACGCATCGTCCCGGTGAAGTGGCTGCGCGCGTTCGGCCAGATGCAGGCTGCGACGTTGCTCCCGGCAGATCGCTTCGAGCTCGCGCCGATCGACCTCTACAACGTGCTCCTCAACCTGCGCCTCAAGAAGGCGAAGACTGCGCCACGCGGCCTGCGTTACGAGCTCGTGCCCGGCGAGCCGCCGCGCCTCGTGCTCGAGCCGTGGGACCTCGTCGTGCGAGGGACCGGCGGGCCGTATCGCGGCAGCCAGCCGCGCGTGATCCGGACCTGGGGTCGCAACCGACTCTCGACACTCGCGCGTGTGTTGCCCTACGCGAAGCGGCTCGACGTCGCGATCGCGGGCCCCGGCCTTCCGGCGGTGTACGTCGCGGATCTCGGCGACGCGACGTTCGCGCTCGCGCTGTCGGGCTGGACCGATGCCGGGTGGGCCGGCATCTCGACCTTCGATCTGCTGGCGGCCGACGACGATCCCGCCGCGATCGAAGGCGTCGTCACCGCGGTGGCCGTGCCGCGCACGCTGCCGGATCTCGCGACCCAGCTCGGCACGCCGCAGCCCGCGGTTCGCCGCACGGTGCTCGCCGCACTCGCGCAGCTCCGGATCGGCCACGACCTGGCGACCGGCGAGCTCTACGCGCGCCCACTGACCGAGACGCCGGTGCCGGCGAGCTCGCTCCGATTCCGCGATCCACGCGAGGCCGCGGCGCACCGGTTACTGGCCGAGCCTGGGTCCGTGACGCTGACCAAGGTGGCCGATCAAGGCGCCGACGGCCGTTCGATCGAGGGCCAGGTCGTCGACGCGAAGGCGCACCGCACGTTCCATCCGGCGTTCACGATCGACCGCGAGGGCCGCACGTCAGCCGCGTCTTGTACGTGCAGCGCGTTCCGACGCAGCGGGATCAAGGAAGGGCCATGCGAGCACATGGTCGCGCTTCGCGTCGCGTACACGCGCGAGCAAGCGCAGCTCGAGGCCGCGCGCAACACGCCCGAGGGGCGCGCGCTGATCACCGCGGAGACCCGGACGCTGTTGCGGCGCACCGCGAAGGGCGCGGAGATGTACCGGCTGTCGCTGGACGGGCGCAGCGTGTCGGCGCGCTATGGCATTGGTGAGGCGCTGCGCATGCAGCGCTTGAAATTCGATTCGGTCGCCGAGGCACGCACTGCGTACTTCGCACGGCTCGAGGCTCTCGCACAGAAAGGCTATCTCGATGCGACGCAGGACTGAGTGTCCGGGTCGCATCGACCCGACCAGACAAGTTTCGGAGGAGGAGTCGAATCCGTTAGCCAGCGCCTCGGCGCAAGGGCGGCGTCGCGCCGCCCGGGCACAATCACTGGCCATTCTACACAAGGTAGGCTGTTCTTGGTCTGCTAGCGCCGACGGGGTACTAGTCGAGCGCTCAGCTGGACCAACGACGCCACCGCCGTTCGAGCGCTCGCATAGTACCCCGTCGGCGCTGCAGACCGGTGAGCCTACCGTGTCCCATGAGGGATGTAGCGGTCTAAGACTCCTCCTCCGATTTTTTCCCTATCCACACTGTCGCCATGACTACCGATCACGATTTCGATCACGATTTCGATCACGACCACGTCTTGTTTTGGAGGAGGAGTCGATTCCGTTAGCCTGCGCCTCGGCGCAAGGACGGCGTCGCGCCGTCCGGGCACAATCACAGGCCATTCTCCACAAGGTAGGCTGTTCTTGGTCGGCTGCCGCACCCGGGGTATTCCCTTCGGGCTCAGCTGGACCAACCCCGCCCCCGCGGTTCGAGCCCAAAGGGAATACCCCGGGTGCGGCGCCGACCGGTGAGCCTACCGTGTCCCATGAGGGATGTAGCGGCCTCGACTCCTCCTCCATTTTTTTCGCTTCTGCAGTGACCGGGGTACCAGCTGATGGCTGAGCGCGAGCTCGAATGGGTGGACGTCGCGGCCGCCGGCGGGATCCGCGAATGGGTCGACGCCGAGTCCGCGCGTCAGGGGCTCTCCGATCCGGGCGTGCCGTCGAGCATGTCCGACGGCGAGAAGAAGCTGTACAAGGCTCGCCGCGAGGAAGAGCGTCGCGTTCGTCGCGAGCTGTTCCGCAAGGCGTGGAACGCGTACAAGCGCTCGCACATCGTCCACCTCGGGCCGGGTGTGTTCTGGCACGACACCGCCGACGTCGATCGGTTCGACGCCGACGATCCGGAGAAGCGCCGGCAGGACAACGCGCTGCCCAAGCTCGACGGTGTGGCCGCGCTCTCGAAGGCGCTCGGTCTCAGCGTGCCGCGACTGCGCTGGCTGTCGTATCACCGCGAGGTCGAGACCGGGACGCACTACCACCGCTGGCTGGTGCCCAAGCGCGACGGTTCGATGCGCATGATCTCGGCGCCGAAGCCCGAGCTCAAGGCCGCCCAGCGCTGGATCATGCGCGAGGTCACGGAGCACCTACCGGTGCACGGGGCCGCGCACGGCTTCCTCAAGGATCGCTCGATCGTCACCAACGCGGTCGTGCACGCCGGCGCGAAGGTGATCGTCAAGCTCGACATCCTCGGGTTCTACCCGTCCGTCACGTTCCGCCGGGTCAAGGGGCTGCTCCGCCGCTCCGGGCTCGGCGAGCAGGTGGCGACGCTGATGGCGTTGCTCGCGACCGAGTCGCCGCGCCAGGAGGTCGAGACCCACGGCAAGACCCACTACGTCGCGATCGCCCCGCGGTCGCTGCCCCAAGGTGCGCCGACCAGCCCGTCGATCACCAACGCGCTGTGCTACCGGCTCGACTGCCGGCTGTCCGGGCTCGCGCGCAAGCTCGGCTGTCGCTACACGCGCTACGCGGACGACCTGACGTTCTCGTGGCACGGCGCAGAGGCGACGCAGATCGGCGCGCTGCTACGTGCGGTCAAGATGATCGTGCGGGCCGAGGGCTTCGAGATCCACACCAAGAAGACGCGCGTCATGCGCCACGGCGCGCGCCAGAAGGTGACCGGTCTGGTCGTCAATCGCGCGCCCGACCGGCCGCCCGCGCGCGTCCCGCGCAAGACCGTGCGTGCGCTGCGCGCGGCGATCAAGAACCGCGAGCTCGGCCGCGAGGGCAAGGGCGAATCGCTCGAGCAGCTGAAGGGCATGGCGGCATTCGTGATGATGACCGACCGTGCGAAGGGCACCGCGTTCATGGAGCGGATCGACAGGCTGATCGCCGCACGCGGTCCCAGCCCGACCGAGGAGAAGCGATGAGTGAGTGGACCGTTCATCTCGAGTTCGAAGAAGGCACCTCCAGCAAGTTCTGGCGAGCCCGCGTCGAGGGCAAGACCCTCTACGTGAACTACGGCAAGATCGGCTCGGGCGGCCAGACCCAGGTCAAGGACTTCGGAGACGCCGCAGGCGCGCAGAAGGAGTTCGACAAGCTGGTCCGCGAGAAGCGCAAGAAGGGCTACGCCGAGTCGGGTGAAGGCGGAGGCGGCAGCGGCGACGACGAAGATCAGGACGGCGCGGAAGCTGGCGACGATGGAGACGACGAGGACGAGGCCCCGCCGCCGAAGAAGGCGTCGAAGCCCGCACCCGCGGCGCCCGCAGCACCCGCGGTCAGCGCGCGTGGCAAGGATGGCAGCGCGCGGCTCTCGCTCGAGGCCGGCGCGCGCAAGGTCGAGAGCCAGCTCTACCTCGACGGCAAGGTCGTGCGGATGGAGTCCAGCGAGTCCTACGCCACGCCCGAGGCCGCGAAGAAGGCGTTCGAACGGCTGAAGAAGACGCTGGTCGGCGAGGGCTACAAGGACGCATGATCTCGCCCTGGCGTTGGCGACATCCATGAGCGACGACGAGGCCGACGAAGCAGCGAACACCCTCGACGACGGTGACTCGGTCGAGGTCCAGGGATCCAGCAGCACGTACACGCTGTCGCGGCAGGGCACGGTCTACATGTGCTCGTGCCCGGCGTGGAAGAACCAGAGCGCGCCGATCGACGGCCGCACGTGCAAGCACCTGCGCGCGCATCTCGGCGAAGCGGTCGAGAGCAAGCGCCTCGGCGGCGTGCTGCCGGCCTCGCGTGCGGCCTCGACGTCGAGCGGTGCGGGCGGCCGGACCGCAGCCGCGAAGAAGGAGACCGCGCCGCCGGTCCTGCTCGCCCACAAGTGGGAGCTCGACCACGATCCCAAGGGCTGGTGGATGAGCGAGAAGCTCGACGGTGTGCGCGCCTACTGGGACGGCGAGGCGTTCGTGTCCCGGCTCGGCAACCGGTTCTTCGCGCCCGACTGGTTCGTCGAAGATCTCCCCGCCGACACGCTCGATGGCGAGCTGTGGGTCGGTCGCAAGATGTTCTCGAAGACGATCAGCATCGTGCGCTCGGGAGCCGCGGGTGTCGAATGGAAGAACGTCAGCTACGTCGTGTTCGACGCGCCGAACGCGAAGGGCGGCTTCGAGGACCGGATGGCGCACGCCGAGAAGGTGCTGAAGCGCTCCGGCGCACCGCACGCGCGGCACCTCGAGCACGTCGCGTGTGACGGCTTCGATCACCTGCGCGAGGAGCTGGCCCGGGTCGAGGCGCTCGGCGGCGAGGGTCTCATGCTGCGGCGGCCGGGCTCGAAGTACGAGATCGGTCGCTCTCAGTCGCTGCTCAAGGTGAAGACGTTCCACGATGCCGAGGCCCGCGTGATCGGACACGCACCCGGCACCGGCAAGCACAAGGGCCGGCTCGGCGCGCTGGTCTGCGAGCTGCCGAGCGGGGTCAAGTTCAACGTCGGCACCGGGTTCTCCGACGCCGAGCGCGAGGCACCACCGCAGCTGGGCGCGGTGGTCACGTTCCGCTACCAGGAGCTGACCGACGACGGCGTGCCCGCTTCCCGTCGTGGGTCGGGGAGCGGATCGACGTCGAGCTCCGGCCCCGATCAAGCCCGCGAAGGGCACGGCGCCGAAGCCCGTCATGCCGGCGAAGGCCGCGAAGCCCAAGCCGCCGCCACCCGAACCGCCACCCGCGGAACCGGATGAGCCTGCCGCGGACACTGACGACGACGATCCGATGACCGAGAAGTACGGCCCGGTGAGCTTTCGCGTCCGGCTGGTCAACCAGGCGGAGAACAAGTTCTGGGAGATCGAGGTCCGCGGCAAGCAACACCTCACGAAGTTCGGCAAGCTCGGCAGTGCAGGGCAGGTGCGGTTGACCGAGATCGGTAGTGCGACCGCGTGCCGAACCGACGCCGACAAGCGTGCGCAGCAGAAGCGCAAGGAAGGCTATCAGTAGGCGCAGAGAGACCGGGCGGTCGATCAGCGGGGGCGGAACTCCATCAGCTCGCGTTGACCATCTGTACGGATCACCTCGAAGCCGAGGCGGCGGTACAGCGCGCGCGCGCGGTTGACGACCAGCACGCTGAGTCGCACGGGGACGCGGCCCGTGGTCGCGAGCACGTCCGATAAGGCCGCGGCTCCCACACCCTTGCGCTGGTACTTGGGCGCGATCGCGATCGCGTCGATGTACCAGTGCGAGCCGCGGTCCTCGATCGACAGGTAACCAGCGCGCAAAGCGTCGACCAGGATGACCTCGCAGTTTGCCAGGTCGATCTCGCGGTGAAACTGGGCGCGCAACCGCTCCGCGACCCAGCCATAGCCGACCAGCACGACCGGCCCAAGGGCCGCGACGTGAACGTCTTCGAGAAAGCCGCGATCGCTCTCGATCGCACGGCGGCGGCTGATCAGTTGACGCTGTCGTTGCACGGCGCGAGCTCGCACAACAGGTGGCTGACGTGCCCGAGCGTGCGCTGGAGCCGCACCATCGGATCGCACGATTCGAGCAGCTCCTGGCGCGCGTCTGCATCCATCACGAGCGCGGCGGCCACCGCGTCGGCGCAGGCGCCTGGCGACTCGAACGAGCGAACGAGATCCTTTAGCTGCGGGCCGCCCTGGTCGATCACCTCGGCGAGCCGATCACACAGGGTGATCAGCTGATGATGATGCGAACGCGCGTCCGCTGGATCGCACGACTGATCGATCAGCGGATGCGCCTCGACCAGGCGATACGTGCGCTCGGTTGACAGCTCGCGCGTGATCGCAACACGGGCGACGCCGCGTAGCAGCAGCGCGAACCGACCATCCGGCAGCTCTTCCGAGCAGATGATCCGCCCGACGCCGCATCGATCGTAGAGTGGAGGCCGCCCGTAGTAGGTGGTCTCGAAGCCAGGCCGCAGGCGACCGATCGCCATCAGCTGGTGGCCCGCGAGGCAGTCACGCGTGAGCTCGCGGTACCGCGGCTCGAACACGTGGAGCGGCAACAGACCGCCGGGTAGCAGCACGCAGTTGGGTAGCGGGAACACTGGCAGGGCGGCTAGCGCGTCGGGTTCGTAGGTGTCGCGCATGGCTAGCATCATCCCCTGGCTTTACCCGTAGACGTCGATGCAAGCGCCGGTCAGCGCTGCGGGGGCGCCGAACGGTGGTGGCGATGCGAGAAAGAGCGCGGTGGCCGCGATGTCGTCTGGAGTCATGTCAGGCCTCGCGTCGGGCAGCCCCTCGCGGAGCATTGCCGTGTCCACGCTGCCGGGACAGATCGCATTCACAGAGACCTTAGCAGTACGTAATTCCTCGGCAAGCGATCGGGTCAACCCGACGATGGCGTGTTTGGCCGCGCAGTACGCTGCGAGTAGTGGAGTTCCCTCGCGCCCCGCGATCGAGCTGATATTGATGATGCGGCCACCTGCGCGCACGAGATCTGGGAGCACCGCGCGCGTGACGAAGAACGTGCCGTCGACGTTGACCGCCATCACGCGTCGCCATTCGGCATCGGTGATCTCTGCGGTCGGCTTGCGCAGCACGGCGCCTGCATTGTTGACGACGACGCGCACGGCCGGCATGGCGTCGCGCACTTGCTGAGCGGCACGCGCGACCGCCGCCGAATCCGACACGTCGCACACGAACGCGCGGGCGCGACCACCACGCTCTCGGATCTCGCGTTCGACCTCGGCGAGCGCGCAGGCATCGCGCGCCCACAGCGCGACCTCCGCACCGGCTTCGGCGAGTCGTCGCGCGATCGCGCGGCCGATTCCGCGGCTGGCACCGGTGACGATCGCGGTGCCAGAGAGCGTCACGGCTTGGGCGCCTTGGTCTCGAGCGCCTTGAGATCGTCGGGCTCGTCATCGCCCAGCTGGTTGCGGCCCTTCTGCGCGGCGCTGTCCATCGGGTTGACGATGCCGTCGTACGGGTACGGCATCTCGCGCGACTGACAGGCAAACGTCGCCGTGTTCTGGTCGTCCTTGACGTCGAACGTGTAGATCGGGTCGTGCTTGCCGGCAGTGACGTTGCCGCAATCCGTGAGGTTGGGCCAGCCCGTGCCAGCGATCTCGCGCCACACGCGGTCGAACTCGCCCGGCGTCAGCGACCGCGCATCCTCGAGCCGCGCTCCGGTCTTGTCGACCCGCCAGCGCTTGATCCGCGGTCCCGTTTCGGCGCAATCCATCTGCACGCCGAGCTCGTCCCCGCCGAGGTGGCGGGTCGCGACGTAGCTCGCGATCCGATCGCGACAGATGAAGTCCTCGCGCTCGCGATTCACCTGATCTTGCCGGCCCCCGCAGGCCACCAGCACGATGAGGCACAGCGCACTACGCATAGTCGGCAGCGAGTGACGCGCGGAGCTCGTCGGAGCATTCGACGCGATACCGGTAGT
This sequence comes from Kofleriaceae bacterium, assembly GCA_037720695.1. Taxonomy (GTDB): domain Bacteria; phylum Myxococcota_A; class Polyangia; order Haliangiales; family Haliangiaceae; genus JABFXX01. The sequence continues at coordinate 34,396 of JBBJLY010000035.1, read as the reverse complement.
TGGGATGATCGATCTCGAGCACGATCGGCGTGCCGGCAGTGAGCAAGGCGGCGCGCGCCTCGGCACTGAGCGGATACCGCGTGTACTGCACCGCCGAGATCCGGTCCGCGGTCGAGCGGCCGGGCTCGAACGACGCGCGAAGCGCATGCGGACCGATGTGTAGCAGCACGTGCTCGTCGAGTCCGACCAGCTGGTTCAGCGCCGCGTACGGATCGACGTCGACCGGCAGCTCGATGAACAACGTGGCCGCCAGGTGGTGCTCGCCGGGCATCAGCTCGTTGTAGATCTCGATCTCGTGCTCGATCGCGGCCTCGACGCTGACGCTCTCCGCGCGCAGGATCTCCTCGATCTGCAGCGTCAACGTGTGGCGGTTCTCGAACACCAGGGCCACGCGGTCGCCGATCAGCACGCGTCGGGGGCGCTTGAGCGCGATCACGCGGGTGCGATAATCGTCGCGGATCGGACCGTAGAGCGCGGGACCCTTGATGTCCCTCCGGGTGATGGGACGCACCAAGCTCATGCGACCTGTGTACCACGCTCGCGCAGCAAGCGAGCCAGGTTCGCCCCGCCCCGCTGGAACATCCGCCCCAGCACCGCGCGCAGGATCGGCGTCGCGGGTCGGCCGATCGTCGTCGGGTGCGCGGCGACGGTCCAGTCGAGTCGCGAGCCCTTGCCGTCGCGCGTGATCCGCCAGTCCTCGGCCATTCGCGAGACCAGTGGCGAGCTCGACGCGGTCATCGTGAACGCGAACCGCGCCGCGGGCTCCCACGCGATGATGCGCTCCGCGAAGCCACCGAACACGTGGACGTCGACCTGACGCTCGCTGCCGACCGCGCCCGTCGTTGCCGACGTCCAGCGCGCTCGATGCATGAGCGGGAACCAGTCGACCCAGCGCGTCGGATCGGCGAGCTGCGCGAAGACTGCCTCGGGCGAACCGGGCACCGTCGTCGACAGCTCGATGCGGAACGGCGCCGAGTCGAGCTCGGCGAGCGTCATCGGCTTCATCTCGCGCATGGCGAGAGCATAGGTTACTTCGCGTTCAGGGTGTCGAGACCCTTCTGGAACCTTCCGGCGTGCGAACGCTCGGCGCGGGCCAGGGTCTCGAACCACTCTGCGATCTCCTCGAAGCCTTCCTCACGGGCGGTCTTCGCGAAGCCCGGGTACATCTGCGTGTACTCGTACGTCTCGCCAGCGATCGACGCCTTGAGGTTCTTGTCGGTGTCGCCGATCGGCTCGCCGGTCGCCGGATCACCAACCCGCTTCAAGTAATCGAGGTGACCGTGCGCGTGGCCGGTCTCGCCCTCGGCGGTATCGCGGAACAGACCCGCGATGTCGGGCTGTCCTTCGACGTCCGCGACCTTTGCGAAGTAGAGGTAACGGCGATTGGCCTGCGACTCGCCGGCGAACGCGTCCTTGAGATTTGAGTGAGTCTTGCTGCCCTTGAGCTCGGCCATGGTGACGTCTCCTTCTCGGTTTCTGGGCCCTTCCTACCACACTACGAAGCGCCGAGGTACGCAGCGAGAGAGTCGACCATGTCGTCCGCCATCGCTCGCACGAGGTCGCGTTGTCCCGGTGGGATGTCGTTGACGAGGATCGCGAACACGAGCAGCCGACCGCCGTCGACTCCGATGTAGCCGGCGAGTGTCGTCACCTTGTCGAGCGTCCCGGTCTTCGCGCGCACGCGCCCGCGTGCCGGCTTGCCGTGCCAGCGTCGTGCGAGCGTGCCGTCGTAACCACCGGTCGGCAGCGACGCCACGAGATCGGGTCCGATCCGGTAGTCCTTGTGCGCAGCGGCGAGCATCGTGACGAGCTGTTTCGCCGTCACCTCGGTCGAGCCGTACAGCCCCGAGCCGTTCGAGACCCGGTAGGCACCGGGTGAGAGCCCGAAGCGCGACAGCTGCGCTTGCTGCACCGTGCGCGCGTCGGACCATGACGCCGGACCGGGCGTGCCCTTGAGCTCGGCGCCGAGCGTCTTCAGGATCGTCTCGGCGACGTTGTTGTCCGAGTGCTTGTTCATGATCCTCACGACCTCCGCGAGCGTCGGGCTGTCGTGGACTGCCACCAGCTTCGCGGTCAGCGGCACTGGACCCTGCGCGATCGCCTTCTTGCGGATCTGGACGCCGTTCTCGGCGAGCGCACTCTTGAACACCTCGGCTGCGAAGCGCGTCGGGTCGTCGACCCGCCGGCGGATGTCCCAGCTGCCTTCACCTGCGCGGATCTGCCCCGTGACCTCGATCTCGAGGTGGTCTCGCTTCGGCTTGGTATCGACACGCAGCCGCGTCCGACCGAGCGGAATGCTGGTGACCTCCTCCTTCGTGAGCTTCAGGTAGTCGCCGGCATCCGGCTCCAGCGAGACCCGCGCGGTCCCTCCCGGATCGGCGATCACGGTGACGGTGAACGCGCCGCGTGACACCGCGAAGCTCGCGACCGGCGCGCGAAACGCCGCCCGCTCCTTCGGCTGCTCGTCGAAGTGCGGCGGCTCCGTCATGCTGTCGAAGTAGCTGCCATCGACGACGAGCTTGCCCTCGACGGTGCGGATCCCGCGCGCGGCGACGTCGTGCGCGAGCTGGCGCAGATCGCTGGGTAGGAGCACGGGATCGCCGCGCCCGCGGACGTGGAGATCACCGGTGACCGTGCCGGCCTCGTCGGGTTCGCTGGACGCGTAGACCGCCGTGCGCCAGCGAAACCCACTGCCGAGTCCCGCGAGCGCCGCGACGCCGGTCAGCAGCTTCGCGTTCGACGCCAGGTTCAGCTTCTGGTCGGCGATCCGCGCGACCAGCTCCTGGCCGGTCGTCAGCTCGTTGACCGCGACGGCGATCCGCGCCTTGCCAAGCGTGGGCCGCGCGGTGATCGCACCCTCGATCTGGCCCTTCAGCCAGCCGAGGCGGATCGACGGATCGGCCGGCGCGACCAGGGCGCTGCCCGCCGTCGTGCCGTTGGCGCCATCGTCGTCGTCATCGGCCGCGGCGGATCCCGCGCCTTGCGAGCGCACCGCCGGCGAGTGAATACTGACCGCGGCCACGGAGGCGATCACGCCGAGCACGGCCCCGCGAGATGAGATCACCCGTTCACATTATCATGGCACTCGCGTTGCTCGCGGCGTGCGGGCGTCGGACGCACCGCACCCCTGACGACACGCTCGTGATGGTGATCGAGACGTCAATCACCTCGACCGATCCGCGCTTCGCGTTGACGGTCTACGATCGCAAGCTGTCGTACCTGGTCGCGCCGGGTCTGGTGTCGGTGGACAGTGACTCGCTCGAGCCGCGGCTCGAGCTCGCCACGAAGGTCGATCGGATCTCGCCGCGAATCTGGGACGTCACGCTCCGGCACGACGCGCGATTCTCAGACGGCTCGCCGGTGACCGCCGCCGACGTTGTTGGGATGTACAGCTTCCTGCTCGCCCCCGATTCGACCAGCCTGTACTCGAAGGGCTTCCGCGAGCGGTTCAGCCGCGTCGAGGCGACCGCGCCGCTGACCGTGCGGTTCCATCTCCACGAGCCGCTCGCGACGTTCATGACCGACATCGACTTCGGGATCGTCGCCCACTCCAGGGGGATCCCGAAAAGCGGCGAGACGATCGGCGCCGGGCCGTATCGCCTCCTCGAGCTGACCTCGCTCCACGCGGTGCTGGTGAGGAACCCGCACTACTACGGCCCGCGGCCGAAGGTGTCCCGGATCGAGATCAAGTTCGTCAAGGATGCGTCGGCACGCCTGCTGATGATCGTCGGCGGGTCGGCCGATCTGATCCAGAACGCGGTGCGGCTCGATCTGGTCGACGAGTTGCTCGAGCGGCCACGGGTCAAGGTCGAGTGGGGACCGAGCGTGTTCCTCACGTACCTGCTGCTCAACAACACGGACCCCTTGCTCAAGGACGTGCGCGTCCGCCAGGCGATCGCGCTCGCGATCGATCGCCCCGCGATCATCGCGGCGAAGTTCGCCGGTCACGCTCGGCTCGCGACCGGCCTGTTGCCGCCGAACCACTGGGCGTACGAGGCCGACGTCGTGCACTGGAATCACGATCTGCCGCGCGCACGCCAGTTGCTCGACGCCGCCGGCTTCCGCGACCCCGACGGGCCGGGGCCGCTGCCGCGGTTCTCGATCACCTACAAGACCAGCTCGGACGCGTTCCGCGTGATGGTCGCGAAGGTGGTGGCCGCGCAGCTCGGCGAGGTCGGGATCGCCGTCGAGGTCCGCCCCTTCGAGTTCGGGACGTTCTTCGCCGACGTCAAGAAGGGCACGTACCAGCTGGCCTCGATGCAGACCGCCGAGATCACCGAGCCCGACTTCCACTACACCTACTTCCACTCGTCGTGGATCCCGAGCGCGAAGAACCCGGACGGCTACAACCGCTGGCGCTACCGCAACGATCTCGTCGATCGGCTGACGCTCGAGGGCCGCCACGAGCTCGACCTCGCGAAGCGCAAGCAGATCTACTCGCAGGTCCAGAAGATCGTCGCGACCGACGTGCCGGTCATCCCGCTGTGGCACGAGGACAACCTCCTGCTGTCGAACATCGACGTCGTGGGCTACAGGATCACGCCCAATGCCCGGCTGATCGGGCTCCGCGACGCCTCGAAGCGTTAGCGCCAATGCTGGTCAGAGATCCGTTCCCCCGACCTCCGCCCGTGAGTCAACGAAGGTAGCGATCGACCGACACGAAGCCGTGCTGGAACAGGGCCGGGAGGCGCGTGCGCCACTCGGGATCAGCTGCGATGCCGTCGACAATCCGACGGGGGACTTCGAAGCTCGTGCGCACGCGGTCGGGCCGACCGGCCTCGACGACGCGCATCCGCATGGTCTCGTCAACGACATCGACGAACCGGATCCGCTCGTACCCGCCCCGCAGCGTCGGTTGCTCGCGTAGGCACTGTAGCTTGGCGCACTCGACGATCCCGTCATCGAGACCTGCATCCCAGATCGCGAGTCGCTCGCGCAATTCGTCGAGATCGAACACGACGCGAATATGTTTCATCGAGACAGCGCTGGCGACGGCGGTCTCGAGGCTCGTCCGAAACGCGGCGAGCGCGGACTGCTCGATGGCTTCCCAGCGCGCGAGATCATCGCGCGGCGCGACCGAGATCCAATCCCCCCGGTGCGGATCGGCGTACACGAGCGTCGCGTCGGTATCGCCGTGACGGCCGCACGCGGGGCACGCTGGACGATTGAGCGTACCCGCGAGGGCCGCAACGCGGAGCTCTGGTGCACGCACTGCATTGGCCCCGCGCACGAACCGACCCTCGAACTCGTGTGCACAGGATGGGCAGCGAACGACTGCCGAATACCATGTCGACACGCGCCCGAAGCTAACACGTCGACCGCCGCACGTCGGTTGCGCTATGTTCTGGCCGTGCGGGCGTCGGATCGGATCGTGGCCTTTCGACAGGCCGTGGAGGCTCGGCTCGCGCGCCAGACGACGGATGATCCGAGCGCCTTCGCGTCGTCGCTCGATGACGTCGAGCGGTCATTCGACCTCGATGAGCGAGCGAGTGCCTTTGTGTGGGCCTGCGTCGTGGTGGCAGTCGACCCGATGATGTATCCGCACCTGATCGCAGTGAGCGGTGTGGATGGCCGGCGCGGACTCACACCGGCCGCGTACGCAGCGTTGACGGGCATGGCCGAGCGGGATGTCATGGAGCTCGCGTACTGGCTCTCCCAGACGCCGTCGCTCGTCAGGTTCGGTCTCCTCGAGCGGGACGTCGCGGAGTTCTTGCCAATCGCGACCCCGTATCGGGCCTCGGCGCGACTGGTCGCGCACGTGGTTGGAGGGCGCGCGAGCCCGTGACTGGCCGCTGGGTGGTCACCGTCGTACCCGCGCGCTATGACAACGCCCAGCGTGCGAGCCTGATGCGATCGCTCGTGCGGTCGCGGCCGATCACCTCATCGTGATCGAGGGTCCGCGGGGCGTCGGTCGCCGCACGGCCGTCGCGGCGTCGCGCGCCGTCATCGCGCTCGACGCGAGCAAGGTAGACGCCAGCGAGATCGATCATGCCGTACGTGCGACCTGCGCCGAAGCGATCTTGCTCGGCGCGATTCCTCTGATCAGCGACGTCGATCGGGTCCCCGCGCGCGAACAGGACCGCATGATGATCGCGCCGGCACTTCGCGGAGTGCTATGCGAACTACTATCGCGAGCTCACCGCCGCACCGAACACTGCCGCGACCAAGGGCGCCACGCTCGTGCCGTGGATCAAGGGGTGGTTCGACACCAACATCGACAAGGTCGGACACAACCCACTGCGGAGCAGCCGGCGCTGAGCGTCACCAACGCTTGCACGCCTCCGGGGAGGACAGGATGACCTCGCTGGTCGTGAGGAGCTTCGTCACGTCGACGGCCTTCGGCTTCATGATCTTCACGAACGATTGCTCCGCCTCGACCTGCAGGACGAGGATATCGGAGACGGGCTTTCCGTCCTGAAAGAGGCGACCGGTTGCCCACCGCATGATCCGCTTGTTGGCACCGATCGCCACGTTCGCGGAGGTTGCGGTACCGCTCAAGACCTTCGCGGTACAGGTCATCCTTCCGAAGCTGCAGTCGGCCTGGCAACAGTTCGGATTCTTGAAGTCGGGGTTCTCGAGGTCGCAGCGCGGATGCCACCCCTCGCATTTCGGGTTGCTGGGATCGATGTTATCGGGGTCGCAGGGCGGATGGCTGACCGGCTCGGGCTCTACCGATCGCCGGTAGACCGACACGACGAACCGCAATGTGCGGGTGGTGGACACTCGGAGCAAATAGCGTGGCAGTTGCTCGCCTCGGTCGGGGAGCTCCACCGTCGACTCGGTGCCGGTACGTGTCGCGACATGCACGCGCTCGTCTTCGAATACGCTGAGCGTGATCGGCTCGGGTGATGGCGGAAGCGGGTAGTTGCTTACGTGACTCGCTTCGAAGCTCAGCGTGCTCGTGTATCCAGGACGCGGCGGAAACGCGACGACGTACCAGTACGTTCCTGCTGTCGGAGCGCGGCCACGTGCTTCAGCCAGGTCGCCGTTCACACTGATCTTGAGTGGCTGCGGGTTCGTACGATCGCTCGAGGGAGGCTTGAAGGGATCGTTCGCTGGCCGGCGGCGACGGGCAGGTTGCGAGCATGCCGACACGCACGCCAGCGCGATCAACACGACCCCCGTGCGATGGGCCCCACCCACGCGATCAGCCTACCACGAGGTCGAATACGAGCTCGCTGCCGATCAAGGGGTGGTTCGACACCAACATCGACAAGGTCGGACACAACCCACTGCGCAGCAGCCGGCGCTGAGCGTCACCGGCGCTTGCACGCCTCCGGGGAGGACAGGATGACCTCGCTGGTCGTGAGGAGCTTCGTCACGTCGACGGCCTTCGGCTTCATGATCTTCACGAACGATTGCTCCGCCTCGACCTGCAGGACGAGGATATCGGAGACGGGCTTTCCGTCCTGAAAGAGGCGACCGGTTGCCCACCGCATGATCCGCTTGTTGGCACCGATCGCCACGTTCGCGGAGGTTGCGGTACCGCTCAAGACCTTCGCGGTACAGGTCATCCTTCCGAAGCTGCAGTCGGCCTGGCAACAGTTCGGATTCTTGAAGTCGGGGTTCTCGAGGTCGCAGCGCGGATGCCACCCCTCGCATTTCGGGTTGCTGGGATCGATATTGTCCGGGTCGCACGGCGGATGGTTGACCGGCTCGGGCGTGCGAGACACGCGGTCCACGCTGATCCAGTACCGCGCCTGTCCGCGGGTAGTCACACGCAACAACAAACGTGGCAGCGGCTCGGCTGCTTCCGCAAGCTCGACCTTGGACTCCCGTGGCGCCGTAATCCTCGCAGGTTGTTCGTAGTCATTTGCGATCACAGCGAACGTTACGCGCTCGGGCGTTGATGGATTTACTGGCGCGCTCGTCACGTGACGGGTCCGGATCTCGACACGGCTCAGGTAGCCGGCCGGCCTGGGAGGGAAGTCGACGACGTACCACCACGTGCCTGCCTCCGGAGCTCGACCCCAGCCCTCAGCCCAGGTGCCATCGGGCTTCACTTCGAGCACCTGTGGGTTCGCACGATCGCTCGACGGAGGCTTGAAGGGATCGTTCGCTGGCCGGCGGCGACGCGCGGGTTGCGAGCATGCCGACGCGCACACCAGCGCGACCAGCAAGACCCGCATCCGATTCGCTCCGCCCACGCGATCAGTCTACCGCGCGGTCGACCATCGACGCGTTGCCGAGCGACCGAGCTTCGTGCGCACTCCGCGATCGACGTCGTTGCCGGCGCCCGCAGGCTCGCGCGCGGTGAATATCGGCTCGCCGGGATCAAGGTGGTTCGAGACAACATCGACAAGGTCGGACACCCGCTGCGCAGTAGCGGCGCTGAGCGTCACCGCCGCTTGCACGCCTCCGGGAGAACAGGATGATCTCGCTGGTGGTGAGGAGCTTCGTCACGTCGACGCACCGACGAGATCGGCGTGCGGTGTGATCGACGCGACGACGGATCGATGTTCCGTGCTAGCGCCACGCGCGAGCGACGACCGCGCCATTCACGCCAATCATGAGAAGGTGCGCCGCCACGGAGAACGCGACCATCGCGTGTGAAGGCGTGTCGACCGGCGTGGGAAGTAGGAGGGTTGCCGTCGACAGTGCGAGATAGCAGGCACCCCAGATCAGCCTGCCGCGCAGCGTCGACGCCGTCGCGATCGCGATCGTGAGTAGCCAGATCGTACCGATCGTGCCGTACGCACCGCCAACGAACGGGCTGCGGAACGATGCGAGGTCGAGCAGCGCAAGCCACACCAGTACGTCGGTCACCCGGTCCTCGGGTCGCACGCGCCGTCGCCAGGCGATGGCCACGGCAACCACCATCACGATCACGCCGTAGATCGACGTCAACATCAGGCCGGTCTTGATGTCGAGGCCCGTGAGGCCAAGGGTGCGCAGCTTGACCAGCAGACCGTAGAACGACTGATTGATGGCAGCGGAGCGGGGCAATTCCGATTGGGGAAACGCTTCGCCGCTCGACAGTCGCGGCAGCTCGAAGTGGATGAAGTTGTCGAACGGTTCGCTGCCAAAGACGAGCAAGGTGACGCCGACGAACACGACACCTGCACCCACGGTGCACAATGCCGCGCGCCACCTGCGCGCGGCGAGTAGGTACACGCCGAGGACTCCGGGGAACACCTTGCTCAGCGTGGCAAATGCGAGCGCGAGCCCACCCGCGACTTGCACCGGCCCTCGTTTCGACCGCAGTGCGATCATCCCGATGATCGAGAGCGCGACCGCGGTCGATTGAAAGTTGCCCATCTGCAGCGTGAATAACGTTGTCGGCGCGATGAACAACAGCGGCGCGGCGAGCAGCACCCGCGGCCGCAGCGGTCCCAGCCAGCTCGCGATCATCAGCATCGCGCCGACGAGCGCGGCAAGCTGGAGCACGAACCAGACCGGCCGCATCGCCAGATACCCGCCGCTCATCCGTTGCACGGCGGAAGGCAACAGCAGGAACGGGGGCGGGTAGTGATAGGCGTCGACCTTCAGTCCGTGGATGAAGCGGCCCTCATACACCGCGTTGTCATAGATGTTGGTGCCCGGCTCCTCGGCGAATCGCGCGGCCTCGGCATACGCGGACAGACACGAGTGCGCCGTGCGCCACGGGTCGTTCGGCTCGATCGACAGCTGTTGCTGATCGACATCGACAAGAAACACCGCCATGCGCCCCAACAGCACCGCAGCGGCCAGGGCGACCGCGATGCTCGCGACTTGCAGTGCGGTCGGCCGTTTCACGACACGATACTAACCGGTCGACTCGCAACGACAGCTGGATCGCGGGCCTCACTTTCGAACCGTTGCGACCAAGCGGCCTCAGCGAGATCGTATCGGTCGGCATCGCTCGGTAACGAGCTACTCGACATCACCGAGGTTCCGGCGGCACGGCGGGACGTGGCCGCCTAGCGCGCGTGGATCGCGCCGAGCTTGGTCGTGCCGTCCTCGTCGACCAGCAAGACGCCGATCGCGAACGCCTTGTCGTCGTCGAGGGGGACGCTCGCGCTCGCGAACAGGACCTGAAGGAATGCGACGAACTGCGCTTGCGGCACCTCCTCGAGCCCCGGGATGTAGACCAGATCGATCGTGCCGGCGTCCGATACGTCGAAGCCCGTGAACGGGCCGCGCTCGAGGACGGTCTCGCGCCAGCGGGCGCAGAACGCGTCGCGCGGGTTGCGCTCCTGGAACGCCGGCGTCCCGAGCGCGTGGATGTCCTCGATCCGGCCGGCGACCAGCGCCTCGCCGATGTCATGGCCGTGCTCCGTGGTGACGCTCGGCTCCGAGATCGCGCGCTTGAGCTTGCGCGCACCATCGGCGATCGACTTGAAGACGCCACTGGCACCAGGCGGTTGTTGTTCGGCCACGAGCGAGGCTACCGCGGATGTGGTGCGAGGGATCAGCGATTACCGTTGCTGAGCCGTGCATCGAGCTGTTCGAGCAGCTCGATGATCTGCACCATCTTGTTCGCGAGCAGTGTGTCACCGGCGCGCTGCTCGACCGCGGCGCCTACCACAGGTCGGAGCGTGTCCTCGATCCTACGTACCTGTGCGAGGATCGACTTGGCATCGACCACGAGGTTGTTGGGATCGTGGCTCGGGCCAGTCACCACGGGACGCAGCGCATGCGCCAGCGCGTCGAGTCGGGGCGCGAGCCAGGTCTCGAGGCTGCTCGAGCCCGACTTGTGGCTCTCGGCGAGCCACGCCGCGAGGTTGTCGAGCCGTGGCCCGAGCCAGCCCTCGTCGGAGTCGGCGGTGTGTGCGGCGGCGGCGCTGCCGATCGTGTCGCGGATCGTCCCGAGCTCCGTCCCGAGCCCCGTCAGCGTGCCGACCAGCTTGGTCACCGGATCGGCGTCGCTGCCGCCCATCCGGCGCTGGCGCACGAACTCCGCCTTGATGTCGGTCCAGCGCGCCGCCTGCTCGGGCGTGAGTCGGCCGCGCAGCTCGGCGAGCTTCAGGAGGTTCTGCTCGGCGGCGCTGGTCAGCGTCTGCGACTCGCCGCGGTAGTGGTCGTCGACCAGCGTGTCGAGCTCGGCCGGCGTCATCGCCGAGACCACCTTCTCGGCGATCTTGTTCATGTTGCGGTAGCTGCCCTGGAGCTTGAACGGCGGCTCGGTGCGGAACGCATCGGCCTGCGCCGCGGACCGGATGTACTCCTGGTTGACCGCGAGCAGGGTCTCCTGCGCGACGAACAGATGGCGGATCACCGCGAGGATCTCCTCGAGCTCGACGCCCGCGTAACCGTGCGACAGCTCGGTCGTCGGGACCGGTTCGCCCTTGGCCATCCGGATGATCTTGTAGACATCGTCGAGCTCCCGGGTCGCGAGCGGCGCAAGAGTCGGGCTCGACGTCAGCGCGTTCTCGAGGAACGACAGCGCGAACGAGTCGCCCTTGCCGGACAGCACGTCGCCGAGGTTGTAGACGTCCGCGCGGTTCGCGAGCATGTCGGGGATACGGAACGTCTCGCCGCTCTCGGTGTAAGGATTGCCGGCCATCACGACGCAGAACTTCTTGCCGCGCAGGTCGTAGGTCCGCGTCCGGCCGTTCCACACGCCCTCGATCTTGCGCTGCGCGTCGCACAGCGAGATGAACTTCTGCAGCAGCTCGGGTGACGTGTGCTGGATGTCGTCGAGGTAGAGCATCACGTTGGTGCCCATCTCGAGCGCGAGCGAGACCTTCTCGATCTCCTGCCGCGACGTCGCGTTTGGCGCCTCCGCCGGGTCGAGCGACGTCACCTGGTGGCCGAGTGCCGGTCCGTTGATCTTGACGAACGCGAGGCCGAGCCGCGCGGCGATGTACTCCATCAGCGTGGTCTTGCCGTAGCCCGGCGGCGAGACCAGGAGCAGCATGCCCATCTGGTCGGTGCGCTTAGCCGCGCCGGCCGCGCCGAGCTGCTTCGCCAGGTTGGCACCGCACAGCGGCAGGTAGACCTGATCGATCAGGCGGTTCCTGACGAACGACGACATCACACGCGGAACCAGCTCGCCGAGCCGGAGTCGCTTGCGCTCGCGATCGGCGACCTCGGCACGCAACGCGCGATACGCGCGGAACGCGGGCACCCGCTCGGTGCGGAAGCGATCGAGTCGCGCGGTCAGCTCGTCGAGTCGGATCGGCAGCGAGCCGTTGACGATCCGCGGGTGGCGCCCGAGCAAGCCGGGGACGGTGGCCTCGACGGTGGCGCTCGACGGCGCGCGGGACATGTGGGGCATCGCGACCAGCGCGGCCGCTTCGATCGCGGCGGACGCGAGCTCGGGCTTGCTGGCGACGATGCCGTCGACCCACGCGCGCGCGAGTGCGAGGGCCGCGCCCGGGACGCTCTGCAGCGCCTGGATGTCGTCCTCGAACCCGATGCGGGCGGCGCGGGCCTCGAGCTCCGAGACCAGCGCGTCGCGGATCTGGATCGCCGCGCCACTGGCGACGAAGCTCGGGGTCGGCGCCGCGAGCTCGCGCACGAGATAGACCGCGGCGAGCTGCGCGTCGGCCGGTGCGAGCCCCGCGGTGACCAGCGCCGGATCCTGGTCGAGGAACCGGCTGATCGACGTTGCGATCTCGGCGGCGAGCTTGGTCCGCGCGCCGCGGTCGCCGAGCACGTCGGCCAGCCGGGCGAAGCTCTGCGCCGCGCGATGCCAGCGTGCGCGGGTCGCGGCGTCGTCGCGCGCACCCATCGCTGCGTCGGTGGCCCAGTACATCACGGCGAGCGCACGGGCGGCGGCGGGGTAGGCGAGCAGCCCAGCGCCGTCGCGCATCGCGAGCAGCCGCTCGAGGATCATCGCGGCGTCGTGATCGTGCACGCCGCGCTCGTAGCCCTCGTCGTAGCGTTCCTGCGCGACCTGGCGGAGCACGGGCTCGAGCGTGTTGGCGCGCAAGGCCTCGTGCAGCGCCGCCAGCGTCAACGCGCCGTCGGTCTCGGCCTCCGCGAGCACCGACGCCGCCAGGTACTCGCCGCGGTAGACGTCAGCCGATTCGCTCGGCAGGTCCTGGTTCCACAGATGGCGGGCGGCGAGCAATCGCGGCTCCTCGAGCGGCTCGTAGTAGTCCGTGCCCGCGAGGTGGACGGCGAGCCCGTCGTCATGCGGGACGATCATCAGCTCGAGCGGCTGCTTGTTGACCGAGAACCGATGGTCGCCGAACCGGATCAGGTCACCGGCGCCCTCGAACAGGTCGGCCTTGTCGCGCTGACCCCGCAACGCGTCCTGCCGCGCTGCCTTGAGTCGCGCGTCGAGCTCGTCGGCCTTGACCGCGTCGCCGAGGCTCCCCATCTCGGTGCAGATGTCGCGGAGCTTCTGCACCATCGCATCGGATGCGAAGTACGCGTTGACCTCGTCGGCGGTGGCGAGCTGGGCCGCGCGGCGGCCAACGCCCTCGAGGATCCGCTGCGCCGCCTTCTGCAGATTCGACGCGCGGCGCTGGCGCTCGGCGGCGAGCACCTGCTTCTTCGCGCCGACCGCGTCGACGATCTCCTCGCGCTTGGTCGCCAGCTCGGTGGTCAGCTCGTCGATGTCGGCGAACCGTCCCTCGAGCTCCTCGAGCTGGACGAGCAGGCGCGTCAGCTCCTGATCGCAGCGCTCCGGCGTGTCGCACTGGGCGAGCGCGGAGGCGACGCTCTGGGTCAGCAGCTTGACCTGGGCGCCGAACTCGGCGCGGCCTTCCTTGGCCGCGAGCTCGCGATGGCGACCTTCGATCGTCGCGCGCGCGCGGTTCACATTGCCGAACGCGTCGGTGATGTTCTCGAGGATCACCGTGCGCTTCGTGGTGTCGTCGATCTTGATCGAGCCGATCACGTTGCCGAGCAGGTCGAGCCCGGCGGCGACCTGATCGATCTGCTCGCGCAGCGGCTTGACGTCGATCGCGCTGGTCAGCTCGCCGACGCGGTTCGCGATCGTGTCCGCGCGCTTCACCAGCTCGCCGAACGCATCCCCGCGTGCGAGGAGCGACACGCAGTCGACCGTCACGCGATCGAACCCGGCCGTGACCTCCTGCTCGAGCGCGTTGATCCGCGCGACGTCGATGAAGCGGACCTCCTTCTTCGTGATCAACTGGCCGCGCAGCCCGCGCAAGCCGGTCAGCGCCTCGAGGAACAGATCGATCCGATCCCAGCCTTCACTCCGGGTGGCGCGCAGCTTCTCGGCGACCAGCTCCTCGGCTTCGGCGAGCGCCTTGCGCGCCGCGGCCTCGAGCGCGAGCACCTTCTCGTACTCGTCGAGGATCAGCTTTGCGGTGCTCTTGACGTCCGTGATCGCGGTCTTGAGATCCCCCGCGTCGCTGTGGCCGAGCCAGTAGTAGGCGTCGGTCGCGCGGGTCGCGAGAGCCAAGATGTCTTCGAACGTCATGCGACTTGGCTTGTCGCCACCGGCGAGCCGCGCGATCGAGAGCGCGTCGGACAGGCCACGCACGAGGTCGGCGTTCCCGACCTTCGCGAGGTAGCTGCCGTCGGTCGGCACGGTCGCTGCGTGCTCCGCCGAGGTGAACGGCGTGTTCCAGACCTGCATCGGGTGGACACGGGTCGGCTCGCCCGAGATCGCTCGCATCGCGACGAGCCTGCCGTCGCGAAACAGCGAGTAGCCGTTGCACGTGATCGGCGCCGCGACCGACTTCTCGATCAGGTTATAGGGGCACAGCAGATACATCCCATCCCGGCCCCGGAAGTACACGTACAGGACGTCCTCGCCATTCGGCGACCTGACCTCGCGCTCCAGCACGTACTCGGAGTAGTCGCCGTCGAACAACTTCTTGTCGCCACCGACCAACACGTAGCCGCCGGGAAAGATCACGCCGTGATCCTCGGGGAGGCCGCGGCAACCCTGGTCGATGCTATCGGCGCGCGTGACCTTCCTCGACCTCGTGTCGAACACGAAGTAGCGCCATGCCGTCTCGCGGAACGGCAACACCTTCAGGAGAATAAGTCCCTTGGACTTGCCGATCGGCGCGAAGAAGATCCGCGCATCGTCGAGCGTCTGGTTCGCATCGTCGACGGTTTCGGAATAGACCCCCTGGCCAGTCTCGGTGTTGTTCTCGACCTTGATCGTGAGGTCGCCGCCGAGACACTCGATGAACAACGTGTCGAGCAGGTTGTAGTGCGGGTGCTTGCCGGCGACCTGGTGGTCGCGCGTGACCTCGCGCCACTCGAAGTCGTGCGGCTTGGGGAATACTGCAGCGTGATCGCGATCGCCGCGGTCGTCGACATAGACGATCCGGCCGTCGGCCTCGATCCGCCAGCGCAGGACCTTGTGGTCGCTCCATGACGTGCCGGCCTGGAACACCGCCAGGACCTGAGTATCCGTCCGGACGAGCTGCTGGAGCCGCGCGTCGCGGTAGTAGCGGTACAGGTTGCTGAAGTCGCGCTCGAGATCGGGACCGACGAGGAAGCCGCCGAGGGCATCCGGCGGCAGCGCGCTGGTCTCGAAGGCGGTGTCGTTGGTCGGCGACGCGAGTGGCTCGAAGCGATGGACTGCGAGCACGTCGGAGAGCTTGGTCTCGGACTTGAGTCCAAGGAACACGTTGTAGCCGAGCAGCAGGTGCTCGCCGACGTTCACGACGTCCACCGGCGCGCAGTTGTGCTCGGTGCGCACACGCTCGGTCGCGATCAGCTGGGGCTCGGTCGAGCCAAAGATCGTCTTGCGTCGGGCATTGACCGCGTCGGCGCGCTTGGCGAGCTCGCCGCCCGATGCCGAGAGGCGCGCACGCAGGACCTCGTAGTTGCCGCCCGTCAACGCCGCGTCGACGTCGGCCACGGCCTGATGTTTCGTGGCCACGCCGGACCTCTCAGCTCACCTTGTCGTCCGACACACCGAGCTTGCGTGCCTGGTCGAGCAGGTCCGCAAGCTTGCTCTTGGTCGAGTCGTCGGCCTTCAGCATCAGGTTGCCGAGCACCTTCGAGATCGTGGTGTCACCCGTCGCGCCGCCAGCGCGCGCGACCATGTCCTTGACCTCGTCGAGCAGCTTCGGCGCGTGACCGTTACCGTTCAGCCGGTCGCCGACCGCCTTGCGGACGACCTCGGAGTTTTCGAACACGCCGTCGATCGACTGACCGAGCGCGACCGCCTTCACGAACCGATCGAAGAACTGGCCGTCGCCGCCGATGATCTTGATCTCGGCATTACCCATCGCGGTCGCCATGACCTTGGCCTGCGACTCGGTCATCTGGACCCGCGCCTTGATCTGCTCGAGCGCGATCAGGCGCTCGTTGTCGAGCCGGAGCCGGAACTCCTCGTGCTCGCGCGCCACGCCCTGGAGGTTCTGCATCGCCTTGGTCTTCGCGTCGAGGCCTTTCGCCTCGGCGAGCATGCGGAGCTCGGTGACGTGGGCCTCGGCTTCCCTCGCGGTGACCTCGGCGAGCAGCTTCTCGCGCACGCCGACCGCGGTCGCGATGCCCTGCTTCTCGATCGCCGCGGCCTCGGCCTCGCGACCCGCCGCCTCGGCGAGCGCACGCCGGCGCACGTTCTCGGCGATCACGGTGCCTTCCTTGTCGGTGATCTGGACCTGCGCGTCGCGCACGCGGCTCTCGGCGAGACCCTGCTTCTCGATCGCGAGCGCGTCGGCTTCCTTGACGCGGACCAGTGCGAGGCCCGGTGCCGCGTGCTCGGCCTGCGTGCCCTCGGAGCGCCGGATCGCCGCGCGCGCTTCCTTGTCGCTGGCTTCCATCGCCGCGTCGGCGAGAATCAGCTGCTTCTTGGCGTGGGACTGGGCGACCTGTTGCTCGGCCTCGGCCTTCTTGATGTCCTTGATGAAGACCTCCTGCGCGGCGGCCTCGGCGTGGACGATCGTCACGTGCTTGTGGCGCTTGGCTTCAGCTTCGGTGCGCAGGTCCTTGATCGATTCCTCTTCGACCGCGACGGTCTTGTCGACCGCGATGCGCGCCCGGATGATGTCCGCGATCGAGCGCTTCTCGGTCTCGAGGGCCTTGTTCATGTCGATCTGGTTCAGCTGCACCTCGCGCGTGCGGCCGACCTCCTCGAGATCGTGCGCCTTCTGGACGCGCACCTTCTCGACCTCGACCTCACGGATGCGACCCTGCTCCGAGACCTGCACCGAGCGCAGCTTGGCCTGCTCGGCCATCTGGATCGCTTCCTCGGCGCGCTGGCGATCGATGTGCGTGCGCTTCTCCTCGTCGAGCCGGAACCGGTTGGCCTCGTTCTCCTCGCGCGCGACCGCGACCGCGACCTCCTTGTTCTTCTTTGCCTCGGCCTCGGCCTGCTGCTGTTCGAACCGGTAGAGCGCCTCCTGGGCGGTGAGGTTCTGCTTGCCGAGCTCCATCTTCTCGGTCTGCTTGAGCTGGTTGGTCGCGATGTTCGCGAGCGTGGTGATCTTGGTGATCTTCTCGATGCCGAGCGAGTCGAGGACGTTTTGCGGGTCAAGGATCTCGACGGGGGTCTGCTCGAGGAAGTCGATCGCGCAGTCGTCGAGGACGTAGCCATTCAGGTCCTTGCCGATGACCTGGATGATCCGATCCTTGAACACCTCGCGCTTGGTGTAGAGCTCCTCGAACTCCATCTGCTTGCCGACCGTCTTGAGCGCCTCGGAGAACTTGGCCGCGAACAGCTCCTCGAGCGTCGTTTGCTGCGACGCGCGGATGCAACCGATCGACTGCGCAACGCGGAGCACGTCGTCCTTGGTCTTGTTGACGCGGACGAAGAACGTGACCTTGATGTCGGCGCGGATGTTATCCGCGCAGATCAGGCCTTCCTTGCCGCGTCGCGAGACGTCGATCGTCTTGACCGATAGATCCATGATCTCGGCCTTGTTGACGATCGGCAGCACGATCGCGCCCGTGAACGTCACCTTGGGCTCGGTGCCCATCTTGTTCACGATCAGCGCGCGTCCCTGGTCGACCTGTCGCCAGGTGCGCGCGACCAGCACAAGAATTCCGAGCAGGAGGACGGCTCCGGCCGCGACGATCACCAAAAACATTTGCTGTCCCATGACGATTCCTTTCCGGCACCTGCCGGTTCCCGCGTGCTCACCCGCAACGAAGATCTATTTCGCGACGTCCCCAGCCAGCATATCGATGGATGGCGCGACGACGTAGGCCTGGCGCTCTGGATCGAACTCGATGATGAGTGCTTTGTCGGTGCGTGCAAGCTTCCCAGGCTCGTCGCAGCGGACCGGAATCACCAGCACGGTGCCCCCATCCTCGACCGTCGCCTGTCCGAAATTCTCGTCGACGCTACCCGTCGAGATCGTGCACGTGTGCCCGACGTAGTCATGATTCGATTTCCCCTCGGTGATCCGGAAAATTGGAACGAGAGGGCGAATCAACACGGCGGTGATCGGCAGTGACACGAGCAGCATCCCGGGCACCAGCAGCGGCGGGAACCAGGTCCCGAGACCGAGCGTCGGTACGACGTAGTGCATCAGCAACAGCGAGCCGCACCACGCAGAGAGGACAAGGATCGATACCGTGATCGTCATCGGCACATCGCCGAGTCCAAGGCCGCTCCACACGCCTCCTCCGTCGGCGTCTCCGTCAAACTCGAGCCTGACGACCTCCGCGCTACCCTTCGCGCCACCCGTGATCACCTCGCCGATGCCCTTGGCCGCACCGGACAGATCCGCCTCCGGTCCACCGAACAGATCGATATCGAGAGCGCCGAGCAGCACGAACAGCCAGTACACGAGCGCGATCCCGAGCGCGATCGTGAACACCACCGTCGGAAACTGAAGCGAAGCAGTCAGCAACACGTCAGCCTCCTCGTCGGCACGACAACACCATCTGTAATGCTCCCCGTCGCATCTCGGAAGATCCGATCGTCCGAGAACCCGGATTGTAGAATAGCCGCGGCGATGAGCGTTAGATGACCGGGAAGGGTTGGTTCTTTGCAGGCCGCAAGCACTCGGAACCCCTCGCGTTCACCGGTGCGTGGTCGGCGCGACGTATGCAGTATCCGCTTGGACCCGTCGCGACGCTGTGATAACTACGCTGGCTCCTATGGTTTTGGACCCTGCAATCGAAGAGCTGTTCCTCGGGATCGCTCATGCATTGTTCGTCAATCGCCTCCACGTCCTCCGCCTGACGGAGATCGTGCGGCTCAACATCCGACCGGATCCCAACGACCAGAACATGGTTGTTCCTCCGGAGATCGATCGCGAGCTGATCAGCCAGGCGTTCGCCTACGTGCTGCGGCACTTCCCGCAGCAGTTCAGCGGCAAGATCGAGGTCGCGAAGGCGCGCTGGATCTCGCTGGCGTAGCTGGTACCGTTAGCCGGTGGCACACATCGATCCTGCGCAGGCAGGGCATACGCAGTCGAGTCCGGGTGCGGTCACTGACCTGCTCGCCACCTTTGCGCCGCTCATCCCACTGGCGCTGAGCTTTCTCGATGGTGGCGACAGCTACCGATCGTTGAAGGGCGATCTGCGCGGGTTAGTCAATGACGATCCGGCCGACGCGTTGCTCGCCACCGTGATCGGTGGCGGCCTCGCATTCTACCTCGCCGAGCGCCAGACCAACCCGGCGTGCCAGAATCCGTGGGACGGCATCCTCTACGCCGCGACCTGCCTCTCGGTCGGCTACGACAACCTGTTCCCGTCCACCACGACGGGGCACGCGATCGCAGCCGCGATCCAGACCTTCGGCCCGGCGCTCGCGACCAAGGCCCTCGATCCGCCCGCCGCGGAGCTGCGAGCCGTGCGCGCCGAGGAAGCCGCCGTCGATCGCGCGATCCTCGCTCGGCTCGAGGACATCGTGCGGCTCCTCGAAGCCAAGCACTAGGCCGGTGTCCACCCCCGACCTGGACCTCCTCGATCGCTGGCGTGCTGGAGACGAACCCTCCGGGCAAGAGCTGTTCGCGCGGCACTTCGAGAGCCTGTACAGCTTCTTCGAGACCAAGTGTCCCGCGGAGGCCGACGAGCTGGTCCAGACCACGTTCCTCGAGTGCATCCGCTCGCGCGACAAGTTCCGCGCGCACTCGAGCTTCCGCACATTCCTGTTCGCGATCGCGCGGCACACGCTCTATCACCTGTTCCGGACCCGCCAGCGCAAGTACGCGAAGCTCGACTTCGAGGTGTCCTCGATCGAGGACATCGTCACGACGATGCGCACGCGGCTGGCGCAGAACGAGGAGCAACAGCTGTTGCTCCAGACGCTGCAGCGCCTCCCGGTCGAGGTCCAGACCTTGCTCGAGCTCCACTACTGGGAGGACATGGACATCCCGGAGCTTGCCGAGGTGTTCGAGGTGACGCCCGGCGCGATGCGGACGCGGCTGCATCGTGCGCGCGCGACGCTGCGTGACACGATGCTCCACACCGCGCCCGCCGGCGTGCTCGAGACGCTGGACACGATGGACGTCTGGGCGCGCGGCCAGCGCGCGTAAGATGTTCGGCGCTCAGCGCAATTTCTTCGCTTCGAGCGCGGCCCGGCGCGCGGCGAGCTCGGCCTCGAACCCCGAGTCGCTGGGCTCGTAGATCCGCTCGCCGACGATCGCGTCGGGGAGGTAGTCCTCGACCACGTAGTGACCCTCGAAGTCGTGCGGGTACTTGTAGCCCTGGCCATGGCCCTGCGCGCGATCGAGCGCGGTCGAGCCCGGGCGATAGCGCGCCGGGACGGGCAGGGTGCCACGCTCGCGCACGAGCTTGCGTGCGGCGGCATACGCGGTCAGCGCGCGATTGGATTTTGGCGCGAGCGCGAGGTACGTCACCGCCTGGGTCAGCGGCAGCACGCCTTCGGGCAGGCCGACCAGCTCGAACGCCTGGAGCGCCGACACCGCGACGACCAGCGCCTGCGGATCGGCATTGCCGATGTCCTCGGAAGCGAAGATCACGAGCCGGCGGAGCACGAACCGCGGATCCTCGCCGGCCTCGATCATCCGCGTCATCCAGTAGACCGCGGCGTCCGGATCGGAGCCGCGCATGCTCTTGATGAACACGGAGACGACACCGTAGTGCTCGTCGCCCGCCTTGTCGTACAGGAGATTTTTCCCCTGCGCCGCTTCCGCGACATGATCAGCCGAGATCGCCCCGCCGTGGGCCAGCTCGGCGGCGAGCTCGAGGATCGAGTACATGCGCCGGGCATCGCCAGTGGCGGCCGCGACCAGCTGCGCGCGGACATCGGGATCGATCGTGGCGCCGAGGCTGCCGAGCCCTCGCTCGCGGTCATCGAGGGCGCGGTCGATCAGCGACGCGAGCTCGTCCTCCGCCAGCACCTCGAGCCGCACGACGCGACACCGGGACAGCAGCGCGGCCACCACGCCGAAGCTCGGGTTCTCGGTGGTCGCGCCGACCAGGGTGACGGTGCCGGCCTCGACATGAGGCAGCAGCGCGTCCTGCTGGGTCTTCGAGAACCGATGGATCTCGTCGATGAACAAAACCGTGCGCGACCCGAACTGGTCCCGCCGTTCGGCCGCCTTGGCCACCGCCTCGCGGACATCCTTGACCCCGGCATCCACCGCGGACAGGGCGACCAGCTCGGCCTGGACGACCTCGCCGAGCAGGCGGGCGATCGTGGTCTTGCCACTCCCGGGCGGTCCCCACAGGATCAACGACGGGATGGCACGACCGGGGGTGAGGCCCGAGAGGATACGGCCAGGCCCCATGAGGTGGCGCTGCCCCACCAGCTCGCTGAGGGCCCGCGGGCGCATTCTCTCGGCCAGGGGCTGGTTCACCCCGCGGAGTTTTGCGCTTCGTGTGAACAGATCGCCTGCCATCTCGTGCCCGCTTGATACCGCGAACCTCGCGATCGCGCGAGGTTACACGCGCGTACACGACAAGCTGCGTGGGTGTGGCGTCACGCAGACGAAGTGGTGACGACACACCCGGCACGTGGGGCGGCCACCCTGACCTCTCGCGTCGATCTTTCCGGGTGTTACCCCGGCGCGAGGTCACAAGTTACGTGGCACGCCCGATGCTTCATCCCAGGACATGCTGATCGAGGTCGTGTTCCAGTATCGCACCCTGATCGGGAAGTGCGATCTCGGGGTCGGCCTCGAGCTCGACGAGATCGAGCAGGTCACGCAGATTGAATCCGCCTTCGCGCCGACCAGCGACGACCGCCGGTTACGGAACGGCCGGCGGTTCCGCCGCGAGACCGTGAACCTGTCGGCGGTCATGCGTGGCGACCGGATCCACGACCGGGTGGATGTGGTCGAGATCGGCCCCGGCGGACTGGTCGTTCGCAACGCGCCGTACATCGCACGCGGCGAGCATGTCGAGCTGGTGTTCGAGATCAACGAGCAGAGCTACCGGTTCCGCGCCGAGGGCGTGTGGCTGAAGGATGACGGCGACGACTACAAGGTCGGGCTCGCGTTCCTCGGGATGCCGGTGTGCCTGAACAAGGCGTCGATCAGCCAGCATCACGCCGACGTCGTCGACCGCATCGCGGCCTGAGCGACGGTTCAGCTGCGGTCGACCGCTAGCTGCGATCGAACAGGCGGGTCAGCAGGTGCAGCGTGCGCGGTGGCAGCGTCTCGCCGCGCCACCGGATCGCGCGAGCGACGACGAGTGCCTTGTCATGCTCGCGGAGCACGGGCGCTCGACGAACAGGCGCGGGCCGCAGCCTCGATCTTGTCGAGGATCGCATCCCGCCATGACATGATCGCGAGCTCGACCGCGAGGTCCGCGCCGACGATCTCGACCAGCGGGCGGGCGCGCATGAACAGCGCGCGCGTGCGAGCAACCTCGTAGGAGACGAGGGCGCCGACCGAAGCGCTGACGCGTCGGTTGGCGATGTCGGTCTCGCCGACGCCAAAGTGACGGAGGTCCTCGGCCGGCAGGTAGACCCGGCCACGCTGCCAGTCCGCGGGGATGTCCTGGATCAGGCGCGCGACGGCGAGTGCGGTGGACAGATCGTCCGCGTAGGCATGCAGCTCGGGTGCACGGTAGCCGCCGATGTAAAGCAGGAGCCGGCCCACCGGCTCGGCAGCCTGGCGCGTGTAGCTGCGCAGCTCGTCGAACGTGGCGTAGCGGCGGCGCTCGAGATCAGTCCGGAACCCGGACATCAACTCGGCGAACTCCGTGATCGGCAGCGCGAACTTGTCGACCGTGTCGGCGAGCGCGACGAACACCGGATGATCTGCGTGCCCGCGATACGCCGCGTGCAGCTGCTCTTCCCAGCGGTCGAGCTCGCGGGTGCGGCGGCCCTCGAACGCCGGCTCGTCGGCGAAGTCGTCCGCGACGCGGGCGAACGCGAACAGCGCGAAGATGTGCTTGCGCAGGTGGGAGCGCGTGAACATCGACGCGACCGGGTAGTTGTGATGGCGCGCACGACACAGCGCCTCGCAGTAGCGGTAGCAGGCCTCGAGCTCGAGCGTCACGGGCAGCGAGACAGCGAGGGCTGGCGAGCGGGCGAGACCGAGACGGTGGATCACGGAGACTCCTTTACCACGTGGGTCGCGGACAGGCGCGCGTAGACTTCGCGGGCGCGGTCCGCCTTGAAGTCGCCGATCGCGGATAGCTCGGCGGCGACGCGATCGACCAGCTCGCCCGTCGCACCCGCGGCACGTGCGAGGCCGCGTGCATGGAGGGCCATGTGACCGCGCTGGATGCCTTCGGTGGCGAGCGCGCGGAGCGCGGCGAGGTTGGTGGCGATGCCGGCGACGGCCGCGATCGCGGCCAGTCGGTCGGCATGTGACACCCCGGCGAGCTCGAGCGCGAGCCGCGCACCGGGGTGAACATGGAGCGCGCCGCCAACGGTGCCGACCGCGAGCGGCATCACGAGCTCGCCATCGAGGCCGCCTTCGCGCTCGCGCCAGATCGCGAGGGGGCGGTACGCACCGGTTGCACACGCGAACGCATGGGCGCCTGCTTCGACCGCGCGCCAGTCCTGGCCGGTCGCGACCAGCACCGCGTCGACGCCGTTCATGATCCCCTTGTTGTGGGTGCACGCGCGGTAGGGATCGAGCTCGGCGAAGCGCGACGCTGCGGCGATCGCGGCCCGGACCTCGCGGCCGGTCGCATCGTCGGCCGCGAGCTGTGCGTCGTCGATCGAGCACTTGACCCGGACCGTGCGCCCGTCGGTCAAGTTGGACAGGATGCGGAGACCGGCGCGGCCACCGGCGAGCTTCGCGACCCGCTCGGCGAGCGCCTCGCACAGCGTGTTGACCAGGTTCGCGCCCATCGCGTCGCGACAGTCGACGTGGAGGTGCGCGACCAGCATGCCGCGTCGGGCCGGACCGCGCGAGCGTGCGGATGTCGAGCGCGCGCGGCCGCCACCCGCTCGGTCAGGCGCGGCACCATCCGGCGGGCCTCGTCGAGCACGACCTCGGCCTCGGCGCGCAGCGCGGCGGCGCCGGCATCCACGTCAGCGACGTGGACGATCTGGATCTGTCCGATCATGACCGGCGGCGACACCACCGTGACGAACCCGACCGGGCGCGCCATCCGCGCGGCATTGGAGGCGGCCGCGACGACCGATGGCTCCTCGACGGCCATCGGTACGAACACCTCCGTGCCGTCGACGCAGAAGTTCATCGCGACGGCGAACGGCAGCGCGTAGGTGCCGATCACGTTCTCGATCATGCCGTCTGCCAGCTCGAGCCCGAGCGCGCCCGGATCGATCGCGGAGAACGCGTCGCCATCGGCCGGCAGCCCCGCAGCCTCGCGCAGCCGGCGCCGGCGCTCGGCGAGGGTCATGCGGTAGAAACCAGCGAGACGGGTGGAGGAGACAGGCACGTGGACGGTGGTTTCTACTGCGCGGCCGCGCGTAAGTCCACGCCGGTCTCGTCGAGGAACAGCGGCAATGGCACGCATCCGGCTTCGATGAGCAACTGACGGGCGAGGGTTACATCTGCCGTGGCGGGAATCACGCCGATCGCGATGTCACCGCCGCCGGCACCCGTGGTCTTGGCCGTGCCGCCGACCCCGGCCAGCGCAGACCGCGCGGCGATGACGCAGGACGGCACCAGGTCGATCCGGGTCGCACGCGCGAGCCGGTCAGTCGCCTCGGCGGCACGCGCGAACGCGGCCACGAACAGCCGGCGAGCGCGGTGTGGTGGCGCGGGATGCGTCGGCGTGCTCGGTCCGCGCCGGTTCGACCTCGGCGGGGCGCAGCGCGCGCGCCTCGGCGACCGCGGCGACCAGCGACGGCGTGTCGGCCGAACGCCCGGTGAAGAAGGGCAGGAGCACGATCGAGCCCGGCCACGCGACGCGGTCGAACCATCCCGCCGTGTAGAGCAGGGCGCCACCATGGGTCGATGCGGCGATGTCGGCCCCAGAGCCGCGGGCCCCGCGCGCCGCCTGGGCATCGCCGTGCGCCGCCGTCGCGGCCGGCACACCAGCTCGCGATCGAGCGGACCCGCGTCCGCAAGCGCGAGCGCCACCGCGGCGACGGCCGCGGCGGAGGAGCCGAGGCCGAGCTTGTGGTCGCGCTCGTAGAACGCCTGCTGTCGGCGCGGATGTCGCGCGCCACGTCGGCCAGCCCGCGCTCGGCGACGACCGCGGCGACTGCGTCGAGGAACGGAGAGCATTCACCACCGCCGCCGCGGCGGGCGATCACCCGGCGATTGACCGCGATCACCAGCGCGGGCCCACCGTCGAGCACGGCGTACTCGCCGGTCAACAGCAGCTTGCCAGGTGCGGTCGCGATCACAGCTTCAGTCTTCGCGATGGGCATGCAGCTGGGATGCACGGATCGTCAAGATCTCGCGCAGGCCTTCCCCGATTCACCGCGGCAGCTCGACGACCTTGGATGCATCGACGACGGCCGCCGCGGTGCCCGCAGCGCTGATGTTGACCGCGGTGACCCCGTCCATGTCGCGCAGCTGCATCGCGATCGCGGGCGCGTCCTCGACGCTGGTGATCACCTTGACGTGCGGGCCGGCATCCATCGTCGCCCAGGCCGCGACACCGCACTCGCGCAGGCCTCGCACCTGCGCGAGCACCGCCAGCGTGGCCGGCCGCCAGTACACGACCGCGGGCCGCGCGGCCATCGCACACGCATGCATCGCGAACGCGTTGGCCTCGGCGAGCGTGCCGAGCTGCTCGAGATCACCGGCGGCAAGCGCGGCTTCGGCGGTCTGGAGGTCCCCCGGCACGAGGTCGAGCCAGCCGCGGTAATACGGTGACGTCTTCATCGTGTGATCCATCGCGTCGCGCGACGTGTGGAGCTTCGGCGTCCCACCGCCGATCACGGCGACCACCATGCGGATCGAATCGAGCAACGGGGAGGTCACCGGCTCGGCGTACGCCGCCTCGTGATCCGGTCCGGTGTGCATGCGGGCGAAGCCGCCGAACACCGAGCGCGCGGCCGAGTCCGAGCCGCGGCGCGCCAGGATCGACAGCTCGCGCGGCGTCAGCTCGAGTCCCACGGCCTGGGTGGCCGCGAGCGCCAGCGCTGCGAGCCGGATGCCGACGACGCGAGCCCCGAGGCGGTCGGGAACTCGTTGCGACTCGTAACGCGCGCGCGGATCGACCCGCATCAGCGCGCAGATCGAGGAACGTGACCATGCGCTCGACTGGGCCGGGGTACCTGCCGTCGAGCTCGGCTGGTCCTGCTCGAGCACGAGATCGAACTCGACCTTGGTCTCGGTGACGAGCGCCGCGAGGGACAGCGACAGGCTCGGTCGCGGGCAGGTTGAGCTGTGCGTCGCGCTTGCTGATGCCAGCCAGCGCGATGTTCGCGCACGCGCGTGCGGTGACCGTGGCGACCATGGCCCGACCATACCGCCATCCCCGCGATTCGTGATCGGCGTTAGCTTTCCGCATCGGCCGCTACGCTGGCGGCATGTTCTCGAACGTCGGTGTCGCCAACGCCGCGCTGGACCGCGCTCGGACTCGTCGCCCTCGTGGTTGAAGTGTCGACCGATCGCCGCGCATCCCCAGGCAGCGAGCGCGTGCCGAGCTCGCCTGTCGCGAGCACGTGCGAACGCTACATCGACGTCGGCTCGAACTACCCCGTCCTGCTGTGCGCGACCGGCGTCGCGATGGTCGACACCGCGCGGTCATACGTCTGCACCAAGGATCGCGACCTCCACGCGCCGCCCTGCGAGGCCTACGTGCGCGCGCACCCGTGGTTCCGCGACCCGCTGTAGTGCCGTGCTGTTCGAGCGGATCACCCTGACCAGCGGCGCGCTGGCGGCGACCTCGGGCCGGAAGAAGAAGGTCGAGCTCATCGCGACGTTGCTGCGCGACGTGCCGGTCGAGGAGCGCGCGATCGCGGCGCGCTTCCTGTCGGGCGACACCGGGCGCAAGCTCGGCGTCGGCTACGCGATAGTGCACGAGCTCGGCAGCGCCGTACCGCCGGCGGCCGTCCCGACGCTGCATCTGATCGAGGTCGATCGCCGGTTCGCGGAGATCGCGGGGCTCGCCGGCGCCGGCTCGAGCACGGCCCGCAAGGATCGATACGGCGCGTTGCTCGCGCTCGCGACCGCAGCCGAGCAGCGGATCCTCGGCGCGATCGTGCTCGGCGAGCTGCGGCAAGGTGCGCTCGAGGCGCTGGTCGTCGACGCGCTCGCGATTGCCGCAGACGTCCCGAACCGCGCCGTGCGCTCGGCGTACATGCTGGCCGGCGACCTCGGCGTGGTCGCGGAGGCCGTGCTCGCCGACGGAGCCGCGGGGGCGGCACGCTTCGGGCTGACGCTGTTCCGTCCGATCCTGCCGATGCTCGCGCAGACCGCCGAGGATCCGGCCGAGGCGCTCGCGATGTTCGGTGGCCCGGCCGCGCTCGAGCTCAAGCTCGATGGGTTTCGCGTCCAGCTGCACAAGGACGGCGATCAGATCCGCGCGTTCTCGCGGGCGCTCAACGATGTCACGGCCACGGTCCCCGAGGTGATCGCCGCCGTCCGCGCGCTGCCCGCGCAGCGGCTGATCCTCGATGGCGAGGCGCTGGTCTACGGGCCGACCGGTCGCCCGCTGCCGTTCCAGGACACGATGCGCCAGAAGTCGGAGTCGGGGCGCGGCCTCACGCTGTCGCTGTTCGACCTCTTGCTGGTCGACGACCAGACGCTGCTGTCCCAGCCGGCGCGCGATCGGTTCGCCATGCTCGGCGCGCTGGCACCCGCGCACGCGGTGCCTCGTGTGGTCACCGGTGATGCCGCCGAGGCCACGGCATTCTACGAGCGCGCGATCGCGGCAGGTCACGAGGGCGTGATGGCCAAGGCGCTCGACGCGCCGTACGACGCCGGCAACCGCGGCGCCGCGTGGCTCAAGATCAAGCGCGTGCTGCGGCTCGATCTCGTGATCCTCGCCGTCGAGTGGGGCTCCGGCCGGCGCAAGGGCCTGCTGTCGAACCTCCACCTCGGCGCGCGCGATCCGGCCGGCGGCTTCGTGATGCTCGGTAAGACATTCAAGGGCCTGACCGACGCCGTGCTGGCGTGGCAGACCGCGGAGCTGCTCGCACGCGAGGTCGATCGCGATCGCCACATCATCTACGTGCGGCCGGAGCTGGTCGCCGAGATCGCGTTCAACGACGTGTTGCGATCGACGCAGTACCCGGGCGGGCTCGCGCTGCGCCATGCGCGCCTGGTGCGCTACCGATCCGACAAGACCGCCTCCGAGGCCGACACGATCGACGCCGTGCGCGCGATCGCGGTCGCGGACGGCGTGATCTAGGCGCGCGCCGCGGCGCTGCGGATCCGCCCGAGCAGCGCCGCCTTGGCCGTGGCCGGCAAGAACGAGGCGCGTGCGGCGTTCTCGGCGATCGCGACCAGCTCGGGTGCGGTGAGCTCGAGCGCGTGCGCCGTGACGCGGTAGTTCTCGCCGATGTAGCCGCCGAAGTAGGCCGGGTCGTCGGAGTTGATCGTCACCGCGACGCCGCCGCGTAGCAGCTTCGCGAAGTTGTGATCGCGCAGGTCCTTGACCACGCACAGCTTGAGGTTCGACAGCGGGCACACGGTGAGCGGGATGCGCTCGCGCACGAGGCGCGCGAGGAGCGCGGGGTCCTCGTCGCATCGCACGCCGTGATCGATGCGCTCGGCCTTCAGGAGATCGAGGGCCTCGTGGATGTAAGCGGCGGGCCCTTCCTCGCCGGCATGCGCGACCGCGCGCAGACCCATGCTGCGAGCCTTCGCGAACACGCGCTCGAACTTGCTGGGCGGATTGCCGCGCTCGCCCGAGTCGAGGCCGACGGCCGTCAGCGCGCTGTGGAATGGCATCGCCGCCTCGAGCGTCGCGAACGCATCCTCCTCGGACAGGTGGCGCAGGAAGCACAGGATCAGATCCGACGAGATGCCGTACCGGCGATGCGCGTCCTCCTGCGCGTCGCGCAATCCGCCGATCACGACCTCCATCGGGATGCCACGCACGGTGTGGGTCTGCGGATCGAACATCAGCTCCGCATGCACGACATGGTCGGCATGGGCGCGCGCGAAGTAGGCCATCGCGAGGGCATAGAAGTCGCGGCGATCACGCAGCACGTCGCAGCCGGCGTAGTAGAGGTCGAGGAACGACTGCAGGTCGTGAAATGCGTACGCCGTGCGGACCGCTTCGACCGAGTCGAACGGGAGCTCCACGCCGTGCTTCGCGGCCAGGCTGAACATCATCTCCGGCTCGAGCGTGCCCTCGATGTGGAGGTGGAGCTCCACCTTGGGCAGCTGACGGATCAGGCGGTCGAACGACTCGGCAGGCATGGCGGACCATACGATGTTTCAGCCACGGATCGCTCGCCGCCCGATCCGCGCGTTCGTCAGGGCGCCTTGTCGTAGATGTCCTGCCAGCGGACGCCGAAGGAGCCGGCCTTGTAGGAGTACTTCGGGATGTAGACTTCCACGATCTCGTCCGGCTTTCCCGTGCCAGCCGAGAACACGTAGACCTTGTCGCCGACCTTGCGCTCTTTGATCACGGGCGTGAGCGCCTTGACGGCGGACTTCTTGAGCTGCAGCAGCTTTCCAAGGCCATCATAGCCAAGCACCTTGTCCCCGGCGATCACCATCACGGTCATCACCTTCTGATCTGCGCCGTCCTTGTACGCGGCCAGGGTGAATGGCGCGATGCCCTTGCCGTACGGCTCGATGATCTCGGTCTTGCTCTCCACCAGCTTGGTGCCCATCGCATCGACGTACGAGAACGTGATCAGTCCACCTTCGACCGACTGCACATGGGTGAGGTGTGGGGTCGGGGTGTTGCCGACGTAGGCGAACACCAGGTCGCCGGCCTTGGGTTGGACCTCCTCGACGGTCCGCGCCGGGATCACGAGCATGCCGGGAAGCCCGGTGTAGCCTCGCTCGTTGGTGTTGGGCTGGTGCTTCCACTGGTCGGCGCCGGTCGCGAGCAGCGCAAGCGGCCGGGTGGTCACCGTGTTCCCGTCGATCGCGGTGACCTCGTCGACATGAACCCAGCCCTGATCTTCGCTGTCGAACGGCGTCCCGCGCATGACCCACGCGAATTGCCCGACCTTTGCTGTCGTGGCCCGTGCGGGGGCAGCCTTCAACCATGCCGGCGGCTTGTATGGATCGGTGGCGGCGGTGGGCGCAGCCGAGCCCGGCTTCGGGGCGGTGTCGTCCGGATCTGGGGTCGCGGCGGCGCTGCCCGGATCTTCGGGCTGGTCGAGCTTCGGCGTCATCGCGTCCTTGAGCTCGGTGAGCGTCTTGGTGGCGTCGTTGCCGCCCTTCTTCTTGCAACCTCCACCGACGACAGCGGCGATAATCACGAACATGCTTGCGAACTTCTTCATTTGTTTCATCCCTCGCGCTCGAGGAGCAAGCGTCATTCCCGCCGCAGGTAGCGAGAAGTCCTCGGCGGGCGGGTGGACCGCGTGGACCACGGATGGACCACGGGTGGACCAGTGGTTCAGGCGCGGACACGGGGTCCACAATTTCTTGTGGCGATGTCGATCTGGCGTGACCTGTTCGTTTGGCGGATGAAGGAGAAACGCCATGCCCCACTACGCACTCACGATCTATCAACCGGACGTCGAACCACCCCCGCCCGAAGTTCTCGCACCCGTGATGAAGAAGATGAACACGCTGCTCGAGGAGGCGAAGACCCAGCGCGTCTGGGTGTTCAACGGCGGCATGCACCCGCCGAGCACGGCGAGCGTCGTGCAGAAGAAGCATGGCGAGGTGCTCACGACCGACGGGCCGTACGTCGAGGGCAAGGAGCACGTCGGTGGCTTCTTGATCGTCGACGTGACCGACCTCGATGCGGCGCTGTACTGGGCGAAGCGCATGGTCGACGCGATGTCGACCCCCAGCTTCCCGGATGGCCTGCCTGTCGAGGTGCGGCCATTCGCGCACGTCGGACCGCCGGGATGATCGACGCCCACGAGATCGAGCGCGTGTTTCGCGCGGAGTACGGCCGCGCCGTCGCGGTGCTGCTCCGCCGTATCCGCGACATCGATCTCGTCGAGGAAGTTGTCCAGGATGCGTTTGCGATCGCGCTCGAGCGCTGGTCGGTCGTGCCACCAAGCCCCGCGGGCTGGATCATCACGACGGCTCGCAACCGAGCGGTCGATCGGCTGCGCCGCGCCGCGCTGCCGATCGCCGTCGATGACGATCCACACATCGAATTCGAGGAGGGCCTCGTGCCCGACGAACGCCTGCGTCTGATCTTCACGTGCTGTCACCCCGCGCTCGCGCCGCCCGCACAGGTCGCGCTGACGCTGCGCCTCCTGGGCGGCCTGACCACGACCGAGATCGCACGCGCGTTCCTCGTGCCCGTGGCGACGATGGCGCAGCGGCTGGTCCGCGCGAAGGGCAAGATCCGCGACGCGCACATCCCGTATCGCGTCCCCGCCGCCGAGGATCTGGCGGTGCGCGTGCGCACCGTGCTCGCCGTCCTCTACCTGATCTTCAACGAAGGCCACGTCGCGAGCACCGGCGCCGACCTCTCTCGCGCTGACCTCTGCGCCGAAGCGATCCGGCTCGCGCGCATCGTGCACGAGCTCCTCCCCGACGAGCCCGAGGTGATGGGGCTCCTCGGGCTGATGCTGCTCTCCGAGTCGCGGCGCACCGCGCGCACCGATGCGGATGGCGACCTCGTCCCACTCGGCGCCCAGGACCGGACGCGCTGGGACCGCACGTTGATCGACGAGGGGCACGCACTCGTGCGCCGTTGCCTCGCACGCGACGAGCCCGGTCCATATCAGATCCAGGCCGCGATCAATGCGGTGCACGCCGATGCATCGTCGGCCGGGGACACGGCGTGGCCTCAGATCGTCGCGCTCTACGACCAGTTGCTCGCGATCGCACCGGGTCCGATCGTCGCGCTCAACCGTGCCGTCGCGGTCGCCGAGGTCTCGGGACCGAACGACGCGCTCGCGATCGTCGAAGCCCTCGCGCTCGACGACTACTACCTGTTCCACGCGATCCGCGCCGAGCTATTGGCTCGCCTCGGCCTCGACGCCGATGCTGCCTACGCCGCCGCGATCGCACGCACCGAAAATGCCCGCGAGCGCGCCTATCTCGAGCGTCGTCGGTCGGAGCGTCGCGAGCAGGCCGACGCCAGACACGTTACCGAGCTCGACTCCGGGCGACTCCGCTGAGATGTTGACCGGCCCACGCGGAACGTGTACTGAACATATGTTCATGCCACCCACCATGACCTCGCTGTCCCTCGTCGCGCCCACGTCCTCGCCAGAGACCGACCCCGTTCCCGCCGACGTTCGCGCCGTCATCGATCTCTTCACCACCCACCTCGCGAAGGTCACGTTCCCCGACGTCGATGCCTCCTCGCTACGCAAGCATGCCGACGAGCTCCGCGCCGAAGCGAAGACCGTGGCCAGCGCCCGCGAAGCGCTCGCCACCGCGATCGCCACTACCGAAGCGCGCCTCGCGACGCTGAGCGCGGCCGCCACGCGCGCGATTGCCTACGCGCGGATCTACGGGGAAGCGCATCCCGATCGGCAACCGATCATCGACGCACTCGCCGTCCTCGAGCGTCCCGCCTCACACGAGCCAACGACGAGCGGCAAGCGTCGTGGTCGCCCACCGAAGCAGCGCGAGAACCCCGAGTTGTTTGACGCCGCCACGCCGAGCGAGGCGCAGTGATGAGATCGGACGCAGGCGAGCTCCATCCGCCGATCAAGGCCATGCCGCCAACCGTGTCGCGCGCCGACCGCGAGCTACTTCGCATGAAGCCCGCGTAGGAAGCCCACTACGCACCTGCGTGACCATATGCACTGATTGTAGAATCGGATTGTGGACAGTCCTCCAAAGCTCCTGATGGGGGCGAGCGCGCTGTCGCGGATCTCGGCCATCGACAATGCCGTCCCGGCGCAGGTGATCGGTGAGCTCAGGGCACAGATCATCGAATCCCATGCGCGGAGACCCAAGTGCGGTGATGCGGGAACCTACTGGTACTCTCTCGATGCGCCAGCTCGAATGTTGTTCGAGCAGGTGATCCAGCACCTACGAAGTTTCGTGCCTCGGGGGCACGAATTCGTCGGCGCCGAATGGTGGTTCCGTGCGACGACGACCGACACGGGATTTCCATTCCACTTCGACCGCGACGAGGGAATCCGGAGCTCGATCGTCTCTCCGGGGCTGGCATCGATCCTCTACCTGAGCAGCGCCGGCGGACCGACCGTCATCCTCGACGCCACACCCTCGCGCATCGCGGCACCGAGTGCGGGGATCGCTGTATACCCGCGGCCTGGTCGGTTTGGCATGTTCCCGGGCACGCTCCTCCACGGCGTCTTGCCCGGACGGCCGGGCCGGTGGCCGCGCGTCACGATGCTCGTCAACTGGTGGCGGTCGGAGCCGCGCCTGGAACGCGCGCCGGAGCAGCTCGATGGCACACCAGCATCCAGTCGTTGGCGCGTCGCAGTGGAACGCGCGAAGACACCCTTCGCGGCGCTCGAGTCAATTGATCCATCCAGGTTGCTAGCCAACGCGGCGTGGCGCGACCTGATCTCGAAGCAAGCCACGTACCGGTAGCTCGACGTGCGGGGTAGCATCGGAGGACACAAGCACAGGTGCGTCGATGATTCGGAGATACAGCGGAGACAAGAAGAGCATTGAAGCGCGGACCGCCGACAACGGGCGAACCTGGTCGGTGAAGCTGTTCGACAACGGACGGCTCACTGAGTATTCGGGGGGAACGTTGGCGGAGGTCGACGCCCTGGCCGTCACCCACCGGTTGACGCTCGACCGTTAGCAAGGGAGCGTCAGGCTTCCGGCGCGTAGTCTCGAAGCTTCGCTACCTGCTACTTCCGCTTCGGTGGTAATGGCGGCGGTGTTCCGGGTACCCGTGCAGGCGGACCGACTCCACGCGCGAGCGGTGTTCTCGCGGGTCTGGGCCTGGGATCCGAGCTGCGGACCGGCGGGAGCACGAGCTCGAGGTTCGTGTCGTCAGCGCCGATCACGAGGCGCTCGCGCACCACGGCTTGCTCCGGGTGACGATTTGGCTCGTAGTCGCCAGGGTAGACGCAAAGCGTGTAGACGCCTGGCACGATGTCGAGCAACTGCGTGGTCATGTACGTGCCGTCGTTGCTCGACGCGTTCGCCGCGTAATACGCCGTCTTCGGGAGTCCGCGCACGTGCGTGTTCAGGGCGGCGGAGTGCGCCATCACGTCGGGCGCGGCGTCGCCGGCGAGGAGGTAGACGGT
>JBBJLY010000418.1:0-5060 GCA_037720695.1 Kofleriaceae bacterium | reverse complement strand
ACAGACCGCTGCGACGACCTTGCCGTCGCGCGCGATCGCCTGCACGAACGCCACCGCTGGCGTTGGCGACCGGGGAGGGGACGCTGTTCGTGTTCGCGCGCAAGGCGCCGACGGTCACCGACATGGTGGAGTCGGCGCAGGCACCACCCGCGCCGGTCGAGCTCGGCGCGCCGCAGCACCACGCGATCGTGTTTCGCCACGGCGAGATCGTCACCGAGCTCGCGCTCGATAGCACCGTGTTCGACGTCGCGCAGGCGCGGGCGTTTGCCGCCGCGGTGGCCGCGCGCGCTACCCGGTAGCGGCGTGGGCCAGCATCGTCTGGCCGTCGCGAACGTATGCCGAGCCCGGGATGCTCTTCGCGGTGCCCTTGCCGACCGCGGCCAGCTCGGCGAGGCCGGCATACGTCTTCGCGCGCACGAGCGAGATCGCGGCGATCGACACCGACATGATCGGGAAGCTGCGCTGGACGCCGAACCGATCCTTGGTCTCGATGTAGCCGAGCTCGCGATCGTGCGGGTCGTAGTAGAGCCGGATCAGGTGATCGAAGCGCTCGCAGATCCCGCGGCACACCTCGTCGACGTGATCTGCCGGCGTGACGAACACGAAGTCGTCGCCAGCGATGTGACCGATGAAGTCGGTCTTGGTCCCCGCGCGGCGCACGACGTGACGGATGACGTCGCCGGTCTGCCGGATCACCGCGTTGGCCTTTGCGTAGCCGTAGTAATCGTTGAACGCCTTCAGATTATCGAGGTCGAGGTAGCAGGCGACCGCCGTCGGGTCGTAGGCGAGCCGGCGCTCGATCTCGTCCTGGATCGCATCGGCACCGGGTAGCTGGGTCGTCGGGGAGGCGCCGAGCTCGCGTGCCTGGCGATCGAGTGCCTTGCCGACACGCGCGAGCAGCTCGGCGGCGTCGAACGGCTTCACCATGTAGTCCTCGGCGCCCGAGCGAAACGCGCGGACCTTGTCGGCGGTCTCGCCGCGCGCGGACAGGAACATGATCGGCGCCATCCCGATCGAGGGGTCCGCGCGGATCATCTCGGCGCACCGATAGCCGTCGGCGCCCGGCATCAGCACGTCGAGCACGATCATGTCGGGGCGAAACCGGCGGGCCTCGGCGAGTGCGGCATTCGCGGAGCCGGCATCGCGGACCTGGTAACCGCCGAGCTCGAGGACCTCGCGGCAGATCTGGCGGATCGAGACGTCGTCGTCGACGATCAACACGCGTGGCGCCTCGCGCCGCCCGCTCTCGACCAGGCGCAGGCAGGCCTCGCGAAACTGCGTGGGCTGGATCGGAAACTCGAGCAGATCGTCGGCGCCGGCGGCCAGCAGGTCTGCGCGGCGCTCGGGCTCGCCGACCACCATGACGCCGGTCTTGTGAGTATCGGGATCGTGCTCGAGGATCGCGAGCAGCGCGAGTGCGTCGGTCATCGCTCCAGCGACCACCGCGAGGGCAGGGTGCTCCGCGCGTGCGATCGCGAGCGCGGCGTCGACATCGTTGGCGACCAGCACGCGATCCGTGAGCGACATCAGCAGGCCCTTCAGCAGCAACGCGCGTCGCGGATCGTCGTCGGCGACCAGCGCGCACGAGCCTTCGCCGAGCCCGCGGCGGCGCGGCGTCCGGCCTGTCACCTCCTCGACGATCGGCTCGACCGAGCCGTCGTTCTTGGCCGACACCGGCAGCGTGAACACGAACTTGGTCCCGCCACCCGTGTGCTGCAGCGACTCGACCCAGATCTTGCCGCCGTGGGCCTCGATGATCGTGCGCGAGATCGAGAGCCCGAGCGCGGTGCCGCCGACCCGCCGGCTCGAGGCCGAGAACGGCTCGAACACCTTCTCCTGGTCCTCGACCGGGATCGGCTCACCGGAGTTGAACACCGAGACGCCGACCGCATCGCGGGACAGCGGCGGGCCGAACACCTGAACGTCGATGATGCCGCCGGTCGGGGCGAACCGGATCGCGTTCGACATCAGATTGCCGAGCACCTGAGACAAGCGCTCGGGGTCGCCGAGGATCGAGATGTCATCCGCCGATGCGCCGAGCACGAGCGTCAGCTGCTTGGCCGCCGCGACCGCGCGGTAACGGTCGATGACCTCGCGCGCGAGCCGATCGAGCTGGACCGGCAACGTGGCGACCGTGATCGTCCCGGCCTGGGCCCGGGCCAGATCGAGCAGCTGATCGACCAGCTGATTCATCCGGGTCGCGGCCTGGCGCGCCATGTCGACGTAGCGCAGCTGGCGATCCGTGAGCTCGCCGGCGTAGCCCGAGAGCACGATGTCGAGCGCGCCCGCGATCGAGGTCAACGGGGTTCGCAGCTCGTGCGACATCACCTGCGCGAACTCGGCTCGCCGGCGCACGATGTCGGCGGTATCACCGAGATCGCGGAGCACCACGAGCGCACCGACCGACTGGTCGTCCTCGCGGAGCGGCGTCACGACCGAGTGCAACACGCGGTCGCCGATGCGAACCTCCTCGCGTACCGCGCCCTCGCTGTTGACCGCGAGCTCGAACGGATAGAAGCCGAGCGTGTCCTTCAGGTAGCTGGTGTCGACGAGGACGTCGGCAGGGATCCCGAGCATCTCGCGCGCCGCGCGATTGACGTAGACGTCGCCCGAACGAGTGTCGGCGAGGATGGCGCCATCTGCCATCGCGTCGATCGCCAGCCCCAGCTCCTTCACTCCCACAGGCATCTGTACGCGATCATACCCAAATCGAAGCGAGCGCGCTGGGGGCCTGAATCATGACGATCAGTCATCCTGGCGCCGGA
Source organism: Kofleriaceae bacterium (assembly GCA_037720695.1). GTDB lineage: Bacteria > Myxococcota_A > Polyangia > Haliangiales > Haliangiaceae > JABFXX01. The sequence continues at coordinate 2,295 of JBBJLY010000418.1, read as the reverse complement.
ACGTCCGCTCGAGGGCCGCATACAGCCCACCCTTCGCTACCAGCTCGGCATGTGTGCCCTGCTCGACGACCTGTCCCTTGTCCATGACGACGATCAGATCGGCGTTGCGGATCGTCGACAAGCGGTGGGCAATCACGAGCGTGGTGCGACCCTTCATCAGCGCGGTCACGCCGGTCTCGATCAGCTTCTCGGCCTCGGGGTCGACGTGGGCGGTCGCCTCGTCGAGGATCAGGACTTCAGGATCGCGGAGCAGCGCGCGCGCGAACGCGACGAGCTGGCGCTCGCCGGCCGAGAAGTTGGCGCCACGCTCGGCGACGCGTGCCTCGATGCCATCCCCGCGGCGCGCGAGCGCGCGATCGAGCCCGACGCGCGCGACCGCCGCCTGCAGGCGTTCGGGTGTGTAGGTCTTGCCGAGCGCGATGTTGTCCTCGAGCGTGCCCGCGAACAGCACGACATCCTGCGACACGACCGTGATCCGCTGGCGCAGCACGTCGAGCGGGATCTCGCGGATGTCGACACCGTCGAGCCGGATCGTGCCGTGGTCGCGCTCGTAGAGGCGCGTCAGCAGCTTGATCACGGTCGACTTGCCCGAGCCCGTGGCTCCGACGACCGCGACCGTCGCGCCCCGCGGCACCCGGAGGTCGACGCCTCGCAGCACCGGCTCCGCGCCATACGAGAACTGGACGCCCGCGAGCTCGACCGCCGGCACGGAGTGCTTGCCGTTGGCGGGCTCGAGCTGCTTCGGCGCGCTGGTCGCCGCGCCGTCGTACTCGTGGGTGTCGAGCAGCTGGAAGATCCGCTCGCTCGACGCCATCGCGCCTTGCATGACCGCGTACTTCTGCGACAGGTCGCGCACCGGGACGAAGAACTTGTTGATGTACTCGATGAACACGACGACCACGCCGATCATCGCCGCCACCGTGATCGAATCGTCAGTCGCGCTGCCAGCGCGATGACCGGCCGCGTACCAGATGACGATCGCGATCGCGACGGTGCCGATCGCCTCCACGATCGCGTACATCGACGCGTCCGCGCGGATCTGGCCGAGGTAGGCGTCGCGATGCCCGGCGTTGATCTCGTCGTACTCGCGCTGCGCGATCTTGCTGCGGCCGAGCAGCTGCACGACCTTGATGCCCGACAGGTGCTCCTGGGCAAACGCGTTCATCGCGGCGAGCCGGACACGGATCTGGCGGAACGACGCGCGCATCAGTCGCCGCGCATATTCGACGAGCACGATCATGATCGGCAACGTGACGAACACGAGCAGCGTCAGCGTGACGTCGATCGTCAGCATGACGACCACGATCGCGAGCATCTTCAACAGATCGGCGATCAGCGTGATCGCGCCCTGCGCGAACATCTCGTTCAGGCTCTCGATGTCGTTGGTCATCCGGGTCATCAGCCGGCCGACCGGGATGTTGTCGAAGAACGCGGCTCGCTGCGCGAGCACGTGATCGAAGATCTTGATGCGGAGCGCATGCATCGTGCGCTGGCCCGCGAGCTGGAGGAACCAGGTCTCGCAGAACGCGGAGCCACCCTGCGCGAGCACGAGCCCCATGTAGATCAGCGCATCGAGAGGAAGATGTTCGACCCGGCGGGCGAGGATGTGCTCGGTCAGCGCGTAGCGAAACAGCGCGGGCTGCGCGAGCTCGAACGCGATCGTGAGCGGCATGAACAGCGCCCACGCGAGCAGCAGCTTCCAGTGCGGGCGCACGAACGGCCACAGCCGGCGCATCAGCGCGACGTCGTACGCCTTGCCGAGCACGGCCTCCTCGCCGGGCGTGCCCTTCGCGGCGCCGCCCGCCATCGGTGGCGTGCCCGGGGTGTTCGGCGCTCCTGCGACGGTGGCCATCAGGACGCCTCGAGCTCCGACCGCGATGCCGGCTGGATGTCCGGCGAGGACAAGCGCGTGTCCTCGGTGTCGAGCTGCGTGCGGTACAGCTCGGAGTACGTACCAGCTTGCGCGAGCAGCTCCTCGTGCGTACCGCGCGCGACCACGCGACCCTGGTCGAGCACGATGATCTGATCGGCGTCCTTGATCGCGGCGACGCGGTGCGAGATCAGGATCGCAGTGCGGCCGTGCATCACCGCCCGCAGGCTTCTCAAGATCTCCCGCTCGGTGGTGGCGTCGACCGAAGACAGCGAATCATCGAGCACGAGCAGCCGTGGCGCCGACGCGAGCGCGCGTGCAAGCGCGACGCGCTGGCGTTGCCCGCCGGACAGCGTGATGCCGCGCTCGCCGACGATCGTGTCGATACCCTCCGTCATGCGCGCGAGATCGCGGGTCAGGCCGGC
>JBBJLY010000034.1:0-50084 GCA_037720695.1 Kofleriaceae bacterium | reverse complement strand
TTGCGGTGCGCCGCGATCGCGCTCGACATCGACAGCCCGAGGCGGACGCGCGGCGCCTCACGCGCGAGTCGCCGGATCCCCACCGGCAAGCCCGCGGTGCAGACCGTGATCGCGCGCCCGTCGATGCCCAGGGCACACGGCTCGCTCATCACCGCGATCGCGCCCAGCACGGCATCGAGGTTCGCGAGCGGCTCGCCCATGCCCTGGAACACGACGCCGTGGACCCGACCGCGCGGCAGTCGCGCGCGCACCACGCGCACCTGCTCGACGATCTCCCACGCCGCGAGGTTGCGCGACAGCCCGAGCCGCCCGGTCGCGCAAAAGCTGCACGCCAACGCGCAGCCGACCTGCGAGCTGACGCAGACGGTGAAGCGATCGGGATCCGCGAGCGGGATGCGCACGGTCTCGAACCGAGCGTCGCCGCTCGCGAGCAGGTACTTGACGAACGGATCGAGCTGGCTCGCGGTCTCGGCCACGACCTCGAGTGCCGGCACCCAGCCCGCTCGGCGCGTCGCCTCGGCGGCGGTGCGGCGGACCGCGGAGCTCGCCGCGACCGGATCCCCGCGGTGCACCATCGCGACCAGCTTGCGCGCCTCGGCCAGCGTGACGCCACCGACCGCCTCGACGAGCTGCGTCGGGGTGACTGCCTGGAGGGCCAAGGTCATGACAATTACACTGTCTCACGGTAGGCTGGATCGTGGCGTACCCCGAGGTAATCCGAGTCTTTGCAACCTCTCAGGACCCCGATTTCGATGGCCCCTGGCAGGCGCGGACTCCATCGAACAGCACCGGCTCCGCCGTCGTGATCGGCAACGGATTGCTGCTGACCGGTGCCCACGTCGTCGCGAACGCGACGTTCCTCCAGGTTCAGAAACCTTCGCAGCCGGACAAGGCGATCGCACGGGTCCGCGCGGTCAGCCACGACTGCGACCTCGCGCTGCTCGAGGTCGTCGATCCTCCTGATTTCCTCGCCGACATCGCGCCGGCCGAGCTCGGCCCGATGCCGAAGTTGCGTGACGAGGTCGCGGTCGTCGGCTACCCGGTCGGCGGCGAGGAGATCTCGATCACGGAAGGTGTGGTGTCGCGGATCGAGGTCCAGCGCTACAGCCACTCGCAGCGCCACCTGCTCGCGGTCACGGTCGACGCGGCGATCAACGCCGGCAACAGCGGCGGCCCGGTGTTCGGCGATGGCAAGGTCGTCGGCATCGCGTTCCAGAAGCTGACCGGGGTCGACAACATCGGCGAGATGGTCCCGCCGCCGATCATCCGCGCGTTCCTCGATGGCGTCGCGGCCGGCAAGCGCTCGGAGATTCCGGCGCTCGGCATCACGACGCAGAACCTCGAGAACCCGCTGCTGCGCAAGAAGCTCGGTCTGAACCTGACCGAGCGCGGCGTGATGGTGCTCCACGTCGACTACGACGGGTCATCGGACGGCATCCTGCAGCCGCGCGATGTGATCACGTCGATCGACGGCCTCTCGATCGCGAACAACGGCACGGTCCAGTACCTCGGCCACCACCGCACCCGCTATGACGTCGTGCTCGGGCATCGCTACATCGGCGATCGCGTGCAGCTCGAGATCAAGCGCGGCGGCATCGCGCGCTCGCTCGAGCTCGAGCTCAAACAGTGGGTGCCGCTCGTGCCGCGCTCGCGGTACGACCTCGCGCCGGCGTACTTCCTGTACGGCGGGCTCGTGTTCCAGACCTTGACCCGCGATTACCTGACCACCTGGGACAAGTGGTGGAACAAGGCGCCGAAGGAGTTCCTGAACTACTACTACCTCGGCTTCCGCAGCGCCGAGCAGCACGAGGTCGTGATCGTGACCCAGATCCTCGCTGACGAGATCAACGTCGGCTACAGCCACCTCTACAACGAGGCGGTGGCCAAGCTCGACGGCGTGTGCCCGCGCGACATGGAGGACTTCGTCACGCGGCTGTCGGGCGCGCGAGGCGTGGTCGAGATCGAGACCACCTCGGGCGGCGTGATCATGCTCGATGCCGACGAGGTCCGGCGCGCGACGCCGCGGATCCTCACGCGCTATCACATCCCGCGCGATCGCACGCCCGGGCTTCCGGGATCGACCGCGGTCGTGCCTCATGCGCTGCGCGCGGCGCTGCCCTGACACCTACACGCACCTTGCGTGATTCCGGTATGCACTCGCGCCGCCGGTCGTTGTAGCGTTGGTCGATGAGCCCGCGGTGGATCGCCCTCGCTGCGCTGGCCGGCTGCTCGTTCAAGCCGGGCAGTGGCACCAGCGACGGCAGCGCGCCGACCGGGGATGGCTCGCTCGGGGACGCCACGATCGTCGACATCGACGGCACGATCGAGGACGCGCCCGCCGTGACCTGCGCGGACTTCATGCCGCGCGCGAACCCGCAGCACGTGGAGCCGTGCGACGTGCTGCCCGGTGGCGCGTGGACCGTCAGCTCGCTGCTCGGGATCTACAACACGGACGATGGGACGTACGCAGGCGGCGCAGATCCGATGAGCTACGAGGTCGGCGACTATCGCGTCGTCTCGGTCTCGGCATTCACCGTCAGCCAGGGCGCGACGCTGCGCCTGATCGGCTCGCGCCCGCTCGTGGTGGTGGCGTGGGACACGATTGCGATTGCGGGCGTGATCGACGTCAGCAGCATACGTAGCGACAACTTCATGATCGATGGTGCAGGCGCCAACCCCGGCGACGACGCGTGCAACGCGGCCGGCGCCGGCGAGAGCTCGCAGGATTCCGGCGGCGGCGGTGGTGGCGGCTTCGGCGCCAGCGGGGGCGCCGGTGGCGACGGCAAGGGAGGCAACACGAACAACGAGGGCGGTGCCGCGGGCACGATGGTCGCCGTGCCCGTCGTCGTGCGCGGTGGCTGCCCGGGCGGCGATGGCGGCACCGGCAGCTCGCGTGGTCGCGCAGGCTCCGGCGGCGGCGGGCTCCAGCTCACGGCGAAGACCTCGATCACGATCACCGGCCGGATCACCGCGGGTGGTGCCGGCGGCGATGGCGGCCATGGGGATGGCGGCGGCGGTGGCGGTGGCGCCGGTGGCTATCTCGGGTTCGACGCACCATCGGTGCAGCTGCGATCCGGCTCGATCGTCGCCGCGAACGGCGGCGGCGGCGGCACCGGATGCGATGGCGGAACCGGTTCCGATGGCCGCAACGGCGGGCTCGACGCGGACCCGGCCGCTGGCGGCGGCGAGAACGCGACCCTGTGTGCGAAGCCCGAGGGCGGTGGTGACGGCGGTGCCGGCACGAAGCTGACCGGCGAGAACGGTTCGGACAGCCCCGGCGATAGCGCCGGTGGCGCGGGTGGCGCCGTCGGCTACGTCCTCGTGTGGTCGTCGTCGCTGATGGCGCAGGGCCTGGTGTCGCCCGCGATCATGCAGCGCTGACGATCATGCGAGCTCGACCAGCAGGTCGCCGGTGTCGACCGCCTGCCCGGCAGCCTTGTTCACCGACGTGACGGTGCCGCCGCGCTCGGCGACGAGCTCGTTCTCCATCTTCATCGCCTCGAGCACGATCACCGCGCTCCCGGCGGCGACCTGATCGCCGACCTGGACCAGGTCCTTCACGACCTTGCCGGCGATCGGCGCGCGGATCGTCTCGCCCCGGGCGGACGCATTGCGGGTCCCCGCCGCGTCCGCGAGCCGGCGGCGCAGTGCGTCCTCGACCTGGAGCACGGCCTCGCTCGCGCCGACCGACGCCGCGATCCCCGAGCGCCGCGGGTCGAGATCGACCACGAAGTTGCGCCCACCGACCACGAGGGACCAGGTGCCCGGACGGATCGCCCGGCCGTCGACCAGCCGCTCGGTGCCGTCGATGGTGACCCGGAACCGGCCATCCGGCAGCGGTCCGTCCACGGTCACGGCGCAGTCGCGCCCGTTGGCGGTGACAACCAGCTCGCGCTTCATCTGCGGACCGCATATCACGGCAGTCGTTTGCCAGCGGCGGGCGATGCGTGATATCCGCGATTGACGTGCCGACCCTGCTCGAGGTGCTGCTGGAGCGGCGAATCCTGGTCTGCGTTGGATCCGGCGGCGTCGGCAAGACCACGACCGCGGCCACGCTCGCCCTGGCGGCAGCCCGCCGCGGCAAGCGCACGCTGGTGCTCACGATCGATCCGGCGCGCCGGCTCGCAAACTCGCTCGGGCTGGAGTCGCTCGGCCACCAGGTCCAGGAGGTCGATCGGGCGCTCGTGCGCACCGGCGCACCCGCGGCGACCGGCGAGCTGCACGCGATGATGCTCGATCAGAAGGCCGCCTTTGACGAGGTCGTCGCGCGTCATGCCAAGGACCCAGCCGCGGTCCAGCGCATCCTCGCGAACCCGGTCTACGCCCAGATTTCGGGCTCGCTCGCCGGCGCGCAAGAGTACGCCGCGATGGCCAAGCTCCACGACTTTGACAAGACGGGCAAGTGGGACCTGATCGTCGTCGACACGCCACCCACCGCGCACGCGCTCGATTTTCTCGATGCCCCGCGCAAGCTGTCCGAGGCGATCGACTCGCCCGCGATCGAGTGGTTCCGCAAGCTGCAGGGCGGCGGTGGCTCGCGGTGGTCGCTGGTCGGCAAGACGGGCGCGTTCGTGCTCAAGCGCCTCGCGAAGTTCGTCGGCAGCAAGTTCATCGAGGACCTCGGCATCTTCTTCACCGAGTTCAACGACATCCTGGGCGGTTTCAAGCAGCGCGCGGAGGAGACGTTCTCGCTGCTCCGCCAGCCGCGCGTCGGGTTCGTGCTGGTCGCCAGCCCGGAACCGATGGCGGTCAACGAGGCGCTCGCCTTTCACCAGCGCCTGGTCGGCGCCGGCATGCCGTTCGTCGGTTTCGTCGTCAACAAGATCATCTCGTCGCGCCCGCTCGCCACCAGTCAGGCCGCGGTCGAGACCGCGCTCGCCGCACAGCCCGAGGTCGCCGCACTCGGGCTCTCTGCGACCACGCTGACGATGAGTGCGCAGGCGCTCGGTGCCGCTTACGCCGAGATCGAGACGCTCGCAAAGGCGGATCTGCTTGCGGTCAACCAGCTGCGCGGCGCCGGAGGTGCGAGCTCGCTGCTGGTCGAGGTGCCGCTGCAGCGTGACGACGTGCACGACGTGACGAGACTGGTCGCGCTCGAACAGTTCCTGCTCGCGTAGCCGCGCGATCATCGCGTGCTAGCTTGCGCCGCGATGATGCCCGAGCTCGCGGCCGCCCTGACGCACGACTTGGTCGTGGTGCATGGCTCGACCGCGGGATGGGCAGCGTGGCTGGCGGTCGAGGTCGCAGAGCGCGAGCCGCTGGTCGTGATCGTCGCGCCCGACGACGCCGCGGCCCGCCGGCTCGAGGCCGACGTGCGAGTTTTTTGGGGCGGCGCACGCGATCCGGCGGCGACGCTCGACGAGATCGCGTCGCTGCCCGGGATCGATGTCTCGCCGTACGCGGACCTGTCACCCGATCGGACCTGCATTGTCGAGCGCGTCGCGACGCTGTATCGACTCGCCTCCGGGCTGCGACCGAGGATCGTCGTGACGTCAGCCGAAGCGCTGGTGCGCAAGACCCTGCCCGGCGCCGAGCTCGCGGCGCGCGGCCGCACGATCCGGATCGGCGAATCCGTGGATCGCGACGAGCTGGCGGCCGCGCTGATCTCGGCGGGCTGGAGCCGCACGCCCGTGGTCGACGAGCCCGGCACGTTCGCGGTGCGCGGGGGCGTGATCGATGTCTACGCACCGCTCGCGCCGCACCCGGTCCGGATCGAGCTATTCGGTGACGAGGTCGAGTCGCTGCGCTGGTTCGAGGCCGAGTCGCAACGTACGCTGCGGCCGATCGAGTGGGTGCACCTGCCGCCGGTGCGCGAGACGATCGCGACCGGCTCGCGCGATGTCCGGACCCGGCTCCGCGAGTACGCCGACGAGATCGCGCACCCGACCAAGGCGACGCGCCGGCTGATCGAGCAGCTCGAGGCCGGGGATGTGTTCGTCGGCATCGAGGGCCTGACGCCCGCGTTTCACGACACCATGGTCTCGCCGGCCAGCTACCTGCCAGCCGACGCGCGATGGATCATCGTCGATCCGGCGGCGTGCCGGCGCACCCTGGTCGACGCGTGGGCCGACGCCGCGGCGCGCTACCCGTCGCGCAAGGACACCACGAAGGCCGTGGTCTACCCGCCGGATGCCCACCTGGTCGCCGCGGAGGACTGGCTCGCGGGCGGCGCGCGCCGGCTCGAGCTCGCCACGCTCGAGTTGCTCGAGCACGACGATCGCACGCACGTGCGCGTCGAGGTCGACGACCTCCGCGTGCTCAAGCAGGAGCTCGATCACGCGCGCACGTTCGGCGACACCGAGCACGCGCAGCCGCTGATCACCGCGCTCGGCAAGTGGCAGAAGCAGGGGCTGCGGGTCGCGATCGCGTGCGACTCCCAGAGCCGGGCCGATCGCCTGGTCGGCGTGCTCGGCGCGCGCGGGCTCGAGATCCGGATCGCGAGCCCGGGCGAGCGGCCGCTCGCGTCACCCGGCGTGACGATCGTGCATGCGGCACCGGCGCACGGCTTCGCATCGATCCGCGATGGCGTCGCGCTGGTGACCGCCGCGGACATCTTCGGCCAGCGCACGCATCATGCGAAGACCAGCCAGAAGCGGGCGAAGGATGCGCTGCTCGGCGGCGTCGCCGACTTCTCGCAGCTCGAGGCCGGCGACTACCTCGTGCACCAGCGCCACGGCGTCGGACGCTACCTCGGGCTCGAGAAGCTCGCGGTCTCGGGCGCGACCGGCATCGAGACGCTGAAGCTCGAGTACGACGGCGGCAACCTGTACCTGCCGGTGTACCGGCTCGGTGAGGTCCAGCGCTACGTCGGCGCCGAGGGCCACGCGCCGCGGCTGGACAAGCTCGGCGGGGTGACCTGGGAAGCGACGCGGACCAAGGTCGGCCGCCACATCCGGGCGCTCGCCGAGGAGCTGCTGCAGCTCTACGCCCAACGCGCCGCCCTGCCCGGCCATCGCTTCCCGCCGGCAGACGACGGCTATCGCGAGCTCGAGGCGACGTTCCCGTTCGACGAGACACCGGATCAGGCGGCCGCGATCGAGGCCGTGCTCGCCGACATGGAGTCGCCGCGCGCGATGGATCGCCTGGTCTGCGGTGACGTCGGCTACGGCAAGACCGAGGTTGCCCTCCGCGCGATCTTCCGCGCGGTCCAGGGGGGCAAGCAGGCGTGCGTGCTGGCGCCGACCACGGTGCTGGTCGAGCAGCACTTCCGCACGATGACAGAGCGCTACGGCGGGTTCGCGGTCAACCTGGGAAAGCTGTCGCGATTCCAGAGCAAGGCGCAGCAGCTCGAGACCGTGAAGAAGCTGGCCGAGGGCAAGCTCGACGTCGTCGTTGGCACCCATCGCGTGCTGTCGCCCGACGTCCGGTTCAAGGACCTCGGGCTACTCGTGATCGACGAGGAGCAGCGGTTCGGCGTCGCGCACAAGGAGAAGATCAAGAAGACCCGCACGCAGATCGACGTGCTGACGCTGACCGCGACGCCGATCCCGCGGACGTTGCACCTCGCGATGGCAAACCTGCGCGACCTGTCGATCATCGCGACGCCACCGGCGGATCGGCGCGCGGTGCGCACGTTCGTGTCGCGCGTCGACGACCTCACGATCCGCGAGGCGATCGAGCGCGAGCTCGCGCGTGGTGGTCAGATCTTCTTCATCACCCCGACGATCGGCCACGCGCCGGCCAAGGCGCCCGACCCGCGCCTGCCCAACGACTCGCGACCGCGCCCCAAGAAGCCGCGCGACGACGACCGCACGATCGTCGAGTGGGCGGAGTACCTGCGCGGGCTCGTGCCGTCGCTGCGCGTCGGCGTCGGCCACGGCGGCCTGACCGCCGAGGAGCTCGAGAAGGTGATGGTGCGATTCGTCCAGGGCGAGCTCGACGTGCTGGTGGCGACGACGATCGTCGAGAGCGGGCTCGACATCCCACGCGCGAACACGATGTTCGTCGCGCGCGCCGATGCGTTCGGCCTCGCCCAGCTCTATCAGCTGCGGGGGCGGATCGGCCGCAGCAAGGAGCGCGCGTACTGCTATCTCCTGGTACCAGAGCCCGAGCACATCACGGAGGAAGCGCGGCGCAGACTCGAGACGCTGCAGCGGTTCACCGAGCTCGGCGCCGGCTTCCAGATCGCGTCGCAGGATCTCGAGATCCGCGGCGGCGGCGAGCTGCTCGGGGCCAAGCAGTCGGGCTCGATCGCGGCCGTCGGCTTCGACCAGTACGTCCACATGCTCGACGCCGCGGTCGCCGAGATGGGTGGCAAGCCGATCCACTCCGAGATCGACCCCGAGCTCCAGATCGAGACGCCCGGGTTCATCCCCGACGACTACGTCCCCGATCCCGGGCAGCGGCTCGAGCTCTACAAGCGGCTGTCCGCAGTCGAGACCGACGACGACCTGCGCGATGTGATGGCCGAGATCTCGGACCGCTATGGCCCGCTCCCCGGCGACGTCGTGCTGCTCGGCGAGCTGATGGGGGTGAAGGCGATCGCGCGCTCGATCGGCGCGCTGTCCCTCGAGATCTCGAGTACGCGGATCGCGCTCGCCCTGCCCGAGGGCAGCACGCTGCTCCAGCCGCTGATCGCGGTCGGGTTTCGCAAGTTGCCGGATGGTCGATTCGGGATGCCGCCGCCCGCCCCAGGAGGGCCGGCTGGAGCGAGACGAGCCTTGTTGGACGCCATCGCTCGTGCTACGTGAACCTATCGTGATGATTCGGGTTCCGGTCGCCTTGCTCCTCGTCCTGGGTTGTACGCGAGACACGCCGAAGTCCCAGCTCCAGCCCGCGCCCGAACGCGCGACGGAGCAGGCGGGCGCTCCCAGGCCGCAGCCCCAGAGCACGCAGGAGCTGCAGACCGTGCTCGCGAAGATCGACGACGTCTCGATCACACTCGGCGAGTTTCAGGAGCGGCTCAATCGCCAGTCGCCCACGATCCGCCAGCGCTACACGTCGCTCGAGCAGAAGAAGGAGTTCCTCGACTCGATGGTGCGGTTCGAGGTGCTCGCGAAGGAGGCGTACCGCCGCGGGATCGAGAAGGACTCCGAGGTCGTCCGCACCATGAAGCAGGTGATGATCCAGAAGCTCATGAAGGACGAGTTCGACGCGAAGGTCACCGCCGATGCGGTCTCGGATCCCGAGATGAAGACCTACTACGACGCGAACCTCGCCGAGTACGTGAAGCCCGACGAGGTCCGCGTGTCGGCGATCATCGTCAAGAACAAGGCGCAGGCGGATCGCGTGGCGCTCGAGGCGCGCGGCGAGGCCGGCAAGACCAACAAGGGCTTCCGCGACCTGGTGACCAAGTACTCTGCCGACGAGGACACCAAGCTGCGCGGCGGCGACCTGCGCTACTTCGATGCCGCGTCCAAGGAGCTCCCTGCGCCGGTCGTCAAGGCCGCGCTCGCGCTCTACACCACGGGGGATGTCTCCGGCGCGATCGATGCCGGCAATGGCACGTTCTACGTCCTCAAGCAGACCGGACGTCGCAAATCGATCGTGCAGTCGTTCGAGGCCGCGAAGCCGCAGATCCGCAACAAGCTGTTCCGCGACAAGCGGCTACAGGCGCAGAAGGACTTCGTCGAAGGGCTGCGCACGCGGTCGAAGATCGAGATCAACGAGGCAAACCTCGCGAAGGTGCGCGTCGATACGTCGTCGGCAGTCGACGACGGCCACGGCCACGATGTGCAACCTCCCGCGGTACCAGCGAAGGGCTCGCCATGAAGAAGATGAAGAAGCTGATGAAGACCTCGACCATCTTGCTCGTGGTCGCCCTGACGGTGCCCGCGTTCGCCCAGCCCAAGCCGACCACCAAGTCACCCAATGCCGGCAAGAAGCTCGTCGTCGAGCGCGTGATCGCGATCGTCAACGACGCGATCATCCTCAACAGCGAGCTGGAAGCCCGCCTGCTCCCGGTCCGCAACGAGGCGATGCAGATCGCCGATCCCAAGGAGCGCGATCGTCGGCTCGGCAAGCTGCAGGGCCAGGTGATGGACGAGATGGTCAACGAGGAGCTGATCGTCCAGGCGGCCGAGGCCGCGAAGGTCGATGTCGAGGCTGGCGAGGTCCAGGCCGCGCTCGACGAGATCAAGCAGCAGAACAACCTCGACGAGGCGGGCCTCGCGCAGGTGCTCGCCGCCCAGGGCTACACGGTCTCCGGCTACAAGACGGACCTCCGCCGCCAGCTGCTGCGGCACCGTGCCGTCAACCAGCTGGTCGCGCCCAAGGTGCAGGTCACCGAGGAGGACGTCCGCGCGCGCTACGACGAGATGCAGCGGCGCAGCGCCGCGGTCAGCGCCGTCAGCCTGTCGCACATCCTGCTCAAGCTGCCCGAGCACCCGACCGAGCAGCAGCTGACCGAGGCCAAGACCAAGGCGGCAAAGGCGATCGAGCGGGTGAAGGCGGGCGAGGAGTTCGCGAAGGTCGCGACCGAGCTGTCCGAGGACGACAGCACCAAGGCGACCGGCGGTCAGCTCGGCTGGTTCCAGCGCGGCAGCATGGCCAACCCCGAGTGGGAGCCGGTCGTGTTTGCGATGGACAAGAATGACGTGCGTGGGCCGGTCAACGGACCGCAGGGACTCCACGTGTTCTTCGCCAACGAGCTCAAGAAGTCCGACATGAAGCCGTTAGCCGAGATGAAGGACGCGATCATGCGCGAGCTGCGCCGCCGCGAGATGGACAAGCAGACGCTGACCTGGATCGAAGAGCTCCGCAAGAAGGCGTACATCGACATCAAGTTGCGTTGAGGCAACCGGTCGGGCCGGCGCCGAGTCGATCCGGGCGTGCGGATCGCGATCCTCTTGCTGGGTGTCGGCTTTTGTTGCTCCTGGAGCGTGGCGCACGCCGGTAAGCGCGTGGTCGAGCGGGTCGTCGCGGTGGTCGATGGCAACATCATCCTCGCGAGCGAGCTCGAGCAACAGCTGGCGCCGATGCGCGCCCAGGCCGAGCAGATCGTCGATCCCAAGGAGCGCGAGCGCCGGATCGGCAAGCTGCACAACCAGGCGCTCGAGGACATGATCTCGGAGGAGCTGATCGTGCAGGCGGCCGAGGCCGCGAAGGTGACGATCGATCCCGAGGAGGTGCGCGCGGCGATCGAGGACGTCAAGCAGCAGAACAAGCTCGACGATGCCGGGCTCTCCCAGGCGCTCGCGTCGCAGGGCCTCACGATCGACAGCTACAAGAAGCTGCTCGGGCGGACGCTGCTGCGGCACCGCGCCGTCAACCAGCTGGTCGGCCCGAAGGTGGCGATCACAGAGGAGGATATCCGTGCGCGCTACGGTCAGATGCAGCGCCGCAGCGAGGCGGTGTCCGCGGTCGCGGTGGCGCACGTCCTGTTCGTTCTGCCCGAGCATCCGACCGAACAGCAACTCGCCGAGGCCAAGGCACGGGCGGCCCAGGTGATCGACCGCGCCAAGGCCGGCGAGCCGTTCGACAAGCTGGTGGCGGAGCTGTCGGAGGACGCCGGGACCAAGGCGACCGGGGGCTCGCTCGGTTGGTTCGAGCGCGGGACGGCGACTCCCGAGTGGGAGGCCGTGGTGTTCGCGATGGACAAGGGCGAGGTCCGTGGCCCGGTCAAGAGCGCGCAGGGGCTGCACGTCCTCCGCGCGGTCGACGTCAAGCGCGCGACGACGAAGCCCTACGCCGAGATGAAGGATGGGATCGCGCTCGAGCTCAAGCGGCGAGCCATCGAGAAGGCGACCCAGAGCTGGCTCGACGAGTTGCGCAAGAAGGCCCACATCGACATCAAGCCCTGACTGGCGACGGCCGGTGCCGGCCTCATCGGGTAGGTGCGCATCGCCAATTCGGATCCATGCTTTTCGCAGTGGATCGACGACAAGGCGCGATGCTGTTCGGTTCGGGTGCGCATACAATGCGGATCTGTGTCCGCAAATCGCCGCACCGCGACTCGCCACGCCGTCTCGATCACCACGAAGCTGAGCGTGAGCGGTTCGAGCGAAGCGAGCGAGGACTGCAAGATGGTCAACCTCTCGCTCGGCGGCGCGCAGGTCGTCGCCACGCAGAAGCTGCCGATGGGCAGTCGGTGCCAGATCGGGTTTCGCATCCCGACGCTCGAGGAGCTGATCGAGGTCGGGGCGACGGTCCGGTGGGCCGACGATCAGGGCACGGGACTCCAGTTCGACGGTCTGCGGGCACGTGACGTATGGGGCCTGAACGAGTTCTTCAAGCAGCTCGCGCCGTAGCGCTCCTCGCGCTCGTCGCCTCGGCAGGCGCGGCGCGAGCGGATGACAAGCTACGCACGCGCGAGCGGATCGGGGTCATCGACCTCGGCCCCACCGACACCGGGAGCGTTCGCAAGCAGCTCGCCGAGGCAGTGGTGACCGCCGGCTTCGAGGTCGTCAACGGCGACGGCCTCGAGGATGCGCTCGCGGGTGCCGATGTCGACAAGGATGCGGTGCAGCTCGCGAGCGCACTCGCCGAGGCCCAGCGCGCGTTCGGCGCGCTCGACTGCAAGGCGACGCTGGTCGCCGCGGACCAGGCGATCGGGATCGCGGCCGCGCGCCAGGCCGCGGGAATCGCGGTCCCGGAGCTGCCCAGGGCGTGGACGCTCGCGCTGCTGTGCAGCGATCGCAGCGGCGACCTCGATCGCGCGCAGCTCGCCGCGACCCGGTTGCGCGCGCTCGGGGGCAGCCCCGATGTCCCGGCCGCGGTGTGGAAGAAGTATCCCGACGTCGACACCGTGATCGATCGCGAGCTGGTGGCACTCGAGATCGTCGCGACCAATGCACCCGGCGCCACCGTCTGGATCGACTTCGAGCCGCGGGGCCCAGCACCACTTCACGTCTTGCTGCCAGACGGCGATCACGTGATCGCCGTGGCCAGCAAGACGCGGCGTGGTTGGGCGGCGGGCACCGCGGTGAAGACGCAGAAGCAGCTTGCAGTTCCCACGATCGATCAGCGCGGCCCGGCCTCCGAGATCGCGCGCCGCGTCGCGCGCTGGAACGGCAAGGTGCCGGCACCGGCGGAGATCGGCTGGGCGATGAGCCAGGTCCGCGCGCGCGTCGTGCTCGTGCGGCGCGGAGATCGGGTCGAGGCGTGGGGGCGCATCGGGTTGTCCGAGGCGCCGCGCCAGCTCGGCGGCGACGACGGGGTGGCGAAGGCAAGTGACCCCGCCGACGTCAAGCGCGTGCTCGCACTCGTGACCGATCGGGTGCAGGGCTGGAACGATCGCGCACCGGATCCGGATCAGCCGCTGCTGCTCGAGGATCCAAAGGATCGCCGGTTCGCGATCCAGGATCGTGATGGCCCGACCAAGTGGTGGGTCTACGCCGCGATCATCGGCGCGGTCGCCGGCGCGGCGACGCTCGTGCTCGTGCAGGACACCGGTTCGACGGTGCAGCGCGTGGAGCTGCACTACCCGTGAAGCTCGTGCTGATGATCTGGTTCGCGCTCGTGGCGATGGTCTCCACCGTGGCGGCGCGTCCTCGCCTCGAGTTCGCCGCGCGCCAGGGCCGCGTCACCGTGTTCACCGAGGATGGGCTCGAGCGCCTCGGCAAGCAGATGGCCGCGCGCGCCGACACCACGCTCGACCGGATCAGCGAGGACCTCGCCGGGCTGCCGGCGCCCGCCCTGATCGAGATCCGCGTCGTCCGCGACACCACCGACCTCGCGGCGATCGCGCCGGCGGATCGCGGGGCGCCGCCGTGGGCGGTCGGCGTCGCATATCCCGATCTCGGCATCATCTCGATCGCGACCCATCGCAACGGCACGCCGACGGATCCGATCGCGACGCTGCGCCACGAGCTCGCGCACGTCGCGCTCGGTGCAGCCCTCGGCACCAACGCACCGCACTGGCTACACGAGGGCTTCGCGTACCAGCATTCCGGAGAGTGGTCGCGAGAGCGCTACGAGACGCTCGCCGGGATGGCGTGGGTCGGCAGCATCATCCCGCTCGACCAGCTCGACCGCTCGTTCCCGCGCGAGGAGCTGCCGGCCCATCGCGCGTATGCAGAGAGCTACGACTTCGTCGGGTTCCTGGCGCGCCGCGGTCGCTGGGAGGACACCGACGACGATGGCAATCGCTGGCCGTTCCGCCGGTTCCTCGGCGAGCTCAGTCGCGGCGCCACTGTCGACCAGGCCGCGATGCGCTCGTTCGGCCGCCCGCTCAAGCTGCTGTTCGAGGAGTGGCGCCACGATCTGAACAAGCGCTACATGCTCGCGCCACTCGGCCTGCTCGGCCTCGCGATGTGGATCATCGTCGGGCTCCTGCTCGCGGTGGCGTGGTGGCGCCGCAAGCACCAGAACCGGCGCCGGATCGCGCAGTGGGATCTCGAGGACGCCGCGCGTCACGAGCGCGAGCGCTCGCAGCTGATCGTCGCTCCGCCCTACGTGGCGTGGCCCGGTGAGGACCCGTTGGCCGAGGAGCCCGAGGACGAGCCGCCTCCAGATCCGCGGCTCATGAACTAGCCACGGACGGCCGACGCTCGAGCTCACGGCCGATCCGTGGCTAGATCACGTTGCCGAGCTGAGCTCGCGCGTCGTCGATGCCGAGCCGCTCGGCCCGCGCAAGCACGTCGTCGGGCACCCACTCGGGGAACGGGATCGTGAAGTTGCGGTGCTCGCCGGTCGGCATGTGCTCCTGCTGGATCGCCTCGACGCGTGCGCGCACCAGGATCCCGGCCTGCGCCAGCCGCGCGAGCGCGGGCCATAGCCGCCTGTGCACGAACGTGATCTTGTTGTCGACCAGCTTGAAGCAGCGGATGTCATCGGAGTCGTCGATCGACGACAGCGCGTCGAAGATCACCTGCGCCTTCGCGTGGGCCCACCAGCTGCCGACGATCGGCTCGCCCGCGATCGCACTCGCGACGCTCGGGACCGGGCCGCGCGCGGAAGCGAGCACGACGCCGTGCTGCTCGACGAACGCCTGCCACTGCGTACCGTCGGTTGCCGGCTTGTGTCGTGACCCGGCGCGCCGCGACGGCGTGGGCTTGGCCGCGCGCGTCGGCGACTTGCGGGGCTTCGGCCGGGAGCCTGCCTTCGCGGACGGCTTTGGCTTGTTCGCCTTTGCCTTCGTCTTCGCCTTCGCCTGGGCCTTCGCCTGGGCCTTCGCCTTCGCCGGCGCCTTGCGAGCCGTTCGCTGTGCCGGCTTCTTCACCGCGGGATCACGAACAGGAAGTCACGCGGCGGGACGAACCGATACCCGTCCTCGGTGACGCGGATGATCTCGGAGCCATCCTCCCCGAGCAGGCGGCGGATCCGCATGATGTTGGTGAACAGCGCGGCGTCGTGGCGCAGCGGGTGGTACTCGACGTTCCACACCGCCTGCACGATTGCCTCCTTCGAGAACACCTTGCCCGGGGCCGACGCGAACAGGAACAGCAGGCGCTTGAGCAGCGAGCGGCGTCGCAGGTCGGCGAGCCCTGGCCGTGGCGCCAGATCACCTCGCGGACACCATCGACCGCGAGCGCGCGCGCCGACAGCCGCAGGACCTCCGGGTTGGCGTCGGCGACATCGCTCGGCACGCCCTCGGCATCGATCACGCGGAACGGGCGCTGCGCGGTGAGACCGAGATCGGTGAGCAGGCGAGCCGCACCTTCGATCGCCGTCGGTGACATCGTCGCGGCCGACGGCGCCGACGGATCCGCGACTGCTTCGTGACCGGAGATCGCGTCGAGCGCGGCGTGCGCCACGAGGCGCTCGACCGGCAGGCCAGCGGTCATCGCCAGCTCCGCGGCATCGCGCGCATAGGACACCGCCGAGGCGGCATCGTCGTCATCGCGCGCGAGCGCGGACAGCGCGAGCAGCGCATGGACGCGCGCGCGGACCAACCCAGCCGCGGCAGCCTCGCGTGCGGCGCGCGTCGCAGCCGCGCGGGCGTTGCCGCGATCGCCACGGGCGAGCTCGAGGCGCGCGACGATCACGAGGGCCGAGGCGAGCTCGATCGTGCGATGCGAGCGCTCGGCGAGCACCGCGGTATCGCGCGCCAGCTCGAGCGCCATCCCGACGTCGCCGGCCGCGAGGCCGACCTCGGCCGCGGCGAGCCTGCGATCGAGCTCGTCGCGCGATTCGGCGCCGGCATTCTGCGCCAGCTCGACCGCGCCGGCCCGCTGGCCGCTCATCGCGCGGGCAGTCGCGAGCATCACGGCGACCGTCGCCGCGGAAGCTGCGTCGAGCGCCGGCTTGCCATGCAGCTCCTCGAGCCGCGGCAATGCGGCGTCGAGCCGGAGCTCGAGTAGATCGATCGCGGCGACCACGGCACTGCCGCGGGCCGCGAGGTGACCGAGCTCGCGGCGGACACTCGAGGCGAGCGCGGCACTGGCCAGCTCGGCGGCGAGTGCGGGCTGACCGCGCACGATCTCGAGCTCGGCGAGATCGAGCTCGGCCCGCAGCGCACCGAGCTCGTCGCCGCGCTCGCGTCGCGCTCGCACGACCTCGTGCAGCAGGTGGGCAGCGGTGGCGCTATCGCCACGCCGGCGCGAGACCAGCGCGCGCGCGGCGAGGACCTCGTCGGCGACGGCGACGGCATCGAGATCGCGCGCTGCCGCGTCGGCGGCATCGAGCGCGCTCGCCGCCGCGACCAGGCGCCCTTCGCGGGCGAGCCCGACGGCGCGGCGCGCAGCGACGATCGCCGAGAGCTCGCTGGCCTCGAGACACACCGGGACGCTCTTGCAGGCACCGCTGGCCCGCGCGGGCGGAGCGCATCGCGGCGACCCGGCCCTGGTACTCGTCGAGCCGCGCGGTCGCGAGGTGAACGCGTGCACGCGCCAGGGGCTCCGCGGTCGAGACGTCGCCGAGCGATGCGAGGTGCGCGGCAGCCGAGTCGGGTGCACCGGCCAGCAGCTCGAGCTCGGCGAGCATCGCGATCGCCCGGGCGCGCTCGCTCGGATCCGCCGTGGTCAAGATCGCGGTCAGCGCGCGGCGTGCCGTCGCGACGTCGCTCGACGCGAGCACGAGCTCGGCGTGGAGCAGCGGAGACACCGCACCGACGGCGGCGCTCGCGCGCTCGAACGCCTCGGTGTAGCGACCGCCGCGCACGGCGATCTCGATCCGCAGCGCGTCGAGCTTCTGGGCGCGGCGCGGATCGAGCGTGGCGTCTGGCTCGGGGCTGGCATCGGAGTGCGTGCCGGAGCGGCGCCTGCGGCGATCGCCGAGCGCATCGAGCAACGACTCGAACTCCCCAGCACCCCCACTGCGGGCGGCGAGCTCGCGATCCGCGAGCAGCGTATCGGCGGCGCGATCGCGCTCGCCGGCGGCGAGCCAGTGCCAGACGACCTCGCGGACGCGCGTGATCTGATCCATCGCGCCAAACGCGCCGTCGTCGCCGGCCTGCCACGCGAGCCGGGGTCCCTTGGTCACCGCCGAAGTGCTGGCGACCAGCTCGGCGGCCGCGCTCGAGAGCCGGCGCCGATCCTCGGGGAGCATCTGCGCGAGCACGTCGACCCGCACGACCTCGTGCACCACGATGCGGCCATCGCCGACCGCGTCGACCAGCTGGCGTGCGAGCAAGCTGGTGAGCGCGGCTTCGCTATCGACGCCGGGTGCCAGCGCGGAGACCGCGGCGGGCGCGACCGGCGCGCGCAACACGGCGAGTGCCTGCAAGGCGTGGTGAGCCGGGGCGTCGAGCGTGGTCAGATCCCACGCGCCCGCGCCGAACCTCGCGCGCGCGTACTCGCGACGCAGCGCGAGCGGCACGCCGCGGGTCCGCGAGAACGCGGCGTCGCAACCCTGCGCCTCACCGTAGGTCTCCTCGAGGTGGGCCCACAGCGCGGTGACCGCCTCGGCATCGAGCCCCTGCAGCTCGACCTCGGCGATCTGTGCGCCGACCGCGGCCGCGAGGGGGTCGCGGCCGATCACGACGACGCGACCGAGCGCGGTCGGTCCGAGCACCAGCGGCCCGAGCAGGCTCGTCGCTTCGTCGGTCCGCAAGTGCTGGATATCGTCGATCACGAGGACGCGCGCCTGGCCGACCAGGGTCTGCGAGAGGGTGCCCGGCACGCAGCGCAGTGCGCGCTCGGCGCGCGAGCGCAGCGCCGAGGCGCGATCGCCGGGATGGCAGTCGATGATCGAGCACGGCACGCCGAGCCCGCCGGACACCCCGATCAGCTCGTTGAGCAGCCGGGTCTTGCCTGACCCGAGCGCCCCGTGGAGCGAAACCAGCGGGACGACCGAGAGGTGTTCCTTCAGCTCGGTCAGCTCGCGCTGCCTGCCAACAAACGGCACCGGACCAATCGGAGTCATCGGGTTCGTGATCTTGGAGGGGCGGCGCCGCATAAGGCCAAGCGCTGGTTCAGCAAGGGGTGAGCCACGTCGGGCAGGATCGGTGAGGGCTGGGACATGCTCGCAACTTGCCGTAGTGACGTCATCATTGTGGGCTGGCTTTCAGCTGCACCGGCAGGAGAGCCCTGGCGTGTGCGATGTCCGCGTCTCGCTGAGGAGTTCGCCCGGGACCGATTTCCCCAGTGGTCAGCGAGTTCCAGCCAGTGTCAGGAGCCCGGCGAGGGAGGTTTCCCACGGCGCAGCTTCGTCCTTGCGCTGGCAGGCCAGCCGCTCGATCGCGGGAAATGCCGCGATCGCCTCGTCGATCACGCGATCCCGGCCTGCCTGGTACGCACCCAGCACGATCAGATCGCGGTTGTCCTCGTAGATCGCGAGCAGCTTGCGGACCCGCGCCGCGGCCGCCGCGTGACCGCCATCGACCACGCGCTGCATCAGCCGCGACGCGCTCGCGACGACATCGATCGGGGGAAAGTGGCCGCGTTGCGCGAGCCGGCGATCGAGCACGATGTGACCGTCGACCAGCCCGCGCACCTCGTCGGCGATCGGCTCGTCGAGATCGTTGCCGGCGACCAGTACGGTGTAGATCGCGGTGATGACGCCGCTCGGCGTCGCGCCGGTGCGCTCGATCAACCGCGGCAACAACGCGAACACGCTCGGCGGATAGCCGTGCCGTGCAGGTGGTTCTCCCGCCGACAGCCCGACCTCGCGCTGCGCTCGCGCGACCCGGGTCAGCGAGTCGCACAGCAGCAACACCTGGGCACCACGCCGCTCGCGAAACCACTCGGCGATCGCGGTCGCGACGTGCACCGCACGCAACCGGACGAGCGGCGGCGCATCCGATGTCGCACACACGACGACCGTCCGCGCGCGTGCTGGCGCCAGCTCGTCACCGAGCATCTCCGCGAGCTCGCGCCCGCGCTCGCCGACCTGACACAGCACGATCACGTCGGCGGCGGCGCCGCGCGCGATCTGTCCAAGCAGTGTCGACTTGCCGACGCCTGCAGCAGCGAACAACCCGACGCGCTGACCGCGCCCGAGCGTCAACATCGTGTCGAGCACGCGGACGCCCGTCGGTTGCGGCACGCTGATCGGCGGGCGCGACAGCGCGGACGGTGCCGGGCGATCGACGACCCACGACTCGCCCGTCAGCGGCGGCCCACCGTCGACCGGCTCGCCGATCCCGTCGAGCACGCGCCCGAGCAGCTGGTCGCTGCACGCGATCGAGAGCGGCGCACCCGTGCGCCACACGGCCGCCGCAGGCGCGACCCCGGCGAGCTCGCCGAGCGGCAGCAGCACCGCCTGCTCGCCGCGAACCCCGACGACCTCGGCGGCGACCGGCACGCGATCGCGGCGATCGATCCGCACCAGCTCGCCGAGCGCGACGCCCGGGACGATGGCGCGCACGACCAGGCCCGTGACTTCGTCGACGGTGCCCGGGGCGACGACCGGGTTGCTGGTGATCCGGCTCTGCGAATGCGCGGCCTGCGCGGCGAGCCGCTCGGCATGCGCGCGCGCGTCCTGCACCAGCTGGCTCGCGAGCGTGTTGGCGTCGTGCTCGAGCTTGTCGGCGCGCGCGCGGCTGTCGGCGAGCATACCCTCGGCTTCACGCTGCGCGTCGTCGAGGATCCGCTTCGCCTCGCCGCGCGCGTCGTGCTCGTCTCCGCTGATGACCCGACCCGCCTTCGTCATCAGCCGTCACGCTATCACGGCGTGGGCGGCGTGAGCTTGACGTACGGGTTCGCGCTCACCGTGCCGGAGATCAGCCCCACCGTGCCGAGCATGCTGGTCTTGTTGATGCGGGTGATCTTGATCGCGCCATTGGGCACGGCGTGCCCGGTGCTGTCGACGAGGATCGCCGTCCACTGCGCCGTGACCTTCTGGTCGCTGCCGGTCGCGATCACGATCGCCGTGGTGCTGCCAACGACATCGATCTTCGTGATCCGCACGGTCACCGGGGGTGGCGGCGGCGCCTTGGGACAGCCCGGCCAGTTCGGCGGTGCCGTCGGATCGCACACCGACTTGCATGTCGGATCCTGGGTGTTGAACACCGGGCACTTCGGCGGCGGCGCCCCGCCGGGACCACTGCCGGGCGGGCAGCCTGGCCAGCCCGCCGGCGCGGTCGGATCGCAGACCTTCTTGCAGGTGTCGTCCTCGACGTTGAACTTCGGGCACACCGGGCGCGGGACCTCGGCGAGGACCGGCGGCAACGGGATGTCGGGCTCGGGCGGCGGCGGCGCGACGGTCTGCTCGTGAAACTCGACTCGCATCTTGTACTGCCCCGCATCGCCGCGGCGCTTCGCGTAGACGCGCACGAAGTACTTGCCGCGTGCGCTATCGATCGACGCTTCGCGCGAGCGCCGGGTCGCGGTCGGCTTCAGCACGATCGGCGTGTTGAACTCGTCGAACACGTCGAACATCAGCTGCAGCCCCGGCCGCGGCGTCTTCCAGCTCATCGCGAGATCGAGGCGACCGCGCTTTCCGGCCGGCAGCTCGATCAGCTTCCAGTCGACGCGATCGCCGCCCGGATAGGTGACGATCCCGGAGACGAGGCCGGCATTGTTCTCGAGCTCGATCGGCTTCGCGCCCTCGATCTTGGCATCGGGTCCGCTCGACTTGTGTTGGGGAACGTTGTGGGAACAGGCAGCGAGCAGCGTCAGACACGCTGCGACAGGCAAACTCGATCGCATGAGGACCTCCAGGTAGCGGCGGCGCTCGACCGGACGGGGCGCCGGTTGCGCGAAGAGTTGGATGTCCACCGACCGTGCCGACTTGGGACGGTCCAAGCCCCCGAAACCTGCCTGCCAGCTGTCGCCTCGCAGGCGGCAGGTGTGCCTCATCATGCCCCGAGCGCGGCCCAGGTTGGTGCCTGATCATGCGCGGAATGCGCGTGGGCTCGCAGCTCCCCGAGCACCACCTTCCCGAGCGCGTGCGGCAGCCGGATCGCCAGCTGGCGCGCCGCCCACGGATCGACGTGCGAGGCGATCGCCCGGGCGGCGATCGTCGCTAGGGCCGCGTCACCGAGGGTGACCTTGCAGCGCGCGATCGCGGCTCGCACCGGGCCGAGCGCACCCCGCCGGGGCGCGAGCCGGATCCGGTCGCGCGCGACCAGCAGGATCTCGCCGACGGCGGGCGCGGCCTGGGTCACCGCCGGGTCGCCGGCGGCTGCGAGCGCGAACGCAAGCTGATCGGCGCCGACGTCGTCGAGCCATGCGGCGAGGTCTGGACCTGGTAGCCGCACGAGGTCGGCGACGGACCGCGGCGGACGCTGCGCGTCGTCGGCAGGAAGTGGCACGAGCTCGCTACAGGCCCAGCGCGCCAACCAGACGCCGGGAAGATCGACCGCCGCGCTCGCCAGCGCGGTTCGTGCCGTGGCCGGGAGCCCGGCGAGCCCGGCCTCGATCCAGCTCGGATCGACGCCCCGGATCCCGGCCGGGACCGGCATCCGCGCGATCGCGGCCCACGCCGCGCGGGTCGCACGTTGCTTGCGCGCGGGCTCGGCCGCCAGGCTCGCCGCGGCACCGCGGGCCGCTTCGCCGATCGGCCCGCCGAGGCGCGCGAGCACGTCGGGATCGAGACACGCGGCGGCGAACAGCTCGCCGACCACGCCCTACTCCTTGGGCAGCTTGGGGTTGTGCCCGGTCTCGGCACGCCGGCGACGGCGCTGGGGCCGGAGCTTGTAACGCAGCAGCTTGCCGCCGGGTCCGCGCGGCAGCGCGTCGACGAACTCGATCCAGCGCGGGTACTTGTACGGGGCGAGCACGTTCTTGACGTACTCCTTGAGCTCGTCCTCGAGCTTGGAACCACTCTCCTGGCCAACGTTCGTGACGACGAAAGCGAGCGGCTTGATCAAGCCCTCCTCGTCGTCGGCGCCGATCACGGCAGCTTCCCACACCGCCTCGTGCGCGACCAGCGCGCGCTCGACCTCGACCGGCTGCACCCACTTGCCGCCGACCTTGAACAGATCGTCGACGCGGCCGCAGTGGTGGTAGAAGCCCTCGCGATCGACCATGAAGCGATCGCGTGTGGTGAACCAACCATCGGCGCGGAGGTCGACCTCGCCGGTGTTGCCGCCGCCCCAGTAGCCGGTGAACAGCGAGCCGCATTGCAGCTCGAGCGTGCCGATCTCGTCGACGCCGACCGGATCGCCGTCCTCGTCAACCAGCCGGACCTGGACACCGCTGAGCGGCTTGCCGCACACGCCGGGGCGCGCACCCGGATCGTTGCTGCGACCCGCGAGCGCGAACTGGAAGATCTCGGTCAGCCCGTAGCCGACGACCACCTCGGTCCCGAGCACGGTCCGGATCCGCGGGATCAACCGCTCCGGCATGCCCTCCGCACCAGCGACCGCGTGGCGCAGGCTGGCGAGCGGCTTGGCGAGTTTGCGCTCCTCGGGCTGCGCCTCGGCATCGTGCGCGAGCTGGGCGTACACCGACGGGGTCGCGAACAGCACCGTCGGCTGGTAGCTCTCGACCGCGTCGAACAGCAACTTCGAATGCGGCTGTGCCGGAAACAGCAGCGACTCGGCCTGCGCGGCGAGCGGCAACAGCAGGCCGGCGCCGAGGCCGTACGCGGTGGACAGGCGCGCGACCGACAGCACGCGATCGGCGGCGTCGAGCTGGAGCAGATCCTTTGCGAACGAGCGGTAGGCCGCCTCGATCGTGCGCTGGCAATGCGGGACCGCGCGGAGCTCGCCCGGTCCCGAGCCTGCCGAGTAGATCAGCAGGCAGATGTCGGACTCGCCCATCGGGACGTGCGGCGCGACCTGCGCGTCCGCGATCAGCTTGCCGTGATCGAGGCTGCTCGACAGCTGCTTCCCGACGCAGATCACCTCGCGCAGATCCGGGGTCTCGGTGCGCACCGCGTCGACCACCTGCTCGTGCGACGAGTCGACGATCGCGATCACGGCCGCGGCATGCAGCACGTACTCCTGCACGTCATCGGGCGTCGACAGCTCCGAGACCGGCACCGCGACGGCGCCGGCGTGAATCACGCCGAGGATCGCGGCGGCCGCCTCCATCGTGTCGCGCATGACGATCAGCACGCGCTCGCCGCGCTGGAGCTTCAGCGCGCGCAGCGCGGACGACAGCTTCGCGACCTGGGCCGCGAGCTCGGCGTAGGTCCACGCGCGATCGCCCTCGCGCAACGCGCACCGAGGACCTGCGCCCTCCGCGAGTGCTCCTTCGAGCAGCCACGCCGCCAGGTTCCCGGCCCGAGACATGCGCGAAATTGTAAGGGATCTCAGGCGAACCACCAAACTTTGGCGCACGGAGCTGCTATTTACGCCCCGTGCGGATCGTCGGCGGAGAGCTCGGCGGACGGGTGCTCAAGGCGCCCGCGGGTGCCGCGACCCGGCCGACCTCGGAGAAGGTTCGCGAGGCGCTGTTCCAGATCCTCGACCGCCGGCTCGGGCCGCTCGATGACCTCCACGTGCTCGACCTGTTCGCGGGATCCGGCGGGCTCGGGATCGAGGCGCTGTCCCGCGGCGCGGCACACGCGACGTTCGTCGACTCCGGCAAGCCCGCCCTGGGCGCGATCCGGCACAACCTCCACGAGCTCGGGCTCGCGGCGCGCGCGCAGGTGGTCGCGAGTGACGCGATCGCGTTCGCCCGCAGGCCCGCGACGATCCCGTGGAAGCTCGTGCTGATCGATCCACCGTACGCGAGCGATCTGGCGTCGCGCGCGGTGCTCGCGATGCCGGTCGAGAGCTTCGCCCCCGGCGCGACGGTCGTCATCGAGCACGATCGCCGCAACGCCCCGCCCGAGTCGCTTGGATTTCTGTTACGAACGGACCAGCGCCGCTACGGTGACACCCTGATCTCCCTGTTCGAGGTACCGGCATGACCCAACCTGGATCCCTCTCTGGCATCGCGGTCTACCCCGGCACGTTCGACCCGATCACCAACGGTCACCTCGACATCCTCGAGCGCTCGCTCGCAGTGTTCCAGACCGTGATCGTCACGATCGCGCCAAACATCCGCAAGAACCCGCTGTTCTCGACCGATGAGCGCATGCAGTTCATCCGCGATGCGCTGCCGCAGTACGGCGGCCGGCTCGAGTTCGCCGTGTTCGAGGGCCTGCTGGTCGAGTTCTGCAAGGAGCGCGGCGCCACCGTCATCGTCCGCGGGCTGCGCGCGCTCGCCGACTTCGAGTACGAGTTCCAGTTCGCGCACATGAATCGCCGGCTCGCACCCGGCGTCGACACCGTGTTCTTCATGACCGACGAGCGCAATCACTACGTCAGCTCGTCCCTGGTCAAGGAGGTCGCCAGCCTCGGTGGCGACGTCAACGGCCTCGTCCCGGCACCGGTCGTCACGGCGCTCGAGGCGAAATACCACAAGAAGAAGTCATGACCTTTCCACTCAAGCTCGCGTCGCGCCTCGACCCCATCAAGCCCTCGATCACCCTTGCGGTGACTGCCAAGGCCGCCCGGCTCAAGGCCGAGGGGATCGACGTCATCAGTTTCGGCGCGGGCGAGCCCGACTTCGACACGCCGGCGCACATCAAGGACGCCGCGCGGGCCGCGCTCGACAAGGGCGTTGGCAAGTACACCGACGTCGCCGGGATCCTGCCGCTCCGTACGGCGATCGCCAGCGAGCTGTCGCGCGTTCACAACACCACGGTCACCGCCGACCAGATCCTGGTCTCGACCGGCGCGAAGCACTCGCTCTACAACCTGTTCATGGCGCTGATCGATCCGGGCGACGAGATCCTGATCCCCGCGCCCTACTGGGTCAGCTACCCCGACATGGTGATGCTCGCGGGCGGCCGGCCAGTGATCCTCGAGACCCGCGCCGAGGATGACTTCGCGGTGACCGCGGAACAGGTTGCGGCCGCGTGCTCGGCCCGCACCCGCGCGATCGTGCTCAACAACCCGTCCAATCCGACCGGCGCGGTCTACACCCGCGCGCAGATCGAGGCGCTCGCGAAGGTCGTCGTCGAGAAAGATCTGCTCGTGATCTCGGACGACATCTACCGCCAGCTCGTCTACGGCGATGCCGAGTACGTCTCGATCGCCGCCGTCTCGCCCGAGCTCGCGAGCCGCACGGTGCTCGTCGACGGCGTGTCCAAGACCTACGCGATGACCGGCTGGCGGATCGGCTACACCGCCGGCCCGCTGCCGCTGATCAAGGCGATGGCGAAGATCCAGGGCCAGTCGACGTCCAACCCGACGCACATCTCGCAGATCGCGGCGCTCGCCGCGCTGACCGGTTCGCAGGACTGTGTCGGCGAGATGCGGCGCGCGTTCGACGAGCGGCGGCTCGAGATGGTGAAGCTGCTGCGCGCGATACCGGGGGTCACCTGTCGCGAGCCGAAGGGCGCGTTCTACGCGTTCCCCGATGTCTCGGCGTTCGTCGGCAAGAAGACCCCAGAAGGCTCGATGCTCGACGACGATGTCCAGCTGTGCGACTGGCTGGTCGAGGTCGGCAAGGTGGCGGTCGTGCCGGGCTCGGGGTTCGGCGCGCCTGGCTTCGTGCGGCTGTCGTACGCCTGTTCGATGGCGAACATTCGCGAGGGCGTCGCGCGACTGGCGAAGTCGCTCGGCGTCCTGTCGTAGCCCACTTCCAGATCCTGCTCGGCCTGGTCTACCTGCCGGCACAAGGCATGCTCCGTGCGATCCTGGACCAGCGTCCGCGCTAAGGTGCAGCCAGATGGCCTCCCCATTTGACCAGCTGCTTCAGACCTTCCCCAAGGACCTGCTGTCCCAAGATCCACTGGACCTCGAGACCTACGGGCGCGACTGGACCCGCGCGTACGATCCCGCGCCGCTCGCGATCGCCCGACCGCGGACGACGGCGGGGGTCGCGCAACTGGTCACGCGCTGCAGGGAGCTCGGGATCGCGATCGTTCCGTCGGGCGGGCGGACCGGTCTCGCAGGCGGTGCGGTCGCGAAGTCGGGAGAGCTCGTGGTGTCGCTCGAACGGATGAACCGGGTCGGTGCGATCGATATCATCGGTGCCACCGTCCACGTCGAGGCCGGCGTGGTCAACGAGGCGGTGCAACAGGTCTGCGCGCCGCACGGCCTGCAGTGGCCGATCGACCTCGCGGCCAAGGGCTCGAGCCAGGTCGGTGGCAACCTCGCGACCAACGCCGGCGGCGTGCGCGTGATCCGCTACGGCCACGCACGCAACTGGGTGCTCGGGCTCGTCGTGGTGACCCCGACCGGCGAGGTCCTCGAGCTCGGGGGCCCGGTCGAGAAGGACAACACCGGGCTCGATCTGCGCCAGCTCTACATCGGCAGCGAGGGCACGCTCGGCATCATCACGGAGGCAACGCTCAAGTTGACGCGGCTGCCCGGGCGGCTCGACGTGGCGCTGTTCGCGGTCGAGTCGATCGACGCTGGCCTGCAGCTGTTCGAACGGGCGCGACGCAGCGGTCTCTTGCTGGCCGCGTACGAGCTGTTCACCGAGGCCTGCATGCGGCGGTTCCGTGCGCACCGCGGCGTCGGTCCACCGTTCGCGAAGCCAGCCCCGTGCTACGTGCTCGTCGAGGTCGAGTCAGCCGACGAAGGCGCGGCGTTCGGTGCGTGGACAGAAGGCGAGCAAGAAGGCGACGGCGTGATCGAGGGTGTGGTCGCACACAGCGCGCAGCACGCGCAGCAGCTGTGGCAGCTGCGCGAAGGGATCAGCGAGGCGCTGGGCGCGACCGGCCTACCGCACAAGAATGACGTCGCGTTACCGGTCCACTCGCTCGCCACGTTCTGCCGCGAGCTCGAGGGCGTGTTCGCGACGCGCTACCCGGGCTGGGAGATCTGCCTGTTCGGCCACGTCGGCGACGGCA
Source organism: Kofleriaceae bacterium (assembly GCA_037720695.1). Lineage (GTDB taxonomy): Bacteria > Myxococcota_A > Polyangia > Haliangiales > Haliangiaceae > JABFXX01. Next base: position 23,084 of record JBBJLY010000034.1, on the reverse strand, counting down.
ACCTCCACATCAACGTGATGAAGCCCGACGACCTCGAGCGGGTCGCGTTCTTCGCCAGGGTGGGCGAGGCCGATCATGCGGTGTTCGCGCTGGTCGAACGCTATGGCGGGAGCATCTCCGCCGAGCACGGGATCGGGCTGGTGAAGAAGGACTACCTGCACTACTCGAGGTCGCCCGCGGAGCTCGCCATCATGAAGACCGTCAAGCGGGCGCTCGACCCCGACAACCTGATGAACCCCGGCAAGATCTTCGATCAGGCCTAAGGTTAGTAGAGCGCCGCGGCGCCGGTCTTGTCGGAGTTGGTCAGCACGAGGTCGCCGTTGTTCGTCCCGTTGCACTGCGGGTAGTGCATGACGGACGACGAGTCGTACGCCGTGAGCGCGCGCCACGACGTGTCCTCGAAGCACGTGCCCGACTCGGGACGCGTGTGCTCGTGGCGGAAGCCGATCGTGTGACCGAGCTCGTGACGGAGCACACCGGCCAGCGTCCACGGCGCGATGTTGCCGAACGACGACGTCGAGATCAGCACGTTGCGGCTGCGACGAGAGCTGCTCGGGAAGAATGCGCGCGCGAGGTACTGTGACGTCGTCACCTGGTTGACGTCGAACACGACATTCCTGTTCCGCGAGGTGCAGTTGCCGTCCTGGCTCGAGTCGTGGACGAAGTTGACGCCACCACCAGTCGCGCTCTCCCACGCGCCGGCCGCAGAGCTCATCGCCGACACGACCGCGCTGTAGCGGCTGCCGAAGCCCTTCTGGCTGACGCAGTACGTGATGTTCTGCGCCGCGCTCGCGCTCCACTTGTCGTCGACACCGCCGACGCGGTTGACGATCAAGCCCTGCTGGATGGTAGCGAGCCCGTCTGCGCGATCCGCGGCATCGGACACCGACTGGAGATACGAGTCATAGAGCGATTGCATCGCCTCCTCGCTCTCGACCAGCTCGTCGCCGTTGATGATGAAGTTGCCCGTGCCGGGCTCCTGAAACGCCTGCGCCTTGAACTCGTCGTAGGTGAGGGTTTCGGGAAGGTCGGTGGTCGTGGTGTTCGAGCTGCAACCAACACCGAGACCGAGAGCGAGAACGACAGTCGAAAAGCGATTCACGTGAGCCTCCGAGATGGCAGGGGTTAACTTCTCGGGCGCACATTACTGTGGGCAGTCCTGTAGGCCGCAACGGCCCACGGTCGGCCGGTCGCTTACACGCGCGTACGTGAGACGACGCGAGTCACCGCGAGTGAGACCGAGCAAACTGCAACTGTTACGCAGATGATGGTGACCAATTTCACCGGCCACCACACAGCACCACCGGCCAGCGTGATCTGCAGCAAGACAACCACTGGTACGTGGAGCAGCGGCAAGCTCGCATCGGCTGATCGGTGAAGGTTCGTACGCTCGCCGCGAGCGCAGCCACGCGAGCAACCCGGGTCCAGTGGACGCGGTCATTCGAGCTTGAACCCTCCGTCGACGTTCCACACCTGGCCGGTCACGTAGCTGGCGTCATCGCTCGCGAGGAACGCGACGACCTTCGCGACCTCCTCGGGACGGCCGAGCCGCTTGACCAGGATCCGCCGGGTCAGCTCGTCGGGCGCGATCGCCTGGAGCTCTGCGGTCAGCGCGGTGTCGATGATGCCCGGCGCGACCGCATTGACCCGGATCGAACGCGGCGCCAGCTCGACCGCGAGGGCACGCGTGAACGCCTCGACCGCGCCCTTGGTCGCCGCGTAGTTGCTCTGGCCGCGGCCCGGGCGCTGGCCCGCGACCGACGACAGCGTCACGATCGACCCGCGGCGGCGCGAGATCATCCGGCGCGAGGCCTCGCGGCAGCAGTGGACGACGCCACCGAGGTTGACGGCCATCACGTCGTCGAAGTCGGCCGGCGTGCTGGCGCCGAGTAGCGTGTCGCGCGTGATGCCCGCGTTGCACACCAGGACGTCGAGTGGGCCGAGCGCATCGGCGTCCTTGAACAGCTTTGCCACTTCGTCCGCGTTCCGGACGTCGGCACCGATCACGTGCGCCGCGCGCCGAGCGCGTCGACCTCGCGCGCGGTCTCCGCGGCAGCTGCTGCATCGGTCCGGAAGTTGACGACGACGTCGTGGCCGCGCCGGGCGAGCTCGATCGCGATCGCGCGCCCGATCCCGCGCGATGCGCCGGTGACCAGGGCGAGCGTCATGCCGCTACCTCGACCCGCACCGCAGCCGCGAGGCCGGGCGCACGGCGCGCGCGAGCTTGGGAGGTTCGAGCGTGGTGATGCGATCGAGGAGCACGTACCGCACGGCCCACGGACTCTAACACCGCGTCGGCGGGCGATTCCGGGCGTTCGCCGGCAGTGACCGGCAGTGACCGAAGCGCTACGGGACCGCGGTTTTTTCGCCTCGCTCGATCACCCACTCCTGGTAGTAGCGGGCCTTGCGCGCGCCCTTCTTGATCCGATCGTTCGCCTTTGCGAGCTCCTCGTCGATCAACGTCGCGAAGTTCTCGATCGGCTGCGCGCCCGACATGAAGCGGCCGTTGATGAAGAACCCCGGCGTCGCTGACACGCCGAGCTGCTGGAGCTCCTTCTGCGTGTCCTTCAGCTCCGCCTCGCAGCGCTGCATGTCCGTCTTGAACCGCGAGACGTCAAGCCCCGCCTCGGTGGCGAGCCCGAGGACGATCGGACAACCCGCGGGCTGGGTCCAGCACTCCTGCAGCGTGCCGTCGGGCGCCGGGGTGTCGGTGTCGAAGCTGCGCGCCTTGAAACCCTTCTCCCACAACAGCGGATCGAGCTTGTCGAACTTGTTCTGCCGCTGCGCCGCGCATACCGCGAGCGCGCTCGCCGTCGCCTGACGAGGATGCACGACCAGCTGCTTGAACACGATGCGCAGGTCCTTGCCGTACTTGTTCATCAGATCATCGAGGGTGCCGCGCGCCTTTTCACAGTACGGGCAGGCGTACTCGCTCGCGACGACCATCGTGACCTTGGCATCCGCCGGCCCGCGCCGCGGCCACTTGCCGAGCGGCACGGAGAACGTCTTCGCGGGGTCGGGCCCGAACCGGCGCGGGGGCGTTGGCGTCGGTGGCGGCGTCGCCACCGCCTCCGCCTCCTTGAGCCGGGCCTGGATCGCGTCGAGCCGTTGGGTCAGGCCATCGCGCTCGTCCTCGGTCTCCTTGAGCCGGCGGCGCAGCGTCTGGACCTCGTTGTGCGAGGCCGCGAGCTCGACCTTGGTGTGATCGGCGCCGGTCGATTCCGTCCTGGTGGCGCTCGAGCCCCAGCACGCGGTCGCGAGCGTGGCCACCACCACGAGTCGAAGGAGTGGAATCTGCATCGCCGCACTCTAGGGCGCGCCAGCACTGCGCGGCAACCCGCGGCAGTGCCTTGCGCCCGGAGTCGACTCCCCGGTACGCCGATCGATGGACCGTCACGACTTCGACCTCGAGCGGCAGCGCAAGTGCTGCCACCACGACCCGCAGATCGCTGGCCGGATCATGCCGGCGTGCGGCTACAACATGATGCAGGCGCTGACTACGGATTCGACTCGAAGATCGTGATCCGCTGCAACTTGGCATTGGTGACGATGATGTCGGGCGCCTGGTCCTTGTTGTAGTCGCCCGTGTGCAGGTAGTCGGTGTCGGCCGTGAGCGGCAACGAGACCGGCGCCGCGAACCCGGTGGCCGTGCCGAGCAGGACGTCGATCCTGACGCCCGTCCGGATGCCCGTGCCGGCGATCAGGTCCTGCTTGCCGTCGCCATCGACATCGGCGAGCTGAAGCCCGGGGCTCGCGCCCGTGATCGGCATGGTCACCGGCTCGAGAAACGCGCCGGAGCCTGCGCCGGGCAGCATCCCGAGCAAGGCCATCCCGTTGGTCGGATCTACCTGCGTGTACGCGATGTCACCCATCGCATCCCCGTTGATGTCCCCGATCGCGACCGCGACCGCGGGGTTGACCATCGGGGTCTCGATCAACGGCGACAGGCCGCCCGTTCCGCCCCGGAACAGCACCACGCCATTGCCTCCACCAGCCACGAGATCCGCGAAGTTGTCGGCGTCCACCTTGCCGACGGCGCCCGTGGCCATCAACGCGAACACGTCGCTGTCGACCGTGTCGATCCCGAGGTCGGTCGAGATCACATAGATCCGGACGGACCGCGCGTCGAACGTGACCAGCATCTCGCCACTGCCCATCACGTCACCGGAGCCGATTGCCATCGCCTCGATCCCGAGGTTGAACGCACCCGCGGGCGTCTGATGCGCGGTGCCGTCACCACGATACATCGAGACGACGTGCCCCCCGGCGGCGGTCGCTCCGGCGACCGCGACGTCGACCTTCTGGTCGTTGTTGAAGTCCTTCGCGAGCGTCCACGGACCAGTCGTTGCCGCGCCGGCGATCGACGTGGGCGCGAACACGCCGTTCGAGTTGATGTGGGTCCGGATCACGGCGCCCCCCGTGAACACGACGTCGAGGTCGCCATCGCTGTCCATGTCGGCGAACTGCGCGTCGTAGGCGGCAACGCCGGTCTGGATCGTGACGGGCGGCTTGTAGCAGACCTCGCCCGGCGTCCGGATCCCATCGCCGCAACCCAGCGGCGCCGCATCCGCGGCATCCTCACCGCTACCGGGAGGAGCGTCGGGCAGCTTACCGGTGACCTCGCCACAGCCGATCAGGAGCAGAGGAATCAGCAATCGCATGTAACGGGTAGAGTACCGCGGACGCCTGTTGTGACGGTCGTGGCCTCAAGTGATTCGAATCACGGGTTGGATTCGAAGATTGTGATCGTCTGCGTCCCCGTGTTGGTCACGATCAGGTCGGGCGCTTCGTCCTTGTTGTAGTCGCCCGTGTGGATCTGGTTGGCGGGTCCCGAGATCGGCAGCGCGACCGGAGCCGCGAAGCCCGTGGCCGTACCGAGACTGACGTCGAGCTGCCACGAGGTGTCTCCCGTGCCGGTGACGAGGTCCTGCTTGCCGTCGCCATCGACGTCCGCCAGTTGGAGCGCCATCGAGATCCCCTTGGCAGGGATCGTGATGGGCGCGAGGAACGCCGCCGCGCCCGCACCGGGCATCATCGCGACCAGGCTGGTGTCGGTGGACGGATCGACCTGGGTGTACGCGATGTCCGCGATCCCGTCGCCGGTGACATCGCCGATCGCGAGCGCCCCGGTGCGCTCGACCATCGGCGTGCTGATGATCGGTGACAGGCCGGACGTCCCGCCGCGGAACACGACGATGCCGTTCGATCGACCCACCGCGATGTCCGCGAAGTTGTCACCGTCGAGCTTGCCGACCGCGCCGGTCACCACATTGGAGACCTGGGCGCCACCGTCCTCGATGATCCCGAGGCCCGTCTCGAATGCCCACAGCTGCACGGTGCGAAGGTCGAAGGTGACGAGCATGGTCCCCTTGCCCTTGACGTCGCCCCTGCCGATCGCGGCCGCGGTGACGCCGAGGCTGCCGGAGCCCGCCATGGTTTGATGCGCCGTGCCATCGCCCTTGTACATCGTGACGCCGGACCCGCCGGCCACGTTCAGGCCAGCGACCGCGAGGTCGACGTTCTGATCGTTGTCGAAGTCCTGCGCGAGCATGTAGGGTCCGAACGCGGTCGCGCCTGCGATCGCGCTGGCCGCGAACACGCCGCTCGCGTTGATGTGGGTCTGGACTTGATCCGAGATCAGGAACACCACGTCGAGGTCGCCGTCGCTATCCATGTCGGCGAACTGCGCGTCGTAGGCAGCGTCGGTCGCCTGGATCGTGAACGGCGCCTTGTAGCAGACCTCACCCGGCTGCCGGATCCCGTCGCCGCACGCGGGTACCCCAGTGCCTTCGTCGTTACCCCCGGGCGGGCCGTCGGGCAACGAGCCCTTCACTTCGCCGCAGCCGAGGAGGAGGAGTGAAAGGACTAGGCGCATGCGTGAGGTAGAGGACCGCACCCGCGAAATGTGACGCCACGTGCGTCAAGTCACTGAAACCACGCGGTAGCCTCGGCCTCCCATGAACCGCGAGTTCGCGTTTCCCGGCACCCGCGCGAAGTTTGCGCCGGATCGCCTCGTCGACATCCAGCACCTCGCGCTCGTGCTCGAGGTGGATCCTGCCGCGCGCACGGTCACCGGCAGCGTGACCTTGCGCAGCGCGGTGATCGCGCCCGACCTCCGCGCGCTCGAGCTGGATGCGGTCGAGCTCCAGATCGACAAGGTCACGGTCAACGGCGACGCCGCGCGGTTTCGTCACGACGGCAAGCGACTGCGGATCGAGCTCGCCGTGTCGCCGCCGATCGGCGCCGAGCTCACGATCGCGGTCGACTATCGTGGTGCGCCGCGGCGCGGGCTGTACTTCATCGCGCCCGACGAGGCGTACCCGCAGAAGCCGGTGCAGGCGTGGACGCAGGGCCAGGACGAGGACTCGCGCTACTGGTTTCCGTGCGTCGATCTGCCCAACGAGAAGGCGACGAGTGAGCTCACGGTCACCGTGCCCGCGCACCTGTTCGCGCTGTCGAACGGCGTGCTGGTCTCGGACACCACCGATGGCGAACACCGCACGCTCCACTGGCGGCTCGACGTCCCGCACTCCTGCTACCTGGTGACGCTCGCGATCGGTGACTTCGCCGCGATCGAGACCCGGTGGCGCGACGTACCCGTCGTCTACTACGTCGAGCGCGGCCAAGAGGCGGCCTGCGAGCGCACGCTCGCGCGCACTCCGCAGATGCTCGAGCTGTTCTCGCGCTTGTTCGGCGTGCCCTACCCCTACCCGCGCTATGCGCAGGTGTTCGTCGCTGACTTCATCTTCGGCGGCATGGAGAACACGACCGCGACCACGCTCACCGACACGGTGTTGATGGACGAGCGCGCGGCGCTCGACTACGACATCGACGCGCTGGTCGCGCACGAGCTCGCGCACCAGTGGTTCGGCGATCTCGTCACCTGTCGCGACTGGGGCGAAGGCTGGCTCAACGAGGGCTTCGCGACGTACTCCGAGTACCTGTGGCGCGAGCACCACGAGGGTCGCGATGCCGCCGACCTCGAGCTCGAGGAGTGGGCCGAGATGTACTTCGGCGAGGACTCCGGGCGCTACCGCCGCACGATCGCGACCAAGCTCTACCACGAGCCGATCGACGTGTTCGACCACCACCTCTACGAGAAGGGTGGCCGCGTCCTCCACATGCTGCGCGACGTCCTCGGCGACGACGCGTTCTGGCGCGCCCTCGCCTACTACCTCGGCAAGCACCGCCACGGCGTCGTCGAGTCCCGTGACCTCGCGCGCGCCGTCGAGGAAGCGACCGGCCGCAACGTCGACTGGTTCTTCAGCCAGTGGGTGATCGACGGCGCGGGCCATCCCGAGCTCGAGGTCGCACTCCGCTGGGACCCGGATCGCAAGCTCGCCACGGTCACCGTCGCGCAACACCAGAAGGTCGACGCGCGCACGCCGCTGTTCCGCATCCCGACGCGCGTCCGGTTCCGGCTCGGTGACCGCGACGTCGACGTGCCGCTCGAGATCGTCGATCCGAAGCACGTGTTCCACCTGCCGCTCGAGAGCGAGCCGACCCAGGCGATCTTCGACCCTGGCCGGATCACGCTCGCCACCGTCAAGACCGACAAGCCCGAGCCGGTCTGGATCGCCGAGCTCGCCGGCGCGACCCTCGGGACCGATCGCGCGACCGCCGCGCAATCGCTCGCGCGACGCGGGGGCCCTGCCGCCGAGCGCGCGATCGGCGCCGCCCTGATCGGCGATCCGTACTGGGGCGTCCGCGCCTCCGCCGCGCTCGCCCTCGGCACCGTGCGCACGCCGACCGCCAGAGACCGCCTGATCCACGCGCTCGGCGTCGAGGTCCATCCGCGCGCACGCCGCGTGATCGCCCGCGCGCTCGGCGACTTCGTCAACGATACCGCCGCGGGTGCGGCGCTCGCCCAGATCGTCGAGCGTGGCGACGCCAGCTACTTCGTCGAGGCCGAGGCCTGCCTCGCGCTCGGCAAGACCCGCACCCCGCGTGCCGGCGACCTGCTTCGCCAGGCGGCGGCCCGCGAGTCCTTCACGGACGTGATCCGGCAGCACGCGTATCGCGGGCTCGCCGAGGCGCGCGATGACGCCGCGCTCGGCCTGCTGCTCGACGGCGTGCGCTGGGGCCGCATCACGCAGGGCCGCCGTGCCGCGTGCGGCGCGCTCGCCCAGCTCGTCCGCGGTCGCCGCGATCGCGAACAGCGCGACGTGCGCGAGCGCCTCGAGCTGCTGCTGTCGGATCGCGACTTCCGCGTCCAGGCCGCGGCCGTCGAGGCCCTCGCCGTGATCGGCGATGCCGCCGCGATCGATCCGCTACGCCGCATGATCGAGCACGAGCTCGACGCGCGCCTCCGCCGGCGCGGCAAGGAGGTCGTCCGCGATCTCGAGAACGGGGCCCCCGTGACCGAGGAGCTGCGCCGGCTGCGCGACGAGCTCGGCGAGCTGCGCTCGGTCACCGGAACCTTGCGCGACCGCCTCGAGCTGATCGAGGCACGCGACCAGCCGATCGTCGGCAAGCCAGACAGGCGTGGCAAGAAGCCCGCGCGCAACAAGGCGGGCAAGAAGGCCAGCAAGCGAAAGCAGAAGCGATGACCGCCACCCTCGTCCGCATCCTCACGCTCGCCCTCGTCTCGTTCTGGTCGGCCTGTGGTGGCTCGTCGCCGTCACGCACCGACGGTGGCACCGGCGACGACCCGTGCGACGTCTGCACCCCGGATCAGATCTGCATCCAGCGGTTCGACGGCACGTGCGGGCTCGCGACCTCGTGCGTGACCCCGAACGCGACCTGCGCCGACAAGACGTGCAGCGCCGCATGCGAGAACGCGTACTGCCCGCGGCCGTACCAGTGCACCAATCGCGCGCCGTGCGGGGACGAGTCGCCCGACGCGTTCACCTGCTACGGCCCCTGATCCGACGCAAGGTGTCCGATGGCGGCGGAGTCAGACCCCGCGGCTGTCCCATGGCCGATCGGAACCGCCTGTTGCGACGTCGCGCGCTGTCACGGCGGTCTGATCGCTAATGGCCTGCGCTGCCGAAGCTGGACGGCTTTGGCGCGGGCCGTTGACGTCGGCCACGGGGATGATGTCCCCGTTGTGAGCGGCTCCATGACGTGAGACCGCGTGACCGCGCTGTGGACGCCGTGACCAGCGCGCCGACGGGTCGACCGTGGCGATGATTTGCGCGCAGCTCACCGCGCCCCCAACGCCTGACGCCAACGCGACCTCCGCGACGAAATTTACTTTTTTCGGTTCCGGAATCCGGAGCGCCGAGCATGTGCGCGCCGGGGGACGAGGTGCCATGCAGGACGCCGATCACGCCTGCATCACACGTCGGATCGGTCGGTCTCGGATCAGATCAGGTCGGGGCGGGTTGGCTGCGGTCGGAGGGTTCGGGTCGGAGGGTTCGGGTCGGATCCAAAACCTGAAACCAAAAATTAAACTTCGTCGGGCGCTCTGCGCTCGCGTCAGGCGCGGTGGGCGCGGTGAGCTGCGCGACTCGATAGCCACCCCGAGGGACCAGGCGTCGCGCTGGTCACGGCGTCCACGGCGCGGGTCACGCGTTCTATCGAACGCAGCAAAATCATGAACGGCGATCATAATCCTCTTCCATGACCTTCGGCGTCCTGTGCAGTCTTGTGCAAAATGGCAAAATGTCGGCGAAACCAGTTGTTGCGCAGGATCCGCGGTGCTACAAGTGAACGATGCCGCGCTCGCGCAAGCGCCACGTCCAGCAGGCCCTCCACTTCGGGGACCCGCGCGGCCGCCGCACGCAAGGATCTCGGCGTCGCAACAAGGCCGCTCGCGGCGGTCGTCCAGCCAAGGGACCGCGTTCGAGCGAGCGCCACAAGACGCGCGAGGTCTTCCGCAAAGGCGACCCGGTCCACGTGGTGATCCGGGCGATCGCGGAGATCCGTTCGTTGCGCACCCGCGCGACGTATCTCGCGATCCGGAAGGCGCTCGTGGTCACGTTCACACGCGAGGATTTCCGGATCGTGCACCTCAGCATCCAGGACACGCACATCCATCTCCTCGTAGAGGCGCACCATCGCGAAGCGCTCGCGGGTGGGATGAAGGCGTTCCAGATCTCGGCGGCGAAGCACCTCAATGCCGCGATCAGCGCGCGGCGGTCGGAGCGCCGACGCGGCAGCGTGTTCCCGGACCGCTACCACGCGGTCGTCATCCGCTCGCCTCGTCAGGCACGCAGCGCGCTGGCCTACGTTTTGAGAGGGTCGATCAAAACAAGGGTTGACCGGGGATCGAGATCGGGAGATCAGGTGATGTGCGTCTGGAGACCCAAGACAGTTCTCGGCCGATTCGCCGTCGGGTTCGTCGGGATCCGAAGCCCCGATTCAAGGTTGACCACGGCTATCAACTCGACGGCGTAAGGGGTTGTCCAGAGCTGGTCCTCGAAAGTGCGCATCCATCGCGTGAAGTGCGGCGGTTCGTCGACGGGCTCGATCTTTCGGAGATCGAACAAGAGTATTCGTCGCTCGGACGACACGGACATCACCCTCGCAGCGTTCTGGCGGTCTGGCTCTACGCGAGCCAGATAGGACTGCATCATGCGACCAAGGTTGCTCGTGCATGTAAGACCGACGCTGCCATGCGGTTTCTCTCAGGCGGCCACGCCATCGCGGCAGGAACGCTGAAACGGTTTCGCCAAAAACGGCGAGCGCTACTGCAATCGCTACTCATTGAGACCGTGCGGCAGGCTCACGCTGCCGGCTTGATTGTCGTCGAGGAGCTAGCAACGGACAGCATGCGCCTGCGTGCGAACGCATCACTGAACGAGGTCGGCACCGTGAAACGGTCGCGTGTACGCGTCGCTGAGCTCGAAGCCGTTGAACGAACGTTGCTCTCGCCGAAGAAGCTGATCATTCACGACAAGAAACTCGCGAAGCACCGTGCGGTCCTCGCGGAGTGTGCCGGGCAAGAGCGGACAAACATCGTGCTAACGAACAGCTCGGCGTCATTGATGAAGTTTCCGAGCGGCGCTGCGTTGCCAGGACACCGGATCACTGCGACGGCCTCGGGGGTGAGCGAGCGCATCATCGTCAGCGTGTTGGTCGACGAATCGACCACCGACGATGGCAAGCTAGGCGATGCAGTTCGCGATGCCCGACAAGTCCTTCACGATGCAGGCGTCTCCATTGAGGGCATGCAGGTCGCGGCCGACGCAGGCTACTTCTGCGAAACCGACCTCCAGTTCGCGAGTCAAAGTCGAGAGTGGGTCGACGTTCTGATTGCGGAGGGAGCCGATGTCGGAGAAGGCCCGGTCACGATCGGCCGAACCGGATTTTTCAATCGCGATCATTTCAAGATTCTCGAAGACGGCAGTGCGATCTGTCCTGCGAATCGACTGATGTCGAAGCCGAGACTCATGGCCGATGGCCGTCACCAATGGAACGGGCTTGGCTGCACCAAGTGCGAGCTGCGACCAAAATGCACGGGCAAGGCACCCGGTCGCCCCCGGAGTCTGACTGCTGACCTAAATCTCGAGAAGGTTCGCACCGAGATGCGAACCCGCATGTCGGAGCCCGACGCCGCCAAACGCTACGGTCAGCGGATCGCTACCATCGAGCCAGCGTTTTCCAACATCGAGGACAACATGGGATTCCGGCGGGCGAGCTCGCGTCACGCTACGACGATCATCGTCGAGGTGTTGCTAAAGATCGTGGCTCACAACTTGTTGCGCATCTCTGCCGCGCAACGACTTGCGTGCATCCACATTCCGATCACGCTCGACTGAATCGCCGTGAACTCCTCGCGAGACCGAACACGCGCGGTTTCGCAGCGTGAACTGGTTGTACGGAACCCGCGATGCGGCCTGCAGCAGCCGCGTGCGCGGTGTGTAAAGGCGCAGCCCCTCATTCGGTCTTCGCATCGAATTCCGAATTCCGGTCGACCCTCTGAACAACTGGCGGAAGCACGGCGAGCATCGCGGCAACCTGACGCGCGGCTGGGAGGTCGACCTGTTCTCGAGCGGGCTGACGTTCGACGGCTGGCGCGACCTCGAGACCGTCCGGATCTTGCGACCCGGCTATCCGCTGTTGCCCGTGTGGCGGCCGAAGACGTGGCTGCTTGCACAGGGCTGGCGCAAGCACGGCCTGATCAGCACGACGGAGGTGCCCAGCAAGCGCACGTTGCGCCCGGTCGAATGAGACGGCGACGTCCTCGATTCCGAAGCGGCTGAAGCTGCACGGTCGCGCTCTGACGCTGCTGTCCGATGGTGGACTGCACCGGGGTCAGACCCCGCGGCTGTCCCATGGGCAGACGCGCGTCAGCGTCGCGTGCCGGCGTCCCGCTTGAGCAGCGGCAGATCTGGCGCATCGCGAGGCACCGCCGCATCGGGTCGGACCGCCGCATCGGGTCGGACCGCCGCATCGGGTCGCACCGCCGCATCGGGTCGCACCGCAGCGTCGAGTCGCACCGCAGCATCGGGGCGCAGCGCAGCGTCGGGTCGCCCGGCTGCATCGGGGCGTGGCGGCGGGACCGCAGCGTCGGCGCGGCGAGGCCGGGCATCAACGGCCGGCTGGCGGGCATCGCGCGGACGCGGCGCCGCATCGACCTCCGGTCCGTCGACGATCACGCCCGGGCCCGCATCGACGCCCTGCCAAGTATCGAGCGGAAGCGCGACCCCGGCATCGGTGGCGGTCGCTGCGCGCTGGGTCGAGGCCACCAGGATCGCGACCGTGGCGGCGGCGACTGCGAGCGCGAGCACGACCAGGATCCAGGCGCGACCGCGACGCGCCGGGAGATCGACGCTGAGCGTCGACGGATCTACCGTGGCGGCGAGCTGGTGGCGGCGGCTGACGAGCGCGCGGTCGACATCGGGCGAGGTCTGCTGGCTATCGGCGAAGCTCGTGTCATGGACGCTCGAGATCGCATCGCGCACGAGCGCGGCCGTGGCGATCCGATCCGCCGGGTTCTTCATCATCAGGCGCGCGATCGTGGAGGCCAGGCGCTGCGGGGTCGCCTCCGGGAGCGGTGCGGCCTGATCGCGGACCTGCGCGCCGAGCACCATGTTGATGTTCTCGCCGACGAACGGCGGGTGGCCGCTGACCATCTGGTAGAGGATGCAGCCGAGTGAGTAGAGGTCCGCGCGCTGGTCGCTCGGCTTGCCCTCGATCTGCTCGGGCGGCATGTAGAGCGGCGTGCCGAGGATCGCGTCGGTGTGGGTGACCAGCGAGGTCGACTCGTTGACGAGCGACTTCGCGAGCCCGAAGTCGAGGATCTTGATCAGGTCGCGGCCGGGCGGATCGTCGAGGATGACGATGTTTCCCGGCTTGAGATCGCGGTGGATGATGCCGCTCGTGTGAGCCGACTCGAGGGCATCGCAGATCTGGGCGGCGATCGTGATCACCCGGCGGACCGGCATCGGTCGCTGCGACTCGAGCTCGCGCGCCAGCGTGTGCCCGCGCAGCATCTCCATCACCAGGTAGAGGATGCCGTCGTCGGTCTGTCCGAAGTCGTAGACGTTGACGATGTTGGGCTGGTTGAGCCGGCTCGACAGCCGCGCCTCGCGCAGGAATCGCTTCGCGATCGTGAGGTCGGTCGCGAGCTTGGGATGGATGACCTTGATCGCGACCTCGCGCTCCGTGGAGCGCTGCCAGCCGAGGTAGACCGTGCCCATGCCGCCGTGGCCGACCGCGGCGCGGATCTCGTAGCGCCCATCAAACACGCGCCCGAGCACCAGGTCGGGCGGCACCTTCAGCTTGACCAGCTTCGCGCCGTCGTTGGGGCAGAACTCGTGATCGATCGTGAACGACTGATTGCAGCCCGGGCAGTAGGCCTGATCGCCTTCGGGGTCGAGAGCGCCGCGCGACATGATCGTGGGGTCGGTCGGCCCGGGCACGGCTACGACTGCGGCTCGATCGTGATCGACTCGCCCTCTTCGAGACCGTCCAGGAACACGAACACGAAGTTGCCGGGCGTCTCCGGATCGCGATGGATCCGGTAGAAGTCGGCGCGGTCCGGTTCGCGATAGACGTCTGCGTGGCGCGCGCCGCCGAGGTTGATCGACACCGCGAACGAGCCCGGGATCGCGGTGCCATCAGGACGGATCTCGGTCTCGGACGCGTGGGGCTTGGTGGGCCGGTAGATCCCATCGTTGGCGGTCATCAAGAGCCGCTCGTCGCCGATCCGGATCGGGAGGTCGGCGAGCTGGGCGAGGACCTGCGCACACGTGCCGCTAGTGTGCGGTCCATCGTGGACCTGGATCGCCGAGGTTACCGTCCGCGGGGCGTTGGAGACGGTGCTGGCGTTGGCCTCGAAGTCGAACACGTGCGACGCCGCGGCGTTGGGGCGGTAGCGGACGTTCGGGGTCGGCCACGAGACGCCCACGCCATGGGTCTCGAACATCGTGCACGCCTCCTTCGTGGTGTTGTCGGCCGGCGGCATCGTGTCGTTGGCATCGAGCTGGACGCCGGCGTCGTCGAACGCATAGAAGCTGGTGAAGAAGAACCGCGGGACCTCTGCGGGTGCGCAGCCACAGGTGATGGCCTGGCCGCCTGGATCCAGCGGGTCGGTGCTCGGCTTGATGTTCAGGTCCTGGCGCACGATCCGCCCGCTCGGGAAGAACGTGAACACCGTCTGCCCCGACAACGTCTCCGGATCCGGGCACGTATAGTCGACGGCGTAGGTGACGCTGACCTTCACCATGCCCGGCGCTTCGACCAGGGTCTCGAGCCCGGCGTCGGCGACCGTGAGCGCGGGATCGAGGGCGCCGGAGACCGCGACCCCGGCAGGGAACAGCGCGACGCCGATCCGGCTCTCGCTGTTGCAGCCATCCGGCGCGAGGCGCAGCGTCTCTCGGTCGCCGACCTTCAGGCTGTCGTGCATCGGCACGCCTTCGGTCGTCGACGGAAAGCTCATCTCGAACAGTGGCTGATTGGCCACCGTCAGCGGTCCCCTGACCGTGAGCCCACCCGCCGCGCGCGTGACGCTGACAAGGTCGGGACCGAAGTCCGGTGGATCGGGCACGTTCGCGCACGCACCCAGCGCCAATAAACCGAACGCCCGTGTCATGACCGCGTCAGTATCACGCCGGTCGGTGGGTGCGGCAACGTGTTAGCCTGCGGACCGTGATCCGGACCTGGTTGGTGCTCGCGATCGTGATCGTGGCGGTCCCGCTGCGTGTCGCGGCAGATCCGGCGGCTGCGGATCGTGCCGCCGCCGAGGCCGAGGCCCTCGCGCAGGCGGGCGAGTTCGCGAACGCCGCGGCCAAGTTCCGCGAGGCGTACCGAGCAGATCCGCGGCCCGATCTCTACTGCAACATCGGGATCACCACGTACAAGGCGAACCAGCCCGCGCCCGCCCACCTGCTCCTCGCGCGCTGTCTCGATCGCGCCTCGCTCGAGCCCCAGTTCGTCGAGGCTGCCCGGGCCGTCCTCGCGTCGATCGAGACCACGCTGCGTGCGGGCGAGTTCACGCCGGTCGAATTCAGCGTCGAGCCCTCGGCGTCCGCGGTCACGATCGAAGGCTTTGGCAGCGACGAGGCGTTCGTCGGCTCGCGCGTCGTCTGGTTACCGTTCGGCCGCCATCGCGTGACCGTGCATGCAGAAGGTCACACGGATCGCACCGTCGAGATCGTGACCTCGTCGCGCGCGCAGCAGACGCAGCGGATCAAGCTCGAGAAGCAGATTGAGAAGCCGCTGCCCGCCGCCACCACCCTGCGCGAGGGCTCGCGCTCCAAGCTCCCCGCGATCGCCACCAGCGCGGTGACCGTGCTCGCGATCGTCGGGATCGTGGTCTCGTACTCGAAGGCGCACAGCCGCTCCGATGTGGCGGACTTCGCACTGGACACCATGACCTACGAGTCCGATCGCGACGTGATCGAGAAGTGGAACACGCGGCTCGCGATCTCGAGCGTCGTCGCGGTGCTCGGCGCGGGAGCCAGCGGCATCCTGTGGTACCGCGCGCTGACGCCGCCGCAGATCGAGGTACGCGCGGAAGGCGGCGCCACGATCTCGTTCGGCGGTCGGTTCTAGCTCACGGAGTCCACGACAACACATCGAAGCCGTCGCGGGTACCGACCTGCGCGAAGCCACACGCGAGGAAGCACGTGCGACTGCGTGCGTTGGCCGGGTGGATCTCGGCGATCACCGGGCCTTTCCACGACGCGCACGCGAGCTCGACCGCGCGGCGCCCGTTGCCGTTGCCGCGGCCGGCCGCCTCGAGCGCGATCGAGATCCGTGCGGTTGCACCGTCTCGCACGTCGATCCGGACCGTCCCGATCGGCGCGCCACCGTGCTCGACGATCCAGATCGGCGCCGCACGATCAGCGAGCCGGTTGCCGAACCACCGCGCGTGGTCGGCGTACGACACGGCGGCCGTCGATCCGGACACCGCCCGCGCGTCGGCGGAGAAGTTGTAGTCGTGGACGCGCTGGCAGTCGCCAGGCTCGGCCCGGCGAAGCGTGATGCGACTTTCGACTGGACGAGCAAGCGCGGCCGTCATGCCTGCCTGTGCAGCAACCCGCATGCCGGCCCGCAGCTCGCGATCGTCACGAGTTGGCCGTCCAGCGTCGTCAAATTTGACGGCGGTCAGTCGACGTCGATCGTGATCGTGTCGCCGGCCACCAGCGGCTCGTCGAACCAGAACAGATAGCCGTCGTCGGTTCGCTGGCGGACGTGCGCGACCGCGCTCGCCCCGCTGGTCACCCGGTAGACGTGCGCGAGATCGCGCGGCACCAGCACGGCGAACCCGTGCGGGATCGTGCGCTCGGTGGTGAGCTCGATCCGATCGCCGCGGGCCTCGGTCAGGTAGATACCATCCGGCCCGATCTCGACCGGCGTGCCATCGACGACGAGCGCGGGATCGCTGGCCCCACCGAGCATCGCACCGCACTGCGCCGGGTCGGTGAGCTCGCCGAGCACGAGGTCCGACTCGATGCTGCGCTCGATCGGCTCGACGGCAGGCACGTCGCGCAGCAGCTCGTACCGAAACGCGGACTCCTCGATCCGCGACGTGCCACCCGTACCGCGCCACGCGAGCGCGACGAGCTTGCCGTCGATCAGCGCGCAGGTTCCCGGCGGCACGGCCGCGGTCCCGATCGGCGTTCCGTCGGGACGCACGAACCGCGGCACCCCGGCGACCACGTCGACGGCCACCCGCCAGTAGCTCGCGAGCGTGAAGCCACCACCGATCGGCGCCTCGCACTGCCCGCAGCCAGTGACGCTGGCGAGCCTCGTGGCGACCGGCGTGACAAGGTCTCGCCGGTGGATGCGGCCGGGGAACAACGTGAACACCGTCGTTCCGCTCAGCTGCTGCTCGCCTGCTGGACAGGTGAACGGCACGTCATACGCGACCTCGAGCTGCGCGATCGCGCTGCCGGAGCCATCGTCGACGCCGATCACGGTGGTCAGCGTCGAGCTCCCGAGCTGCCCGGCCGCCACGAGCTTCACGGGATCGAGCGCGAGCCCGATCAGCTGCGGATCGCGACAGCGCGCATTCGGCGCGATCACGGGGTTGCGGTTGTAGGTCAGCGCCACGGGCATCCGGATCCCGTCGGCCCCGAACACCAGCGTGTACCCGGTCTCGGTCACCTTGGTCGGCGCCGCCAGATCGTCGACCACGACGAGCGCGCGATTGTCGTGTGCCAGTGGCTCGACCTTCGCGCAGCCGGCCACCGCGACGAGGACGATCGCGCGAGTCACCGACGAAGTATCGCTGGTACGCTCGGGATCGTGAAGTGGGTGTCGATGCTCGCCGCGTGTGCCATCTCGGTCACGGCCGTCCCCGCACGCGCCGACGAGGTCTCCGAGGCCCCGTCCAAGCTCCCGCCGGTGATCGCGTCCGTGGTCGCGGTCGCAAGTGCCGGCCTCGCGGTGTACGCCCACGGTCGTGCGCACGATGCCGCGAAGCCGCTGCCGTACGCCGCGAGCCAGGATGTCTACGACGACGAGGCCAAGCGGGTCCGGCGGTGGAACGCCGGGCTCGTCGTCGGCGCCAGCCTGGGCGGGGCCCGGCGGTCGCCGCCGGCTTCCTGTGGTATCGCGCGCTCACGACCCGAACGCCGGTCGCCGTCGAGGTCGACGGCGACAGCGCCGGGTGTCGATCCGCGGCGTTCTGACGCGGCTATCCTGGACCAGTCTCGGCGAGCTCGCGCACGATCATCGCAAGCGTTGCCTGCGCCCGCTCGAGCTCGTCGGCACGCAGCGTCACGCCGCCGACCACCGCGTGACCACCCCCGCCGTGCCGCGCGCACAGCTCGCCGATGTCATGCCGGCGCGGCGTCGTGCTCCACGGATTGAGGCCGACCGAGATCTTGATCGTGGTGTCGCTGCGCGTGCCCGACACCGCATAGAGGCAGCGCGGGAACAGCAGATACCCGAGGAAGCCTGGGCTGCGCGCGCCGACATCGGCGAACCTGTCGAACACGACAACGTCCCCGGCCCACACCCCGAGCTCCTTGACGTCGTCGAGCTCTCGCGCGCGCTCGTGCTCGACCTCCGCGAGCTGCGAGGCAACATCGCTCCGTGCGGCGACCTCGGCGAGTGAATAACGCGACAGCCAGTCGACGTACTGCACGGTGTCGAGGTTCGAGCGCCCATGCGCGAGCCAGGCGGCGAGCCGCTGCGCCGGGTTGGTCAGCGCGATCGCGGCCTCGGCCGACGGGAACTGCGCGGCGTCGATCGTGTCGGCCCACGCCACCGCCTCGACCAGGTGCGCCGGTGGCCGCCAGTCCCAGCCGGCCGCGAGCGCCCGCGAGATCAGCCCCGCGCACGATGGCGACGCCGGATCGAAGAACCAGGTCGGGTGATGCGCGGTCTCGAACACCTCGCGCAGGCGCGCCGGCTGGAATGCGGTGGGGTGGTGATCGAACCACCATCGCATCCGCGGATCCGCGCAGAACCGGAAGTCCACGCAGGCGTGGTCGTCGGCGTCGAGCGGGATGCCCTCGAATGGATCGCCGTCCCGATGGACCATGCCGACGGGGTGCACCACGACGTCACGATCGATGACGTCGCGATAGAACGCCGCAAACAACGCGGCCGACGTCGTGCCGTCGAAGCAAGCGTCGTGGAAGAAGACCTTGAGGACTCGCGCCACGTCGACCTGGCGATCATACCCCTTGCGCGACCGCACCGGGGTGTCGGTGCTGGTGTTACAACCGGGGCATGTCCCCAGAGATTCAGGCCTGGCTCAAGGCGGGTCACCTCATCGGCGTGGTGTTGTGGATCTCGGGGTTGGCCAGCGTCTACTGGCTGTTGCGGATCCATAGCCACGCGCCGAAGGACGCCCACGAGAAGCTGACCCTCATGGAGCGCTCGATCGCGATGTCGATGGACCTCGCCGCCACGCTCGCGATGGGCTGCGGCCTTGCCAGCGCGATCATCTTCAAGAAGTTCAGCGCCCCGGGCGCCGGGTACCTCCACATCAAGCTGCTGGTCGTCGCGCTCGGCATCCTGAGCGTCCACGGGCTGGTCCGCGCGCGGATCAAGCGGTACGGGATGGGTCAGATCAAGCCGATGCCGGGCTGGGCGTGGACCCTGCTGCTGTCCTCGATCGCTGCGATCATGATCCTCGTCACCGTCGTCAAGCAGGCGATGCTCCCCGAGGTCCCCGCGATCGAGCAGACGATGCCGAAGTGAACCGGACCATCCTGCACATCGACCTCGACGCGTTCTTCGCGGCGGTCGAGCAGCGGGATGACCCGGAGCTGCGCGGCAAACCGGTGCTCGTCGGAGGCTCGGCCCGCCGAGGCGTCGTCGCCGCGTGCTCGTACGAGGCGCGCGTGTTCGGCATCCAGTCCGCGATGCCGATGGCCGAGGCGTTGCGTCGCTGCCCGCACGCGATCGTCGTGCGCCACAGCATGGATCGCTACAGCGAGGCGTCGCGGCGGTTCTTCGGCATCCTCGGGGACTTCTCGCCCGAGGTCGAAGGGCTGTCGATCGACGAGGCGTTCCTCGACGTCACCGGCAGCGAGCGCCTGCTCGGCGACGGGGTGACGATCGCGCGCGAGATCAAGCGCCGTGTCCGTGACGAGCTGTCGCTCGTGGCCTCGGTCGGCGTCGCGCCGATCAAGTTCGCCGCGAAGATCGCCTCGGACATCGACAAACCCGACGGCCTGCGCGTCGTCGCACCCGACGGGGTCACCGCGTTCCTCCATCCCCTGCCGATGACCCGGCTGTGGGGCGTCGGCGCCGCGACCCGCGAGGTGCTCGCGAGCATGGGGCTGCAGACGATCGGTGATGTCGCGCGCTATCCCGAGGCCGCGCTCGTTGGCCGGCTCGGCGCCGCGACCGGCCACCACCTCGCCGCCCTCGCCCGCGGTGAGGACTCGCGCGAGGTGATCGCCGAGCACGATGCTGTCTCGATCGGCCATCAGGAGACATTCGACGACGACCACGACGACAAGGGCGAGCTCGCGGTGGTCTTGCTCGATCAGGCCGACCGTGTCGCGCATCGCCTGCGGGTCGCATCGCTGCGCGCCCGCGCCGTGGTGCTGATCATCAAGTACGACGACTTCCGCCAGATCACCCGCCGCACCACGCTCGACGCGCCGAGCTCGAGCGGCGACGTGCTCGGCCGCACCGCGATCGAGCTGCTTGCGCGGGTCGCGATCGAGCCTCGCAAGGGCTGCCGGGTCCGGCTGTGCGGCATCTCGGCGACCCAGCTCGAGCCGCGCGATGCGCCGCGCCAGCTCGGCTTCGACGAGGCCGCTCGCGCCCGCGGCGAGCGACTCGGCGACACACTCGACAAGCTCGCCGACAAGTTCGGGCACAACACGCTGCGCCGGGCGATCCACCTCGACGATACCGACGACTAGCTCACTTCGGGCACACGATCATGCTCGACACGCCCTCCTGGAGCTCCCACTTCCCGAGCTTGCGACCGAAGCCCTTCGTGTACTTGATCGCGTGGCCCGCGTGCAGCTCGCACACCTGCGCGGCCGGCAGGCCCGGGAGATCGGGCAGCCACTTCTTGCGATCGTTGACGATGAATTCGATCCCCACCGCGTCGTAGACCAGGCGGTACGAGCGCTCGTACAGCTTGCCGTTCTTCTCGACCTGGTCGGTCTGCATCCGGTCGTTATGCTCTATCGCCGAGATCGCGCGGGCGCCCTTCGCGTCGAACTTCGAGAGCAGGCTCGTCACCGCCGCGGGTGCCGAGACCTTCGCCGACAGCTTCGCCTGCTTGACGCGGTTCGCGAGCACGATCCCGAGCTCCTCTGTCAGCTTCGGGTAACGCGCCGCATCGCCGGCCTTGCCGATCGCGGCCAGCTCCCCGTACGCGGCCGCGAGCGGCGCGTCCGCGAGGAGCTGCGCGTACGCGAGGTAGCCCGACTCGATCACGCTGCCGCGCTGGGCCTGACCCTCCGGCTGCTCCGCGTTGAGGTTGTTCAACGCGTTGTCCGCTTGCTGCGCACTGGTGAGAGGAGGAACCGACTTCGCGAGGATGCCTTCCACGCGATCCGACATCGGGCGCTCGCTCGTCGCGTGCCGCCAGGACTGGAACTCGGTCGTCTTGTTGTAGCAACCCGACACCGCCATCAGCTCCGAGACGAACTTGTGGTCCGCCGTGGTGCGCTTGACGAACGCCACGAGCTCGCCCACGAGCTCGCGGATCTGCGCGGGAGTCTTCGCCTCGCGCGCCTTGGGTGCCCCCGAGTCGCGCCCTTCGAACCACGCCTTGCGCCTCGCTTCGATCGCCACGTGCGTACCGAACCCGGGCACGCCCTCGTGCCACGCCTTGGTCTTCGGGTACAGGTGCACCTTGTAGTACTCGTTGTAGGCGGCACGCTCGACGGCGATCGGGTGCGCCGCGATCATCGCGGCGAGCTTCGCCATGCTCGGCGCAGGATCTTCGTCCTTCAGGCACTCGCCCTTCCACAGCGAGTCGTACCAGGCGATCATCAGGCGCTCGACCGTGCGCTGGCCTTCGCCGGAGGCACCGGTCGGTGGCGCCGGGAGGATGGCCGTTCGATCGGGCATCTGCGCCCGCGACGGGACGGAGGACAGGAGGGAGGACACGACAGCACAGAGCACGGCAACGCTTCGCATGTCGGACCCTCGTGCAAGCCGGTTACCGTCCCAAGTGTGCGAATTGACCGGAGATGCCGACGCTGAATCGGCGCGCGCACGCCGATTCGGCGCGCCAGCTCGTGCCGGTCGTTTCCGGTACCCACCCCGCTGCACTGGCGTGTCATACGAGGCGAAAGGCAGCCCCATGTTCCGTCCCCTGTTCCCATTGGCCCTCGCCGCGCTGGCCGCGTCGACCGGCATCGCGGCGGCCCAGCCCGCCGAGCCGAATCCGGCGGTCGCGACCTACGCGCTGGTCGTCGGCTCCAACGCGGCCGGTCCGGGTCAGACCGAGCTGCGCTACGCCGAGGATGACGCCCGGCGGGTCGGCGCGCTGCTGACCGAGCTCGGTGGCTACACGTCCGGATCGGTCGACGTCGTCGTCAAGCCGACACCGGACGTGTTGCGCCAGCGGCTCGATCAGCTGTCAGCACGGGTCAAGGCCGACACCGCCGCCGGTCGCCAGGTCCGCGTGTTCTTCTATTACTCGGGCCATGCGCGCGCGACCGCGATCGATCTCGGGCCCGCCGCGCTGCCCCTCGCCGAGCTCCGCCAGTGGCTGTTCTCCGTGCCGGCCGCGCTCACCGTGGTCGTGCTCGATGCCTGCCAGAGCGGCGCGTTCTCGCGCGTCAAGGGCGCGACCCCCGCGGCCGACTTCTCGTTCAACTCGCGCCAGCAACTCGGTGCGACTGGCACGGCGGTCCTCGCATCCTCTAGCGATAGCGAGCTGTCCCAGGAGAGCGAGCAACTGCGCTCGTCCTACTTCACGCATCACCTGCTCGTCGGCATGCGCGGCGCCGGTGATGGAAACAACGATGGCTCGGTCTCGGTCGACGAGGCATATCGCTACGCGTACCACCAGACGCTGATCGCGACCGCGGCGACCGCCGTCGGTGGCCAGCACGTCAGCCTCGAGGTCGACCTCAAGGGCCATGGCGAGGTGGCGCTGTCGTTTCCGCGCGCCGCGACCCGTGCGATCACGCTGCCGGCCTCGCTCGAGGGCCAGACGCTGGTCCAGGACAAGCGGGCGAAGGCGGTGATCGCGGAGACCTACAAGGCGAAGGGCAAGGCGGTGCGGATCGCGGTCGCGCCCGGCGACTACG